>CAZPPZ010000007.1:0-32757 GCA_964588545.1 uncultured Myxococcales bacterium | reverse complement strand
CCACCAGATCGCGCACAGCGCAGAACAGACAGCCGCTTCCGCTCCGCCTATCACCAAGTTAGCCAGGGTCGCGCCGCCCGTGTCCTTTGCCTCTACCGCGACCGGCTGGGAGCCCCCCGCCTCAGCCTCCGCCGCAGACTCTTCAATAGCATCATGCGCCTGACGGAAGCGTGTTCCCAAATAGCGGAAGATGTAGTCGGTGGGCGACTTGGCCATGGGGATATCCGGATTCTTGGTGAAACCGGATGGCTCAAAACGCACGTGCTCAAACTTGCGGATCAGAGCCTCGATCGGCACGCCGTACTGAAGCGAAAGCGAGGTGAGCGTGGCGATGGTATCCATTAGTCCGGAGATGGTACTGCCCTCCTTGGCCATCTTGATAAACAGCTCACCGGGAGTACCGTCTTCGTAGAAGCCGATGTGGATGTAGCCCTCGTGTCCGGCGATCTCGAACTTGTGGCGGTGAGCCTTACAGTCCGAGGGGAGCCGTCTTCGTACCGGTCGCGGAACTTCGCTACCCGCGGCCACCACCTCGGCCTTGGCATCGGCATCGGCATCGGCACTGGTATTGAGCGGCTGGGTCTTCTTGCAACCGTCTCGATAAACCGCGACCGCCTTGAGTCCAAGACGCCACGACTCCATATAAGCGTGCTCGACATCCTCAACGGTGGCGTTGTTGGGAAGATTGACGGTCTTAGAAATAGCCCCGGAGATAAACGGCTGAACCGCACCCATCATACGGATGTGGCCCATCGGCTCAATGCTACGCACACCATTTAGCGGCTTGAACGCGCAATCAAAGATCGCGAGGTGCTCCTCGCGCAGGCCGGGAGCGCCCTCGATGGTATCGTTGTCATCGATGTACTCGAGGATGGCCTGGACCTCGGACTTCTCATAACCGAGCTTGGCCAAGGCCTCGGGCACGGTCTGATTTACGAACTTGATCTTGCCACCACCAACCAGGTTCTTGTACTTGACCAGGGCAATGTCGGGCTCGATGCCGGTGGTGTCGCAATCCATCATAAACGCGATCGTTCCGGTGGGAGCCAGCACCGTGACCTGCGAGTTGCGTACCCCGGCGATACCCGCCTTCTCCAGAGCTACATCCCAGACCTCGCGGCTTGCCGCGAACAGATCCAGCGGCACGTGGGCGGAGTCGGTTTGCCGTGACTTCTCGCGATGCTTGTCGATCACACGTAACTGCGGCTGCCGGTTACGCGCATAGCCGGCATAGGGTCCGGTAGCCTCGGCTACTCGCGCCGACTGCAGGTAGGCCTCGCCACACATCAGCGAGGTAATCGCGGCGGCATAGTCGCGGCCAGCATCGGAATCGTAAGACAGGCCCTGAGCCATGAGCAGCGCACCGAGGTTGGCGTAACCTAGACCAAGCTCGCGGTAGGCCTTGGCGTTGTCGGTTATCTCCTCGGTCGGATAGCTCGAGTTGTCAACGAGGATATCCTGCGCCGTAATCATCACGTCGACGGCATGGCGAAAGCCCTCGACATCGAACTTGCCAGCGGCGTCGGTAAACTTCATGAGGTTGAGCGAGGACAGGTTGCACGCCGAGTTATCCAGGTGCATGTACTCGCTACAGGGGTTCGAAGCGTTGATACGGCCGGTGTTCGGGCAGGTGTGCCACTCGTTGATAGTGGTGTCGTACTGCAGCCCCGGGTCGCCGCAAAAATGCGCAGCCTCAGAGATCTTGCGCATCAGATCTCGAGCGCGGTAGGTCTCGGCAACACCACCATCGATAACGTTACGGCAGTCCCACTGCCCGTCATCAACCACCGCCTGCATGAACTCGTCGGTGACGCGGACCGAGTTGTTAGCGTTCTGGAAAAAGATCGAGCCGTAGGCCTCGCCGTCTATCGACGAATCATAGCCGGCCTCGATCAGCGCCCAGGCCTTCTTCTCTTCTCTAGACTTACACGCGATAAAATCAGTGATATCAGGGTGACCAACGTCGAGGACGACCATCTTAGCCGCGCGACGAGTCTTGCCTCCGGACTTGATGACTCCGGCTGAAGCATCGGCGGCACGCATAAAAGAGACTGGCCCCGAGGCAGTGCCACCACCGGCCAGAGCTTCTCTGGAAGAACGGATACGCGAGAGGTTTACGCCAGACCCAGATCCCCCCTTGAAGATCACCCCTTCCTTGCGATACCAGTCGAGGATCGAATCCATGGTGTCGTCGACCGAGAGAATGAAACACGCCGAGCACTGGGGGTGTGCCTCGACACCGACGTTGAACCACACCGGACTGTTGAAACAGGCCTGCTGCCCGAGCAACAGATGGGTGAGCTCATCGCGGAATATGTCGCGATCTTCAGGGGTGGAGAAATAGCCGTCGGCATCGCCCCAGCCAACCACGGTGGAGACCACACGGCCGATTAGCTGGCGAACGCTGGTCTCGCGCTGCGGGGTTCCAAGCGGGCCGCGGAAGTACTTGGAGACCACTACGTTGGTCGCAAGCTGCGACCACGACTTGGGAAACTCTACATCCTTCTGCTCGAAAACAACCTTGCCGCCTTCGCCCTGGATGAGCGCATCGCGGCGTTCCCACTCGACACTATCAAAAGGGTCGACCCCGGCCGTAGACAGCCGCCGGGTAAAGCGCAGACCGGCTGCGGCACCTAGGTTTGCGGCAAGGTTGTGGGTTGTGGCCGCTGCGGCCTCAATAGCATCGGTTGCCCGAGCTGCGTGATCTTCCATATTGCTCCTCCACTTCCACTCCACTCCTCAACGATCAATGCGCCTGGAGCGACGTTTTCTCAAAAATGTCATTGGCTTGCGCGACCACCTGTCTCAGGTCTCGGTGGGGCTGCACCATACACACAACACACAACGCACAGTTGCCTGTGCATAAACCGCCGTATGTTGTACGGAGATGATATGTATACCACAAGATATTGTGGATGGCCAAATTTCCTCCAAGCTTCATAAAATCCCCTACAGCAGCGCTGATCTTAGGCGATCAAAACACGAAAGTCCAGCCCCAAGGCTAAGCCCGAAAGCGCGGCTGAGAAAACACCGACAGCTGTGCACAGTAGTCGGCTGGAACCGCCGGCTATGGCAGGCTAATCAAGTACGCGGTGCCTAAAGATAAGAGAGGAGGAAGTGCTGGGCCGACCCGCGTCGACACTATTCTTGCCGGCGTGATGCGCCGTCTGGGGCTCGAACGCGACCTCGACGACTACCGCATCTGGCAGGCCTGGGACGAGGTGGTGGGCCCACAGGTAGCGCGCAACGCTCAGCCCCAACGTCTCGATACCCACCGCCTGATTGTAGCGGTGCGCAGCCCCGGCTGGATGCAGGAGCTAACCCTTCTACGCAAAGACATCTGCCGCAGACTCAACGAGTGGATGGGCCGAGAAGTAGTCGGCGAAATTTTCCTGGTGGTTGGCAAAATCGAAGCAGCCGAGCAGCCCCGACAGCGTGGCAGCTGCGCCGCAAAAACAACCGTGCTCGGCCGCTCGGAACCTGCCGAGAATCTCACCGGCGCACTCGACCGACTCTGGCAGGCCGCCCGCCAACACAAACCCCCGCAAGGCTGAACTCGGTCAAGCGATCTCGGCGGCCAGAGCCGCCGGTTCATGCTGCCAATCCGCCGGTATGCTCTCGCGCACTCGCTCCGCCACAGCACGCTCGACCATCGCCTCCACATCAAAGCCGAGTTCAGCCGCTTCGACCTCGGCCAGACTCGCAGAGGTCGCAGGGTGCTTGGGTACAAACAACGAGCAGCAGTCCTCATCGGCAACTATGGAAATCTCGAAAGTCCCTAGCGATCGCGCATAATCGGTGATTTCGCGCTTGTCCATACCTACCAGCGGACGCAGTAGCGGCAGGCTCGACGCTTCTTCTATCACCGACATATTCGCCAGGGTCTGCGATGCCACCTGTCCAAGGCTATCGCCCGAGACCAGCGCGCGGCAGCCATCGCGGCGAGCCAAGCGTGAAGCGATGCGCATCATCATGCGCCGGTAGAGCACCACGCGCAGCCGCGGCGGCGCGGCTTGAACGATTTCGCTCTGAATAGTCCCGAAGGCCACCGAAGACAGTCGTGTCGCCGCTTGGCCTCGGGCGAGCACAGCGGCGAGTAATTCGGCTTTCTCCAAACTGGTACGGCCGAGGTGAGGAGCACTGTGGAAATGCAGTGCATCAACCCGGCAGCCGCGGCGCAGCATACGCATACCGGCCACCGGCGAATCGATCCCACCAGATAACAGCAACAACACCCGCCCGCCGGTCGACACCGGCAGCCCGCCACAGCCCTCGACCCGCTCGAAGGCCAGGTAGATACGTCCCTGGACAATCTGAACGTAGATGGTTTGGTCGGCATGCTTGAGATCCACCGGCGCGCCGCTGCGCTCGGCGACGCGCGCACCGATGCGGGCAGCGACCTCGGGCGAGGTCATGGGAAAAGACTTATCTGCGCGGCGTACATTGACACGGAACGATCCGCGCGGAGACCAACTGTCGAGAACTTCGTCGATCAGTGCTTCTAGGGCCTCGATGCTGGGCTCACAGCCTCGCGCCAGGCGCATGTTGGCGATGCCTGGGACCATAGCCAGCCTACGCATTATCTCGCCGCTATCCGCCGAGCCGGGGTCGACGAATACTCGCCCCTGGGCCGAGCGCAGCGATGGCAACGTCAATCCCTCGAGGGCACGGCGCATGTTTTCCAGCAACCGCCCGACAAACATCGAACGATGGCCGAGCTTCAAAGCAATCTCGTTGTAATGGACGACGATGACGTCACTGGCCGATGCAGTCACGGCTCGGAGGTTATCGTCGGCGGCAGCCAAAGACCAAAGCCCGGCGGTTGCCACGCTAGCGATGCCGACTCACTATAGGGAGACGTGGACGAGAAGCACCTGCCAGAGCGCCTCAGGGCTCATCTAGCCGAATATGGGCCGAGCAAACTGCTCGACGCCACTGCTACGGCCTGTAGCGTGCTGGTCGCGCTGGTGCCCGAGAACGGGCGCTACAGCGTCGTCTACACTCTGCGTAGCGAGCACCTGCCCAGCCATAAGGGCCAGGTGGCGTTCCCGGGGGGCAAGTACTGTGCCGAGAACGACGACGATTTACTCGCCACCGCGCTGCGCGAAGCCGAGGAAGAGGTGGGTATAACACCCGCCGACGTCGACGTACTCGGCTGCCTCGACGACGTCTACACCATGGTTACCGACTACGTAATCACACCCTTCGTCGGCGTCTTACCCGGAGGCTACCGCTACACCGCCAACCCCGGCGAGGTAGATGACATCTTCACCGTCGCGCTCACCGACTTACTCGATCGCTCCTATCACCAGACCGAAGCGCGAGATTGGAAGGGGCAGAGCTATGACGTCGACGTGATCACCGCCGGACGCCACCTCATCTGGGGCGCCACCCACGCGATCACCACCAACCTCATCGCTTGCCTCAAAGCCATCGATTGAAAAGTGGTCAAGTCGCGGCTTGACCACTTTTCAATCGATGGCGATGGTCATACCATCGCAGGCGCGCTCAACCTCGAGCCCATCGGCGTCGCGTACATCTTCGCCAAGATGGGTTAACAACAAGCGCCGGCAGCCGAGCTCGGCTCGGTGCTCAAGGATGTCGGCGTAGCTGGTGTGCACCGGGGCATCTACCGCCTGCATCGAGCAGCACTCGCACAAGAACAGATCACTATCGGCACTATGCCGCACAAACTCATCGGTCCAGGCCGAGTCTCCCGAAAACACCAGCACCCCTCCACTGGGCGCACTCAGACGATAGCCCAGCGAGAAAGGCTCGGCGCTGTGCGGGACCTCGAAAGCCTCGACCTCGAAGCCGGCAAGGGTCAGATGGGCACCAGGGTTGACCTCGACAAAATCCAGAGGGAACGAAATTTCCCTACAGTGATCCTCGCGGTAGAGCTGGCCGTACAGCCCCACCGTACGCTCGCGCAGGGTGGGCGGGCCAGCAACAGCAAGCGGACGAGTACGCGGGTTGTTGAAGAGGTACTCGAGAAACATGAAAGGAATGCCGCCGAAGTGATCGCCGTGCAGGTGAGAAACCAAAACTGCATCGGGGCTGGTCGAATCAAATCCGCCACGCTTCATACCGGCAAGCACCGACGGGCCACACTCGAGCAGCAAGCATCCACCCTCGTGCTCGAGCAGGTAGGAGCTGTGCAGAGCCCCACCTGAGTTAAAAGCATCACCGGAACCGAGTATATGCAGCCGTATCACTATGGTAATGCTAGGCGGGCGGTCGCGGCCGAGTCAAGACTTGGCGCCAATCTCGACGGGAATCACGGACAGGCGAGTTCGGTGACCGAGCCCACCGCAAACTTGAGGATCATCAGAGCATCAACCGCAGTGACGAGATTATCTCCATTGGCATCGCATAGGTTCAATGCGCAGCTGCTAAGGCCCACCGCAGCGTTGAGCGCAATCAAAGCATCGGTGGCGGTAACGCTGCCGTCGCCGCTAGCATCACCGCACACTACTGCTGAGGCGCAGACGTCGGGCGGTCCCACGGTAACCGTGATGTCACGGTAATCAGGCGTTGCACCGGAGACATCAACGACGCGAACGATGGTGCTCAGGCACTGCGCCGGGTCCAGTCCTGAGGGCAACCCGAGGAGCAGCGATCCCGCACCGACTGAAACATCGGCGTGCGCGGGAATCGTCGTAACCAACGCGGGGTTGTCCACCACCACTCCCCAGACCAGGTTGCCGCTTCCGGTGTTTGCAACATTGACAGCCACGTAGGCGCCAGCGCGGCTCAACACTACACTGCTTTGGTCCACTGCTACCACCGGCTCGCCGGGAGGCGTAGCGCTGGCGTTGGGATCGGCATCGCCGGGGTTGGGATCCACGCCGTCACTCAAGCCGTCGCCATCGCTGTCGGCAACTAGCGGGTCACTCAAGAAACCGTCGCTGCCGCCCGTAGTTTCTTCGCCATCGCTGAGGTTGTCGCCGTCGCTGTCGGCGCTGCTCGGCAGGGTTCCGATCTCGTATTCACGGACGTTGCTGAGACCATCGCCATCGGCGTCTTGATCAGCATCATTAACATTGGGATTCAGCCCGTTGGCCCTTTCCCAATCGTCGGGCATACCGTCGAGGTCAGCGTCGCGCACGGTGATGTCGTAACGGAGCATCTCGAGCGCACTCGAAGTCGAAAACGAGACCGGCTCGCCACCACTCTCGAGCAGCTCGACGCCAAACACAATGCGTTCGCGGTTGGCGAGATCACCGTTGAACGACACCTGCCATGAGACATCGGCTTCGTCAGCGCCACTGCCGGGCAAGCCATCAGCAGCGGCAAGCGTGCCGCCTGCAATCATGATCTCGCTGGCCGATGTGACGGTGACCGAATCAGCAGGCGAATTTACCGTCAGCAGCGCCGACAGGCCGGCAAGCGAAACCGTACTGATGTTGGTGATGTGGGCCCTGAGGGTAAAACTCTCGCTGGCAGCCGAGATGCGATTCTTGCCGGTGGCGTCCGAGCTCACGACAAACTCTTCAACCAGCACCACCGCGCCCGCCTCTAGGCCTTGGGTGCGTTGGGCGTAGGCACCGAGCGTACTGACCAGGCGCGCGATAGCTTTCCGTATGCTCGAAATTTCGGTGACTATGCGCGTGCGCTCGGCTACGTACAGACCATCGCTAGGACCTTGGTACTGGGTGAGCAATACGTCCAGATAAAGGTCGATCAGCGACTGGCTCATATTGGAGAGCATAGCGATGATGTCGACTGTTTGGCCTATTCCCGACCCCAGTTGGATGGTCGCGTATTCACCCGGCAACACAATCGCCGTACCTTGTTCGATGAACTGCGTGACAGCTCGCTCAAAATCCGCCCGTGCATTAACCAGCCCGGTCGACGCTGAAGCACCAGAAACGTCGATCGCGGCGGGAATGGCGTCTTGCTCGAGGAAGCCGGCAAGATCAGCCAGCGCACCGTCAAGAGCGACCTCGGTATCGCCAAGCGCGGTGAGAAGATTGTCGTTCTGCACACTGACCGCTGGGCTGGCCTGCGGAGCCCGGGCCGTCGAGCCCGGGGCAACCTGGTTATTGAAAGACAGACGCACCAGTTCTTCGGTTCGAGCCTTGGTCAAGCCGAGCAGCGATGCTGGTAAAACGAACTCCGCCCCATTGGAAGCGTACTTGACGATCTTACCGGCCAATTCCGCAGCGCGGCCGAGCGGGTGCGCCTTAGCCACCCCTCCCACCGTCTCCACCAGATCACCGGCATCGTTTCCGAAACCCGCCGCTGCAGTTAACTGCAGCGTGAGCGCTGCCTGACTACTCAACAGACTCAGCCCGCCAAATATCAGGTTGCGATTGCCCCCATAGGTGATCAGATCTGACTGGTTCCAAGACTGCATCAACGCTCGAGAGTATTCGAGATCAGCCTGCGTCAGCGTACAGTACGAAAATGGGTGACTGCTATCGAGTAGTTCGGTCTTAGCAAGATCGGTAGCCTGACCGATAACACTCTTGAGAACCTGCTCGAGCCCGCCGAGCCCTTGCTTGATGGCAAGATCGAGGAAGGTGAAAAGGATCTTCTTGAAGCCATTTACAAATTGTTCGATTAAGCCACCGTCAAGCTGGGCAGCCGCTAGAGCGTCGCGCAGCAGCATGAACGCGAATTTGAGAGTGACTTTGATGGCCTTCGCGATACTATGCACCAGCATGCCGTTGGTATCATTGAGAACTGAAATGTTCCACTGAACCGCGTCAAGATTCGCCTGCTCAAACCCCGACCAGCCTCGCGCCGTCATCCGGCCTTTTATCGAATCTTTCTGTGCCTGCAGCCCTTCGAGCTTGGCCTCGCGTTTTACCTGATGCTTCCCTCTCCCGGACTTTCCGGTCACCTCTTCGATCAAATTTGTCAGTAGATTGGAGAGGCCATCCATCATCGCGTCGAGTAAGTCGCGAGCCAGGTGAGCACCGAACAGCGTGACCCGTTCCGCCAGTACGCCGCGCTTCAAGCCCTCGAGAACAGCATCGCTGCTCGCGACCGTGCCGTCCTTGATCTGGTTCAAATAGACCTGCACCAGGTTCTCAACGCCCGTGTAGTTCTCCGGACAAATTTCCACCAGCGAAGAGATCAGCGATTGCTTGATTCCAATCGCGTCCAGCGGCGACACCTCGAGGTCACGCACAGGAGGAATCTCACTCCTCGACGGCGAGATGTTGGCGGCAAAGCCATCGGTGAAGTAGGTCGTTACCGTGATGTTCGGGTCTAGCGGTTGGTTCGGCTGCTCGAGGTCGATCTCGTCGGTCTCGGCGGAGCTCACCTCGACGGCGTAACGAAAACGACGCCATTGGCTGGAGGGACCGACGTCAACCTGCTGATTGATCGGGATGTTGCGCCAGATAACCACGCTGTTGTTCGCGGGTTGGACGATCTGCGGAGGGCCGATCGGGATCTTAGGAATCGATCGCAGGTAGTCGCGATAATCTGCATCCGACTCGCGCGAACCCCGGCGCCGTATGTAGCCCTGCTGCTGTACCAGCTGCACCACCGCGCGATCAATGCGCCGGGAATCACTATCGTCGGGGAGCACCAGCGGCGCCGACGATAGCAGCCTTACGTGAATGTCGCCGAGCAAGGTCGGGGCGGGGACTTGCTCGCCGGTGAAATAGAGGAAGCCGTCACCATATCGACGAGCGCCGTCCTCGCTGGCAGAGGGACCACCACAACCAGGATAAGGAGGAGCGGGAATATCCGAGCTCTCGCTCAAGCCGCACTGACAGAATTGGCTGAACAGCGTGAAATTGTAGCCGCCGATACCGCTGGAGCCGCCGATTCCGTTAGCTATGAGCGTTACCAGCTGGTCGCCGGGCCGCTTGCCAAAGGTCGGTCCTCGCGGTCGATACGGAACTATCTCGACCGTGTCGGCGCGCGGCTCGATCGGCTGGCCAAGGTAGTCGGGGCCATGCGTGGTAATCGTTCCGGTCATCTTGCTATCGTTAGTGACAAAAAAACCGTTTGGGTCTCGGATAAAATCGAAGGCACCGCTGAGCGGGAAAACCTGGTAGCCCTCCCAGAGAACACAGCTGTGGCCACCCAACTGGCAGTTGGGTGAGCGATAGGCCTGAGCATGGAACTCTCGCAACTCGCCGGTGTAGTGCATGCGCAGATGAAGCGGGAAAGCCCTAATCTCCTCGATCTCGGTCAAATCGAGGTAGAGGTAGCTCGGCGCCCGCGGGCAGCGGCAGCCCGAGACCGCGACATCGTTAGTACGGTCCCAGGTGGCACAATCGACCTGGTAGTTGCCGCTCATGTCGACCGGAGCGTCAAAGAGATAAGGGTACTGCGCTGCAGCCGGCACCGCCAACGTGATACTCAGTGCCCAAAACGTGATCGCCATCGGCCAGGCTCCGAGGCCTAGCACAGCGTCGCGCGGCTCTGTATCGAGCTTGCTTATCATCCAGCACCTGTGCGGGGAACGCGGCAAACGAACCAAGAGACGGCACGACCATGACCGGCGGCACCGGCCAAGTCAAGACCAGTGACGGTTGCAAGCATGACAGGAAAGGGGTCAAGTCGCGGCTTGCGAATCGACCCCTTTTAATGGCAAACGACGATCAAATAGAACTCGATATCGACTCGCTCTGCTACGGCCGCGCGGCGCTCGGGCGCAGCCAGGGCAGAGTGGTTTTTGTCGAAAAAGCCTCACCTGGGGATCGTGTGCGTGCCCGCGTAACCAAGGACCACGGGCGCTACCTCGAAGCCACGCTAGATGAAATCATCAGCCCCGGCGGCCACCGCGTAGAGCCCCCCTGCCCCTTGATCGAGCGCTGCGGGGGCTGCCCCTGGCAGCACGTAGACTACGACCAGCAGTTACACGCCAAGCGCCAGGCAGTGGTCGACGCGCTCGAGAGAATCGCGGGCATCGACGATCCCGACGTAGACGAGATCGTCGCTTCGCCATCGAGCTTTGGCTACCGCAACCGTCTCAAGCTGCGCTTTGAGCATAACCGACTCGGCTTCTACAACGCCGGCAGCCATCGCCTGGTGCCAATTGAGTCTTGCCTAATAGCTGCCGACGACGTCAACGCCGGCCTGGCCGAAGTCGAAGCCTTTGTTGCCTCGCTAGCCACCCGTGCCACACGGGTCGAAATCGCGTCGCGTGGCGAGCTACCGGGCTTGGTCGTAGCGATTAACTCCCAGGGTCGTTTGCGCCGCGGCGATACCCTGACCATCGCCGCCTTCGTCGAGGCCAAGACCAATGCAGTCAGGGGGGTGGTAGCCTGGGGCAAGGGTTGGCAGCGCCAATGGGGAGATACACGGCGACGTTTTTCTCTGGGTGAAGACGCCACGCGCGTTGAAACCGCCGGAGCAGCCTTTGGCCAGGTCAACACCGAGGCCAACCTGGCGCTGGTCGAGCGCGTCACACGGCGCGAGGATTCACCGGGGCAGGAGCGCGTGGTCGATCTCTACGCCGGGGCCGGCAACTTTGCCCTGCCGTTAGCCCGACACTGCCGCGGCGTCACCGCGGTTGAGAGCAGCGCTGGCGCTGTCGAGGCGGGCAAGGCCAACGCTCGCTCGCAAAATATCAGCAATGTACATTTTCGCCTCGAGCGGGTTGAAGACTTCCTTGCCCGGGTGCCCAAACGCTACCCCGATCGGGTAATCATCAACCCGCCTCGAAGTGGCGTTGGCGCTGCCATAGCCGCCCTCGGCCAGTGGCGAACGCCAGCTATAACCTACGTTTCGTGCAACCCTTCGACCCTGGCGCGCGACCTATTAACCCTGACCAATCTCGGTTACGAACTCGCCCGAGTAACACCGTTCGACCTGTTTCCTCAATCATTTCACGTAGAAACGGTGTGCGACCTGAGGTTGACTTGAGGCGGACCGCTACCTATTTCTGAGCTTAGTAATGAAAAAGAAATCCTCCGCCGCCAAGACCAACCTAGGTCAACGTACCAAGATCACCATCATCCCCGGCAAGGGTGTCTCACAAGCTATCAACTATCTTCTCGAGGATCGCGACGAGCTTGAGTGGTTGGTCGCGGTAGGCCGCAACAAAGAAGGAGAGATCTTTTTCTACGACACCGGCGGCGACATCATCGAGGACCTTGGTACGCTGGAGTACCTAAAAGAACGCATCGCCCGCGCTCACTTCGGTGAGGACTCCGATTAGTCAGCGGCGGCGATCAGCGCTATCCTAACCGCGCTTTGCGCACCTTCTTTCTCTTCTACCTTCTCAGCAGCGTGTTTCGCAGTCCGCTGCTGGCACTGCTCGTCATCGGCGTGGTTTTCTACCTGAGCGAGGCCCGCTACCGCGGCCGCTACTTCAATCCCGGCTCTTTCATGAACCAGCGCAACACCCTGCGAGAACTGGCCAGCTCGCTCGAACTCAACGATCACGACGTAGCCGCACACAACGATCTCGGACGGCTGCTGGCCGACCAGGGCAAGTACCAACAAGCCGCTGAGCACATGGCCAAAGCGATCCGGCGCATGGACGAATCGCCGGAGACCAACTACTACCACGGCCTATGCCTGCTCAAGACCGGTCACGAGCAAGAAGGTAGAGAGTTCATCCGCACAGCTCTGCGCATCAACAAGCGTTTTCTCTACGGCGTTCCGCAGGTGGTGTTGGCGAGGAATCTTCTCGAGCACGGCGACTACCACCAGGCCATCGACTGGGCCGAAGCTGCGGTCAAGCTCAACACCTCGAGCGTCGAGGGTTTTGTCGTACTTGGCGAGGCCCGCGCACGCGTCGGCGACGCTGCCGGAGCGAGCGAGGCCTATAAGGGTGCACTCGAAGCCTACCGCCACCTCCCCCACTACCTGCGACTTGCCAACCGTCGCTGGGCAAAACAGGCGAAGAAGGCTCTGTAAGGCTAAGCCTGTTCGAGAGCGTGGAAGACCAGACCGGTGAGCAGCTTGGGATAGAAGTAGGTCGACTTCTGCGGCAACAGCTCTCCGGCCATACAGGCATCGGCCATCTCTTCGGCGCGCATTGCCCGCATGAACGCTCCGGCCTCGGCCTGGCCACCATCAACATGATCGAAGACACTCGCGGGGTCAGCCGAATAAGCCAGTTTGGCGTCGGTGCCACCAGCAGCCTCGAGAGCACGGCCAAGAACCAATGAATGGAGGATCTTCACATCGAGGTCTTCAACCGAGCGGCCATCACCGCTAGCAACGAGCTTACGACGCAGCAGCAAGTACTGGTCGCTGTCGCGCAGAGCCAGAGCAAAGACGTTCTCGTCGGCATCTGCGGCCTCAAGCGCGTCGAGCAGCCGGGCTCGCGCCTGCGGCGTCTTAGCCACGCGCTCAATCTCAAAGTCGCGCTCTAGCTCGGCGACAAAACGACCAGCATCGGCTCCACCAGAACTCACGAGTTCGCGATGGGTGGGTAGGATAACCATTCCCGGGTCTTCAAAGGCGCCAAGAAAAGCGAGTACGTGCGCCGAGGGCTCCTCGTCGTCGCTGGGGCCGGGACCGTCGGCATCAGGCGTGAGGCCGGGATGGGTGAGCTCGAAGTAGTTGAGCGCAGTTGCGTAGCGATGATGCCCGTCGGCGATAAACACCGTCCGGCCTTCAACCGCCGCAGCGATACGCTCTTGGTTGTCGGCATCACGCACCACCCACACACGGTTACGAACTCCTTGATGGACCACATCTATGTCTGCGGGGCTGTCCCAACCACTGTCGGGCTCGGGAGAAAACTCGGCGTTCGAGTACAGTCCGAAGATCGGACTGAGGTTGGCCTTTACCTGCTCGGTGAGATCGAGACGATCCTTCTTGTGATGAGCAAAGGTCTGCTCGTGGGGGCGCACCACACCGGTAGAGAAGGGCTCGAGATGCAAGGCACCGATGACACCGCGGCGTTGCAGCGGCCCCGTGGCTGAATCAAAGTCCTGGCAGTAGAGATAAAACGCCGCTTGCTCTTCGCGAACGAGGATCTCGTCGCCGAGCCAGCGCCGGTAGAGACGGCCAGCCGCGTCGTGCCCATCGTCATTGAGAATCAAGTGGGCGACGTTGTACGAACTGGAGCTGTATAGGGCCCGGCGAGCCTCGGCACCAATTACATCGTAGGGAGGCGCTACCAGATCAACCATACTCCCGGACTTGGCGCTAGAATAACGAATACCACGAAAAGGCCTGAACCTGGCCATGTATTGGAGCCTCCTACTCTCGAATTGGAACTACTGAAGATACTGCCGCGGCACCGATCACGCCGCTACGCCGTAGTATCGCCTCGCCGTGCAAAAACTCAACCACCGTCGATACGACAGATTGCTCACGAGTGCCGCCATCGAGATAGCACCCGACGCGCTCAGCAAAGTACGCCCGAGCCTGCTCGAGATCAGTCGCCGGGGGCTGCCCCGAAGGGTTGGCCGAGGTCGAAGTCAGCGGCGCGCCAAAAGCACGCAGCAGGCCGGACGCACCCGGGTCCGAGGAGCAGCGCAGACCCACGCCACCGCCTGGACCACGTAGCCACGGCAACACCTTGTCGCTGGCGGGCAGCACCAGCGTAAGCGGGCCGGGCCAGAAACGCTCGACCAAAGCTCTAGCCGCTGGCGGCGGATCCCCCGCAATTAGCCCAGCTGCCATCTCCAAGCCGTCAACCAACAACGACACGCCGCGGCCGGCTGGACTACCTTTGAGCTCAGACAGCCACGTCAAGCCGGCCGTAGACGAAGCATCGACTGCAAGCCCGTAGACGGTCTCGGTTGGATAGACGACCACACCCCCGCGAGCGAGGACGGCCACCGCCCGATCGCGCGCCGAGGCCATCATCCGACTCAGAACTTACCCGCAACCTGCTTGACCAGGCCGGGTACGGCGCGCGCCATCTCGCGCCGGCGTCTCTCCAGGCGGGCAGCGAGCTTGGTATCACCGAGGGCGATAATCTGCGCTGCAAGTATGGCGGCGTTCTCAGCACCGGCGCCACCAATAGCCAGCGTAGCCACGGGAACTCCAGAGGGCATCTGCACAGTGGCGAGCAAAGCATCGATACCCTGCAGGGCACCCGAGGCCAGGGGTACGCCAAGAACCGGCAGAGAAGTATTAGCGGCCGCCGCACCAGCTAGATGAGCGGCACGTCCGGCACCAACAATGAGAACCTTGAGGCCACGGCGTTTGGCGGTTCTTACATACTCGGCAGTCTGCTCGGGAGAACGGTGCGCCGAGGTCACCACCACCTCGTGATCTATTCCAAAATCCTCGAGCCGCGCAGAGGCCCGCGACATAACATCCATATCGCTGTTGCTCCCCATCATCACGGCGACCAAGGGCTTTACCTTACGTGGCTTAGACATTTACAAAGGCTCCTTCAGAATCTTAACCTGCGCTGTGACGTTCGATGGCCCGCCGCGCGATATCACGCCGGTAGTGCATACCCGGCCAAGAAATCTTGGAGACGGCGGCGTAGGCACGCTCCACCGCCGTCGCTATGTCAGCACCACTGCCGGTAACCCCGAGTACACGGCCACCGGCCGTCAGCCAACGACCAGCATCGTCTCGCGAGCTGCCCGAGTGGAACAGCTCAACACCCTCCATGGCAGCAGCCTCATCGATACCGCTGATGACCTCACCCTTGCGGTACTCACCGGGGTAACCGCCTGAGCTAAGCACCACGCAGGCGGCAGACTCCCCGCTCCACAGCGGCGCAAGACGTCCAACATCACCATCTATACAGGCCTCGATAAGCTCGACCAACGAGCTGCGCAAACGCATCATTAACGGCTGCGCTTCGGGATCACCGAAGCGAACGTTGTACTCGAGTACCTTGGCCTTGCCCTGGTCTATCATCAAACCGGCATACAAAACCCCACGGTAGTCGATACCGCGATGGCGCAGCTCGGCTAGGGTAGGCTTGAGGATGCTCTCCAACACCTCGGCGTAGATAGCCTCGGTTACCACCGGTGCCGGAGAGTAGGCTCCCATACCTCCGGTATTGGGACCACGGTCGTGGTCAAAAACAGCCTTGTGATCTTGCGACGGAGCCATCACCACCACGTCGCTACCATCGGCCAGCGCAATAAACGACGCTTCTTCTCCGCGCAAGAACTCTTCGATGACCACGCTACGTCCGGCCTCACCGAAGCGTCGCTGCTCGAGCATCGCCGCTATTGCCTGGTCAGCCTCGAGCTCATCTGCACAGATGATCACGCCTTTGCCGGCAGCTAGGCCATCGGCCTTGACTACCAGGGGAAATCCCAGCTCGCGTGCCCAGGCTCGCGCCGGGGCAGCGTCGCTAAACTCGCGATAGGCAGCCGTGGGAACGCCGGCGCTCACCAGAACCTCTTTCATGAAGGCCTTGGACGCCTCCAACCTCGCACCGTCTCGGCCCGGGCCAAAGACCCTCAGTCCGCGCGCGTGAAAGTGATCGGCTAGGCCGGCCGCAAGCGGCGCCTCGGGCCCCACCACGGTCAGATCTATGCCCGCTTCAAGCGCAAAATTGGCTAGACCTTCTATGTCGTCGGCACGAAGCGCCACACACTCGGCTATCGCGGCTATGCCCGCTGAGCCGGGCGCAACGAACACCCGCTCCACGGCTGCATCGCTGGCGATCTTCCAAGCCAGGGCGTGTTCGCGTCCGCCGCCGCCGACTACCAGTACTCTCATCTCGCCGCTCGCATGCTAGTGCCTGAAGTGGCGCACGCCGGTGTGCACCATGGCCATGCCACGCTCGTCGGCAGCCGCAGTCACCTCGGCGTCACGCATGCTGCCACCGGGCTGGATGACGGCAACCGCACCGGCCGCGGCGCAAACATCGAGACCATCACGAAACGGGAAGAACGCATCCGAGGCAACCACGCAGCCCTCGGTAGCCAGGCCGTGCTCACGCGCGCGGGCAACCGCTATACGTGCCGAGTCGACGCGGCTCATCTGTCCGGCACCGACACCAACGATAGAGTCTTCACGGGCCAGGACGATGGCGTTCGATTTTACGTGTTTGCAGACCTTCCAGGCAAAGTCCAAGGCTCGAAGCTCGCTCTCGCTGGGGGATCGCTTGCTTGCTACCTGACAAGTAGCTGCGTCGCTAGCCTCGAGGTCTCGCCCCTGGACGAGCAATCCGCCAAGCACACGCTTCATATCAAGCGCGCCACGGCCGCCTGCGGCGCTGATGTCGACCTCGAGCAGGCGTACGTTGCGCAGCTTGGGAGACGACTTGTAAACCGCCAGTGCTTGCGCAGAAAACGACGGTGCGATGACGATCTCTAGAAATACTTCCTTGAGCTCGTTGGCGGTGTCTTCGTCGACCTCGCGGTTGAGCCCTACGATACCGCCAAAGATCGATACCGGGTCGCACAGGCGAGCCTTTCTAAAGGCCTGCAAGGAAGAGTCGGCGAGCGCCACGCCACAGGGATTGGTGTGTTTGATAGCTACACAGGCAGGCTCGGAAAACTCCATGATCAGCTGCAGCGCGGCGTCGGCATCGACGATGTTGTTGTACGACAGCTCCTTGCCCTGTAGCACTCGTGCGCTGGCAATCGAGGGGCCCGCAACCTCGGAAGCGCGGTAGAAAGCCGCGCGTTGGTGGGGGTTCTCGCCGTAGCGCAGCCCCTGAAGCAAATGCCACTGCTGGTGCATGGTCTCGCCGAACTCGGCGTCGGCGGGTTTACCGAGATAGTCGGCGATCATGCCATCGTAGGCAGCCGTCATCTGAAAAGCCTTGCGAGCGAGAGCGCGACGCGTGTCCTCGCCAACACCGCCATCGCCGTCGCTACGGATCTCGCGTAGCAGTTCGTGGTAGTCGGCGGGGTCGACTACCACGGTGACATCAGCGTGGTTCTTCGCCGCCGAGCGCAGCATCGAGGGGCCACCTATATCGATGTTCTCTATAGCCTCCTCCCAGTCACAACCGCGCGCGGTAACCTCGGCAAAAGGATAGAGATTGACACACACCAGGTCGATGTAGCTGATGTCGTTCTCGGCAACCTGACGGCGGTGCGAGGCGTCGTCGCGGCGGGCCAGGATACCGCCGTGGACTTTGGGATGAAGGGTCTTTACCCGTCCGTCGAGAATCTCCGGAGAGCCGGTGTGATCGCTGACGTCAACCACCTCGATGCCAGCGGCGCGCAAACGCGCGGCGGTACCGCCGGTGGAGAGTATCTCTATGCCCTCGGCGACCAAACCACGGACGAATTCTTCTATACCTTCTTTATTACTGACGCTCACCAGCGCCCGCTCGATTCGTTTACTCACTAAGCTCTCCGATGGAGGGGGCAAGCTGCGACTTGACCCCCTTCATTTGTACACTCGCTCTACCCTTGGGCCCACCCGCGCCACCAGCTCATACGAGATGGTATCGGCCCGAGCAGCAACCTCATCAGCCGAAGGATCGCGCCCCCACAGCACAGCGCGGTCTCCAACGGCCACAGCTTCTACGGCACTTACGTCGACCAGCGTATGATCCATACAAACGCGGCCGACCACCGGAGCTCGGCGGCCAGCTATGACGACGTAACCACGGTTCGACAGCGAACGGGGATAGCCATCAGCGTAGCCGCAACGCAGTGTCGCCACGCGGGTGGCTGCGCTGGTCCGGTAACTATGCCCATATCCAATCCCCTGGCCGGGGCCAAGCTCGGCGATGCGTAACAGCGGCGCCTCAAAACTCATCACCGGCTCAAGCTTGACCAGCGCCCTCATGCTCACAGCCGGCGCAGCAGCACCATCAGCACCATCATCCGAGCCGGGCGCGCAAGCAGCATCGGGATAGAGGCCATAGAGCATCAGCCCCGGCCGTACCAAGTCGAGGTGGCTGTCGGGGCGGCCAATCACCGCCGCACTGTTGGCCAGATGGAGGCTCAGATTCTCGCGGCTTATGCATCCGGCAGCGCTACTTATACGCCGCGCGAACACCGCATCAGCGGCAGCTATGAAACACTTGAGCTGTTGGTCGGTAACCCGGCCCTGGGGCAGTTCTGCCGCAGCCAGGTGCGACCAAAGCGCAGTTGCTATCACACCCTCGGTAGCAGCTACACGGGCAACAAAATCGGCAGCCTCGCCCGCTTCGACGCCGAAGCGCCGCATACCGGTGTCGACCTTGATGTGAATGGGCACACGGCGACCCGCCGAGGACGCTGCTGCGCCAATCGCCGCCACTGCCTCGCCGTTGTCGCTAGCCACCTCTACGCCCAGATCGACGACCGCCGCGGCGTCGCTCGGCAGCAGGCCGCCAAAGACGATGATGCGCGCGCCGGCGACCACGCCAGCAAGCTCGGCCGCCTCCTCGAGCGTCGCCACGCCGAAACTCGAAGTTCCAGCGCCGGCTAGAGCAGTAGCCACCTCTTTTACGCCGTGGCCATAGGCATCGGCCTTGACCATAGCCAAGACCTCAGTCGCAGGACCAACGAGGCGACGAACCTCAGATAAATTGTGCAGGAGGGCAGCGAGATCGATACGTGCCTGTGGAGCGCTCGCGGGCAACATGCCACGCAATACCAAGAGCCCCCTGGGTTGTAAAGAAGCGGGACCAGGGCTATCGCTGAGAGCGTGAAGCTGAGCATCAACGGCGAACAACGCGAACTCGACACCGCGGCCAACCTCGCCGAGCTGATCAGTGAACTCGGCCTGGCTGAGCGCCGCGTGGCGGTAGAACTAAACCGCAAGGTCATTCGCCGCGAATGCTGGATCGACACCAAAATAGTCGACAATGACGAGATCGAGATCGTCCAATTCGTTGGTGGGGGCTGACAAGCGTGACTACTACACCCGAGAAGAGCGACACCTTTGAGCTCGCTGGACGTTGTTTCAGTTCGCGGCTGATCGTCGGCACCGGCAAGTACAAGGACTTTGAAGAGACCAAGCAGGCGGTGGAGATTTCCGGCGCCGAGATCGTCACCGTGGCGCTACGCCGTGTAAACATCACTGACACTTCGCAGCCCAACCTGCTCGAGTATCTCCCGCCCGCCGACTACACCATTCTGCCCAACACTGCCGGCTGCTATACCGCCGAGGACGCGGTCAGGACCTGTCGGCTTGCCCGCGAGGCGGGAATCGGCAATCTCGTCAAGCTCGAGGTCATCGGTGATGAGAAGACTCTCTTCCCCGACGTTGCTGCGACCATCGAAGCAGCGAAAGTTCTCGTCGACGAGGGCTTCGACGTGCTTCCCTACGTAACCGACGACCCGGTAGCGTGTCTGGAACTACAGAAGCTTGGTTGCGCGGCAGTCATGCCGCTGGCGGCTCCGATCGGCTCGGGGCTTGGAATCCGCAACCGCTACAACCTGCGAATCATCATCGAACAGGCGAGCGTACCGGTAATAGTCGATGCCGGTGTGGGTACCGCCTCGGACGTCGCAGTAGCGATGGAGCTGGGCTGTACGGCGGTGCTTCTCAACACCGCCATCGCTGGCGCCGAAGATCCGCTGCTCATGGCTGATGCCATGAAGCTCGGTGTACAGGCGGGCCGCCGTGCTTACTTGGCCGGGCGAATCGGCAAGAAGCTGTACGCCACCGCGTCATCGCCGCTGACCGATCTCATCTCTTAGTTTGCATCTGCCCGACCCTCCTCTGTGCTTGATCAGCGACGAGCGCGCCGACCTCGCCGGGCTGAGCGCCGTGGTTGCAGCGGCTTGTGAGGCCGGTTGCCGTTGGGTGCAGCTGCGCCAGCGCTGCCTTGGTGGCCGCCAGCTCGCCGAGCTGGCGCGCTCGCTGAGCACCATTACCACCGCCCACGATGCGCTGCTGGTTATCAACGATCGCGTCGACGTGGCGCTTGCCGTTGGCGCCGACGGCGTCCACCTGCCGACCAGTGGCTTCGAGGCCCGCGACCTAGCTACTATCGCCGCTGCCTCTGAGCGCAGCTCGCCAAGCCTGCTTGTCGGCCGCTCGGTCCACTCCTGCGCCGAGATATCTGCGCTGGAGCGACAGCCCATAGACTATTTTCAGTTTGGACCGGTGTTCGCCACGGCGTCGAAAGCCGGCTTTGGCCCGCCCCAAGGGCTGCAGCGATTGGCGGCAGCGGTCGCCGCCAGCGCCACTCCAGTGGTAGCCGTCGGCGGCATCAACGCCGATAACACGGCACAAGTAATGGCAACGGGAGCGGCAGGGGTAGCGGTAATCAGCGCGATTATGGACGCCGCAGACGTCACCCACGCGGTCGAAGATATTCTAGCTGCGCTAGCGCGCGGAAGGCAGCGCTAGTTAGTGAACGGTATGATCGGCACCCTCGAGAACACCGAGGATGGTCAGGCAATCAAGCGACTCGCTTAAGTGATAGAGGATGAACCACTCGTCCACCGGGAGGTAGTAGCAGCCCTTGGCGTCTTCGAGCATGACTGCGCCACTGGGGCGCGGGTTCTCGGCCAGGCGTAGAATTGCGTCGCTCACCTCATCAACAGTAGAATGGGGAACCATCTCTATCTCTCGATACGCACTGTAGGTCATCGCTAGCTCGAGCTTGGAATTAACATTCAATTCAGCCATGAGGGGGTCTCTCCTTCGAGGTCGCAGACGCTACAGAGTTGTGAGCACCGTCGCTGCCCGGCTAGTGAGAGCAAGTGCCATGCCAGCAAGCGCTGGCCCCGCCGCTTAGCTGCGGACCTTGCAGGCCGCGGTCCAACGCGCTGCGCCGCGGCTGATCGGAGCGTTACAATTTGGACGGTTAGGAACGAAGATGTGCGGGCTCGGACATCAAGGCTCGGTCGATGGCAAGTCGCCGCCGCCTCGTATAGCAAAAGGCAACGGCAGATATGAAACCGATTGCAGACCTACAAGAACAACTCCCCATGCACTCCACCGGGCCTTACGAAGCCACGCTATCGGTGGCCGATCTGGGACTGGATGCGGCCCTGGTCGAGCGTTTAGCGATGGCCGGGCCGCTGTGCTTTCTCGACTTCGAGGCTACCGGGCTGGACCACCGCAGTGATGCTCTGATCGAAGCTGGAGCCGGCCGCATAGAACCGGGCTCGAGCGACATCCGAATCTTCAACAGCTACATCCATACCGACATCGTCTTGTCGCCGTTCATCCAGCGGCTCACCGGTATCAGCCAAGACGACCTCAGCGCCGCGCCGCCTCTGGCTGAGGTTGCCAAGGCTCTCGATGCCTTCATCGGCGACACCCCGGTGGTCGCTCATAACATCCGTTTCGAACAGACCTGGCTCGCGGCTTTCGTCAACCCACGTTTTGCCGACCACCCTTTCCTCGACACCGTAGAGTTGCTGTCGCTGGTCTACCCAGACTCACGCAATCTCAAACTCGACACTTTTTGCCGCGACAAGCTCGAACGCCGTGAACGCCACCGCGCCCTCGATGACGCCCTCGATACGCTGCGCATCACCGTGGGAATCTTCGCCGAGTCGGCTGCTGGCGACCCAGCAGCCGTAAACGCTTCGCGGGCGCTGCGCGCCTTCTACCCCTCTTCACCGTGGCTCAAGCGACTCGAAGCCGCGCCTACCAGCAGCGTCGCGCGCGCCAAGCCCACGATCACAAGTGACGACGGCGGCTGGCCGGAGGCGGTGACGCTCGAGTTCGACGCTATAGCCCAGCGCCTGCGCGACGAGTCGACCGCCCGCCGTGTAATCCCCGGCTACGAGTTTCGCGAGCAGCAGATAAGTCTGCTGCGCAACGCATTCGAGTGTTTCGCAGGCAAAAAGGGGCGCAACGTTCACATCTGCGAAGCCGGCACTGGAATCGGCAAGACCCTGGCCTACCTCGCCGTGGCCATACCGTTTGCACGCGAAACCGGTGAGAAGGTCATAATATCCACCTCGAGTAAGATCCTCCAGCGCCAGTTGGTCGAAAAGGACATCCCCGCCGCCGCGCGGCTATTCGGCTATCCCGCGCTGCGCTTTACCGCGATAAAGGGCCGCGCCAATTATCTATGCCGGGCGCGAACCGACGCCTTTCTCGACGCCTCTAGTAGCCTTCTGCTTGCGCCCGATGAGCCGGCGATTGCGCTGTTGGCGGCCTTCGCCGCCAGCGCCGGGCATGGTGAACTCGACCGAATTCCGGGCGTTCTCTACTCGATGTACCCCCAGCTCGAGAGCTACCGTCGCGAGGTCACCAGCGGCGATGCCAGCGAGTGTAGTCGCCAGAGCTGTGAGACCACGCGCGGCGACTGTACTTTTCGCGAGGCCCGCGCGCAGCTCGAGGGCGCCGACATTATCGTCGTCAATCACGATCTGCTGCTGCGCTGGCCGCCCGACTATCCCGAACTCAAGCACCTGATCGTCGATGAGGTTCACGAACTGGCCGAGCGCGCCGACGGTGCCTACGCACGCAGCGCCGAGGGCGTGGAGCTTGTTCACCGTCTCGACGCCATCCTCGGCCGCAAGGGCCGCGACCCCATCGCCAACGACGAGGAGCTCGCTGCTCGCAGCCGCCGCGCCATCGAGTTGATCAAAGAGGTCGGCGAAGAAGCATCTGCCTTGGTCGGTGCCGATCCCCGCAACCACAGCTATCGCGACGAGCTCGCGGTCCCCCTAGACGGCCCCGGGACGGCCTGGGCGGTACTCGTTGATGCCGTCCTCGACCTCGCCAAGGCGCTCGACGAAATTGGCAGACGGCTGGCCGAGATTGCCGACCAAGACGACAGCCCGGCTGCCGGAGCGGCCGAGGCCCTGCTCGACGCGTCGGTGGTGCTGCGCGAGAGCTTCCCGATACCGCCCGGAGATTTGGTGGTGCGTTTTCGCGGGCTGGCACGGCAGTCGACCACCGCCTGGCGCTTGGTCGCCACGCCGGTTTCACCCGCCGCTGATTTCCAGATGGAGATACTCGACCGCATCGAGACCCTGTTTGGAACCTCGGCTACGGTGGCCGTCGGTGGTGACACCCGCGGCGCACTCGGCACGCTCGAGCTGGCCGAGCGTGCCGGCAGCCGTTTCCAACTCGACGCGGCGGTGGCCAGTCCTTTCGATTATCGCAACAACCTCAAGGTGCTGTTCGTCGACGAGCGCACCGACCGTGAGGCGCTGGTGGGCAGAACCAGCACAGCCATTTCAACTGTCGCACGGGTACTCGGCGGAAGGACCATGGCGCTGTTCACCAGCCGTGACCGTCTCGCCAAGGTCAGCGATGGGCTGTTCTCGGAGCTCGCCACCAACGGGATATCGGTAATCGCACCTTCGACCGGCAATGCCGACCCCCATGATCTGGTCCGCAGCTTTGCTGAGGCCGACCACGCGGTGCTGTTTGGCGCCCGCGCTTTTTGGCAGGGCATTGATGTTCCCGGTGACGCCTGTCAGGCCGTCATCATCGAGAAGCTACCCTTCGATGTTCCCTCCGACCCGCTCATCCAAAGACGCGGGCAGCTGATCGAACGCGACAGCGGCAACTCGTTTATGGACTACATGCTGCCGCGAATGCTGCTGCGGCTAAAACAGATGATCGGCCGACTCATCCGTACCCCATCGGATCGCGGCATAGTCGTCATCGTCGAGCCGCGCTGCGACCGACGCTATTTCCCCAAGCTGCTCGATGCCCTGCCGCCCGAGGCCGAGGGTGTACGTGTGCGCATGGAGGATCTCGAAGCAACGGTGCGCGAGTTCATGGGCAAAGAAGTATCAGCGGATGAGTGAGCGGCGCGGCTACTGCGGGGGCTGATGGCTGCGGCGTAGCAGGTCGTTGACGGTTTTTACCGGGTTGAAGGTCTCGATCGGCACTTCCACGAAAATGCTGTTCCAACCCGCCATCGCGCCGTTCCACAGCCCCGGCCGCTCGAGCGACTTCAAGGGGCGGCCGGCGCTGGACTTCTCGGCAATGAACACCGCATCGGCATCGATGTAACGGCTCAGTTCGTAGGGCTTGCCGTGACGGTCGCGAAAGGCGCAGACTAAATCGACTGGGTTGAAATGCGTCGCCGCCGCGAGCACCGCGCGCTGAGCGGAATCGTCGGGATCGACCTGGCTGGTCTCGACCACCTGGGCACTAACACGCCCGTCCTTCTCGACCCAAAACGGTCCACCACCGGGCTCTCCGGTGTTGCGCACCATGCCACAAACCCGCAGCGGTCGTTCGAGCAGCGAGATCGCCGCCTGGCGCCGCTCACCCGGTGAGCTCAGATCTGCGGGGACGCTCACACCGATCTCGGCGGACAAGAACGCCACGGCGGCCTCGATGGCATCGCGGCTACAGTCGGCGGCCTCGAGGACAGCGAGATGGGCAAACACCTGCTCCTGCAGCTCGATGAGCAGACCGGCCAGTACCTTCTTCCAGTGATAGGTCGGACCCTTTAGATGATCGGGCACGACGTTGTCGATGTTCTTGACGAAGACTATGTCGGCATCGATGCGGCCGAGGTTGGCGATCAACGCACCGTGGCCGCCGGGCCGGAAGAGCAGGCTGCCGTCACTGTCGTGAAAAGGCCGATTGTCGAGATCCACGGCGATGGCGTCGGTAGAGGGCGACTGGGTGGAGTAGTCGATGTCGTACTCTACCCCGTGAGCGTCGCTGTAGTGGCTCACGACGCGCGCAGCAAGATCGTTGAACAACGCCTGGTGCTCATCGGAAACCGTGAAGTGTAGGCGGCAACGCCCGCCAGCCCCGCGGGCGTAGGCCGCCGCCTCAGCCAGGTGCTCTTCAAAAGCGGTGCGCGCGCCCTGAGGATAACCATGGAACTTGAGCAGGGCCTTGGGAAGGGAGGCGTAGTCCAGCCCCTTGGCGGTCAACAGATAGGCGAGCAGCGGCCGAATATCCTCACGGTGGGCGTCGGCACTGGCCTGGAGGCGGTCGCGGCGCATGGCGGCAGCCAGGTCGTCATAGAATGCAAAACGCTCGATCTCGCTGACCAGGGCCAGCATGTCGACGGCTTTTTTGCTCTTGAGACGGGCGGTGGAAACCGGCGAGTCGCTGTTCAAGTAGCCAAGCGGCTCCTTGAACATGCGGCTCGCCGCACCCGAGGCCGGGACCAACTTGACTACGGTCTTGTCGGCAACGGCCGCAGAAAACGCTCGGGCAAACCCCGCCGCTGCCTCTTCACCCAAAACTCGCAGGCCGTCTCCAGCACGACAGGGACGCAGCAGCCGCGTGTAGGCCGGCGGATCCGCGTACAGCGCAAGCTGGCGCAGCGCATCTTCTAAAGAGATGCCGTGCGCAGCTATCTGGTCGAGTTCTTCGGGAGAGAAACCGCTGGAGTCCATCAGGCACTCAGCATAGCACACACCCGGTGGAGTCGAGACGGTGCCTGCGCGTAAGCGAGAGGCAGCCTTTTGCCCTTTTATTCGCCAGCCAGGGAAAACCAGGACAGCAGGATGGCAGTTGAGCGCGCGGGCAAGCATCTTGGCACGCTCCTTCACTGTTCACGAGCTGCACTGTTACGGGCGTTACCCCTCGGCTGTGACGAGCTTGGCCAGCTCGCCGTTCTCGTACATCTCGCGGATGATGTCGCAGCCGCCGACGAACTCCCCGCGCACGTAGAGCTGCGGGATGGTCGGCCAGCTCGAGTACTGCTTGATGCCCTCGCGCAAGGAGGGGTCCTGCAACACGTCGTAGGCCTGAAAATCTTGGCCTACACGCTTGAGAATCTCGACGGTCATCTGCGAAAAACCGCATTGCGGCATCGCCGGTGATCCCTTCATGTAGAGAACGATATCGTCCTTCTCTACCTGTTCCTTGATCTGCTCGAAGATGTCTTGAGGCATTGCTACTAGCTCCTAGTGACCGGGTTGAGTAGCCCGCCACGGTACTGGGCGGGGGACAACGCTTCGATCATCAGCGCGTGGATTTCGCTACGCATGGCATCGCCAAGCGCGGCATAAACCATGCGATGACGCTCGACCATTGACTTCCCCTCGAAGCTTTCCGCGACCACGCTAACCTCGAAGTGATCACCCGTACCGTGCAGATCGACAACCTCGACCTGCGCGCTGGGGATACCATCAACAATAAGTTGTTTCAGTGTTGCGGCTTCCACTGCACTAAACTGCCACGCACCGGACGCGCCTGCAGTGGCTACAAAATCGGCTATTTCTGCCGGGAATTCAAACGGCAAACGAGATCGCGCTCTAGGTGCGTATCCGTCTGTCTTCAACCGGCCGCCATTGTTCGCTGTTCGCGACTAGCAGAGGCGTCTCTTTAACCGGCCGCCATTGTTCGCCGCTCGCCTGCTCGCGGCTCACTAGTCTATATATCCCAAGGAACGCAGAGCCTCGAGCTCCTGCTCGCGCTGGCGGGTTGGCGGAGCGCGGTCGGCATGAAGCGGCCGGGCGGCTTTCCATTGGGCCAAAGCGGCGGCCATCGCGGCCGCGCGTTGGGGCTGGTCGCGGGCGAGGTCGCGGCTCTCGGCGGCATCGCTGTCGAGGCGGTAAAGCGCCGGCTCGGATCGGCCCTCGTTGACGATCAGCTTCCAGGGATAGTCTATCCACGCGGTCTCGCTGTAACCAAGCTGCGGGATCGGTGAGGTCTGGAAGAGTCGGCGATCGACGACGATAGGCGCGTGGCTGGGATTGCTACCGGCAACTACGTTGGCCGCGAGGCTGCGGCCGTCACAGCCGGGAAGCTCGCTGCCCGCGCGGTCGTCGATCAGCGCGGTAAGAGTGGGCGCCAAGTCGACCAGTGACACCGGCGTATCGACAACCGCAGGCGAGAGGTGACCGGGCCACCACAGTATCCACGGCACTTTGACGACTTCGTCGTAGATCAGTGCGCCATGGCCAAAACCGATGCGGGTGGATCGCTGGCGCTCGGCCAACGACTCTCCGTGATCGGCTACAATCACAACCAGCGGCTCTCCCGCAGGCTCGGCCTCGCGGGCCAATTTCACGATCTCGGCCACCGCGGCGTCGGCGCGGGCGATCTCGGCATCGTACAAGGCCACCGCCGCAGTCACGACCTCGTCGCTAAGACTGCGTCCCTCGGCCAAGAAACGCGCTGGATCTTCGTAGCTAAGCTTGGCGGCGATCTCGCCACCGACGGCAAAGCGATTGCGATAGCCCGGCTCGGGCTGATAGGGCTTGTGCGGCTCCCACAGGTGCGCCCACAAGAACCATCGCCCTTCGCCGCGCTCGCCCATCCAAGCCGCGGCGCGCTCGACTATCTCGGCGGCGCTACGATGACGCTGCGGCGAGTGCGGGGCGTCGGAATGATCGAAACCACGCAGCCGTCGCAGCGGCGGATCCAAGCCTATCCTCGCGGTAATCGCCGCGGTGGCGTAACCGCGGTCTTGTAGCCAGCTCGCCAGCGTCGGCGCGTCGGCGTCGGCGCGCCGGGCAGCGTTGCGCATTATCCCGTGGGTTCGCGGGTACTGCCCGGTAAGTATCGAAGTGTGAGAGGGATCGGTGGTGGGCATGACACAGTAGGCGTTGGCAAAACGCACACCCGCAGCCGCCAGCGCATCGATGGCTGGGGTCGTTTGCCGAGAATAACCGTAGCCTGACAGGTGATCAGCGCGGGTAGTATCGATGGAGATGAGCAGAATCTTGGCCGGGCCCTGCCCCTGTCGGATGCCCGGCCTGCCGCCACTCCAGCAGCCCGCAAGGCTCAGCGCTGCAAACAGATAGGACCAGCAGAACCATTTCCCAAAGCGCATCGCGATGTCGTCTAACCCGATCGGCCGACCGACTCCATCGCCAGCCTTGCAGCCAACCTTGCAGCCAACCTTACAGCCAGCCTTGCCGGGCGCGGCCAAGGCCGCGATAATGGCGGTCTTGACTCCCCTAACAGCGACAATCCGCGGCCTTGCCGCAGCAGCTATGGTGATCTGTGCTGTCGGCTGCAACAGCAGCAGGCCTAGCGCCAGCACCAACGTCGTGTTGATTTCGATCGACAGCCTCAGGGCCGACCACGTCGGTGCCTACGGCTACACCCGACCGACCACCCCAGCGATCGACGCGCTGGCGGCCGAAGGGCTGCTGTTTGCCCGTGCCTACAGCTCGAGCTCGTGGACGCTGCCGGCCCACGCGGCGCTGCTGACCGGCCTGGTCGACTCGGCGCATGGGGCAACCAGCCAGGGCAAGACACTTCGGTCATCGGCTTCGACTCTCGCCGAGCTACTAAGCGCTGCCGGCTACGCGACCACAGGATTCTACAGCGGTCCCTTTCTCCACCCCCACTTCGGTCTCGACCAAGGCTTCGAGCGCTATATCGACTGCAGCTCATATGGACTGGGATCGCGCAAGCTCAAACCACTGCGTGCCCACGCGGCTTCACACGACGACATCACCAACCCCAACATCTTGCGCAGCCTAGGCGCCGAACTGTTGCGGCCGCGCCGCCGACCGTTCTTCTTCTTCATCCACATGTGGGACGTGCACTACGACCTCATACCACCGCCGCCTTTCGATACGATGTTCAACAGCGACTACAGCGGTTCGTTCCCCGCCTACCATTTTCGCCACGAGCGAGGTTTTCGCAAAGGCATGGATCAGGCCGACTATGCCCAGGTCCTGGCGCTATACGATGGCGAGATCCGCTCCACCGATACCACCATCGCTGCCATACTTGACAAGCTAAGAAAGCGATCGCTACTGGAAGACACGCTGGTGGTAATCACTGCCGACCACGGTGAGGAGTTCCTCGAGCATGACGGCAAAGGCCACCGTCGCACTCTGTTCGAAGAGGTCACGCGCATTCCCCTGCTGATGTGGATGCCTGCTAAGCTCGGCCCCGGCCGCGTTGAGGAGCCGGTAGCGCTCATCGATGTCGCTCCAACGATTCTCGACATACTCGGACTGCAAGCTCCGCCAGAGATGATGGGCCGCTCGCTAGTTGCACTGGCCCACGGGCAGCGCGGTGCCGAGCCTTACCCGGTGCTAAGCGAGCTGTTCACCCCGACCAAGACCCCGGCGCTTAGCGCCTTGGTGCTTGGCCCAGACAAGCTCATCGTCGACCACCGCAGCGACAGCGCTACTTACTACGACCTCAGCACCGACCCCCACGAGTTGCACCCCCGGTCGGCCCCCTCGGAGCCGCGCGCGCGCGCGCTGGCGGTGGCCATGCAACGCATCAAGACTCGTGCGCAGGCTATCGCTCGCAAGCACCAAGGCCTCGACCGAGAGGCCGGCGCGATACTACCAAAGCCGATCAGCGATCAGCTGCGCTCGCTAGGTTATCTGCAGTAGTCGGGCCGCCGGTGGGAGCTTTGCGAATCCACAGCTCCTTGCGCCGCCCATAGCGGCGCGAATCCGCGAGTTCATAAGAATCGCTCAACCAGCTCTGCGAGCGCATGCGCTTTCTTCCGCGTGAGACCAACACCACATCTGGCAATCCGCGGCCACCAAACAGTAACTGCGGCTCGCTGCGCGCTTGCGAGGCTAGATAGCGGCCAACGCCACGAAAGAAAAACCCGAATCTGGAGAAATTGTTGACGTGATTGAAAGCTAGAAGATGGGTGCAGCCTACGGCGTAGACGCTCAATCCAGCATCGAGAAAATCCCGCGCTAGATTCTCGGCAACATGGTACTGAGCCTCTAGCCCGCTTTGTCTCTCCCCTGTGCGTCGCTGGCCGAAATCGTAAACGCCGCCGAACAGCAGAGCTACAACGCAAGCGCCAGCGCCAAGTGCGAGCAACCCTCGGCAGGCCGGACGCCATCGATCGCTAAAGAGTGTCGGCAGTTTCCCAAGTAGTACTCCCGCAGCAATCGCCATGTAGGGTTCAACGAAGAAGCGGTCAGGAAAGCCTTGATAGTTGGTCAACAAGAACGCCAGGCCAGCCAGGCCACAGCCCGTCACATACACCAGTCCAGGATTGCAACGCGCGATCCGCGGCAGCTCTAGCGGCCGCCTAATCACCGCGCCCACAGCCAACAGCGCGGCAGCCGCAGACAACAGCGGCACTACCGATTCCAGCGATGGGACGGATTGAACCTCGAAGATCCACGAGGCCCGGCGCAGCAGCGCATCAAGGTGCCGAGGCAAGGCCGACATAAAACCGGCAGGGAACACGTAGGATTGTTGTAGCTGCTCAGCCAGCGCGGCGTTAGCCCAGAAGTATCCCTCGTAGAGTAGGTTGGGCAAGAGCAGGCCGGCCCCAAGCCAAGCGACGCCGCGCCAACGACGCTCATCGGCCATCACCACCATCGCAGCCACCGCGGCCAATAGCAGAGCGGGCTGCCAGCACAGAAACGCAGCGGCGGTGGCCATCCCGGCCACAAACCAACGGCGCTTGCTGACGTAGTGTACGGCCACGATCATAAAGAACACCAAGAACACCTTGGGCCGGGCCCCCATCGCAGCCATGAACACGAAACGGTGGAACGACACCATCGCCACGCCGCCGAGGTTAGCAGCCAGCACACTTCCCGAGAGCCGCCTGACCACGCTCCAAAGCAGCGCCATCGAAGCGGCAGTGACGGCGATACTGACGATTCGTGCAGAAGTAAGGTCAGCAATGCCGAGCCCACGGCCCAGCCAAATCGCGGCCGCCGATATCAACAGGCTGAGAGAGTGCTTGGGATCAAAGTGCGAAACATGCGGTGGGACACCACTAGCCGCACGCTCGGCGATGAAGAAGTAGTGCTGGTTATCGAGTAGCAGCGGCAGCCGCTCGACCACCGACCAACACAGCAGAGCAGTCGCGACGAAGAATAGCCCCGGATAGACCAGCGAGGCGGCGCGTGACCAACTCCGGTGGTGATCGACAGCGCTCAAGGTAGAAAGAATAGCCAGGTACATATTCAACGGCCGGGGTTGAGTCTGTAGCCCGAGCCACACACGATGACAAAAGACCTCCGGACGCTCGATGAGCAAAGCACTTACACTGTTACTCGCCGCCTGCCTGGCGCTGGCCGGCTGCAGCCCCCGCGGCCACGATACGCGAGAGCCGATCACACCGTTGATGCTCATCGGGCTCGACGGACTCGAGTGGGACGTGGTAGCCGAGATGCTAGCCGACGGCCGCTTGCCCGCTCTCGCCGCTCTCATGAAAAGCGGAGTCTACGGTGAGCTTGATGTAACTCGTCCCACGCTCTCGCCGATCATCTGGACCTCGATGGCTACCGGCGTAAGCGCCAAACACCACGGCATCGAAGGTTTCGTTCACGCGGTCGACCAGCCGGGCAAGAACGGCAGACGCACACGGCTGTTCACCAGCCGCGATCGCCGCGTCAAGGCCTTCTGGAACATCCTCAGTGATGCTGGTCGTCGGGTCTGCACCATCGGTTGGTGGCTGACCTTCCCGGCCGAAGCAGTCAACGGTTTGATGGTCGCCCAGGTCAACACCATCACCCCGGCGATGCGGCGGGCCGGAAAGGGAATATGGAAAGGCCGCCTGGTTGCCAAGCTCGAAGGCCAGGTCTACCCGCCTAGCCGTCAGTCGGAGATCCTAGGCCTGCTGCCACACATAGAAGCCACGCTTGCCGATTTGCAGCGAAGGGTATTCACCGTCGAGCCCGAGCAGCTCGGAGCGGTCGGGGCAAAACTGCTGGAGCAAAGCGCCTGGGCGTTCCGAGCCGACGCGCTATATCAGCAGATCGCCCTCGAGCTTCTCGAGGGCGGAGAACCCTTTGACGTATTCGCCGTCTACTTCGGCGGTGCCGATGTCGTCGGCCACCGCTTCTGGCGCTACGCCTTCCCGCGGCTCTACCGCCACCCCGGCTCGAGCGAACAGTTGGCACTGCTCGGCGATATCGTGCGCGCTTACTACGCCTACCTCGATGGTATCGTCGCTGAGTTGATCGCCGCTGCCCCCGCCGACACCACGGTCTTGGTAGTCAGCGACCACGGCATGAAAGCCATCCGCCGCGCGGCGAACTTCGACAAAGACCTACTCTCGGGCGGACACTTGAACGCTCCACCCGCCTTCTTCCTCGCCTCGGGTCCGCTGGTAGAGCCAAGGCCGATGACTGGATTGGCTATCAAAAGCGACCAACTCGAAAGACTCGGGTGTGTCCTCGCTGTGCTGCCTTCGCTGGTGGGAGTGGC
>CAZPPZ010000006.1:0-34977 GCA_964588545.1 uncultured Myxococcales bacterium | reverse complement strand
AATCAAGCACTTAGACGACGGACTTATCCCCCTCTAGCGGCGGAGGAGGTGGCGTAGCTTTTTCCAGGCTGCGGGGATTGGGCTGAGTGGGTTCCACTGGCTACGGCGTAGTTCGCTGTTGAGTGAGTCGAGCCGACTGAGAATTGGGCCTAGGTCGGATACGCGAGAGTTGATGACCCGCCAGGCCTCTCCAAGAGCTTGATCTGTGGGCTCGATTTCGTCGGTAGCGAGGCGATCAAGCCAGCAGTAGGCGTCACGCACGAGAACGTTGATAGTTTCGGCGGCTTTGAGTTCGTCGATAGAGAAGCGAGTATGTTGCAAGCCGGGCTTGAGAAATGATGTGGCGAATGCGTGGATGTTCTCCCGCGATTGTGTGCTGATGGCTAGGTGTAGTCGCAGCGCGAGGCGCTCGAGCTGGGCCACTGGATCTGCCATGAGCCGGTCGTAATCGATGACCGCTAAGGTGTCAGTTCGAAGACGGTCAAAATAGGGTACTACGTTGGCCAGCCACTCGAGATCACTGTGTCCATGCTGACCGCGATGGGCATCGAGCTTGGCTCGCGAGCGCGCCACGCTAAGTGGGTTCCTGATGGGCAGTACGTAGCTAGGCGATATATCCATTCGTGCGAACAGCTGCTGCCAAAACGGCAGCATTCTCATCGTCAGGGCATATTTGAATCCCCAGATCGGAGCCTGGCCGAAATGGTCGTTGATGGTATCGGCAAACTCGGCGTAGAAGGGCTCTACCGCCGGGCTAGTCCATAGCTCCTCATCGAGTAGGTGAAGACTGTCGGGGCGTAGTCCGAGAGCCTGGCGTAGCTTCTTACTGAGTCTTAGTAGCGCCGCATCTTCGAAGAAACCCGTGGGATTCTTGGGTGAGGGCGGCTTGAAATCATTGCCCAACTCAACCCCCACGGTTTGAATTGCACGGGCAACGACGCTGGTGCCACTACGGCCAGCTCCCAAGACCAGCACGGCTCGTTGGCGTGATCCTGGTCGTCGAACGATGTCTTCGGTTCTAGAGTCCATTCCCGGGTTCAACAGGTCACGGTGCAGTCATGCCTAGCTTATCTGTTGGCGGGAAAAATCCCAAGGCTGGCTTTCATGCGCTTCAGGGTGACCGATTGTCTGCGACCGCAATACGTATGCTGGATTGAATCCAGCCCCGGACTCAAGAGCTACTGCGCCGGTGGTGGATCCCACGGATTTCCAAGCCGTGCGCTCCGACGTTCATACGCAGGTGGACGCCGGCGAGACGCGGCTCTGGTCAGCCTAGTGGATGGTGGCGTGATCAGTAGTGAACTGCGTACCAGCCAGCTCAAGAACGGACGCCGCTTGGCAGACGTCGCGGTTGGCTGAGGCTCGCAGCACGGGCCACGGCGATGTGGGTGGCCAGGCGCATTAGGTACACTGCGTCACGCGCGTAGCGCCCGGCGAGACGGCGGGGCTCGAGTCCTAGCCTGAAGACCCACTCAAGAGCCAGTCGCTGAAAGATCCTTGGCGCGCGGCGTACACGACCGGCGATAAAATCTAGGGTTGCACCTACACCGATACCAACGCGGCAGCCAGTCTCATGCAGATATCGTTTCAAGAATACGTCCTGTTTAGGGCTACCGAAGGCTACCACCAGTAGATCTGCCCTGCTGTCGCGTATCTCACTTACTATGGGGAGGCACGAGTCGTCGTCGAGTCTGATCATTGGAGAAGCTACGCCCGCCACGCGTAGGTCTGGGTAACGTTGTACGAGCACGTTCGCAGCTTGTTTGCCCACACCGGGGGCGGCGCCAAGAAGATAGACCGAGCGACCGCGCGCAGCCGCCTCACCGACTAGAGGAACGACCAAGTCCGATCCGGCGACCCTTTCCGGTACGGGCTGGCCGAGCATGCGCGACAGCCACACCAGCGGTTCGCCGTCGGCGGTTATTAGATCGGCGCAGGCAAGCGCCTCGCGTAGTTCCTGGTTGCGGCTAGTCAGTTCTAGAAAGTCGAGGTTGGCGGTGGCAATCTGACGAGGTCTGTCACCATCAAGCCACTGACCTAGAAGCGACAATGAGGAATCGAAGTCGAGGCGTGCTATATCCAGTTCACCTACTTTCACAGTCGGAATCTCACTCGATTCAGACGCCGTCTCGTCTACGGGGGCGGTATGTTGGTTGCGGCGGGTGCTGCTCATTGTGTGATCTCCATTAATGATCCGGACTAGGCGTAGGAAAGCACGGGCTGGGGTGGGTTGGAGCTGAGCTTTTCACTCGAGTTCGTCTTGGCTTCTGAGGGGGCCGCGAATTCGCCTATCGTGCGTTGATAGATGGAAACCAGGTGGTCGGCCTTGCCATCCCAGGTGTAGTTACGTGCAACGTGAGAGCGGGCTGCATGGGCCATACGCAGACGTCGTGGTTCGTCGGCGGCAAGCTCGGTGAGTGCTCGTGCGATCGCCGAGACCAGAGCACGAGGACTGCTCACCGGTAGACGAAATCCTACTTCATCGATAACCGTGTCGGCGGGGCCGCCGTGATCCGCAACAATCACCGGCTTAGCCGCAGCCATTGCCTCGAGTACCGTAGCTCCACCGGATTCACGCACCGAGGGCAGGCAGAACACATCACAGGCACCCATGTGCCGAGGGACAGCCTCGACTGGCACCGCACCATGAAAACGTACTTGGCCTCGCAGTCCGAGTGCCTCCTGTAGTGCCTCTAGCCGAGCCCGGTCAGGTCCGTCTCCGACGATGTCCAGCTGAACCGCGAGCTGCTCCGGAACCTGCTTGAGCGCACGCATCAGGTACTCGACGCCCTTGTAAGGAATCAGGCGCCCGACATAGAGGGCACGTAGGCCCTCTCCCATTCGCTCAGGTCGAGGACGGAACAGCGGAAGATCGACTGCATTTTCGGATAACCGTAATGCTCGTTCGCGCTCACTGGCCGGTAGTAGCGAGCGAGTGTGCTCGCCTACCACGAGAATTGAGCTTGCTCTGCGGAAGGTGCGAAAACGTGGGTCGAGCACTCGGCTGAGTCCACGAGCGTGCAGAACCCAGAGCTGCTCTCTCTCGTAGGACTCGACGAAGGCCGGGGGCATCGACATGCCGCCGTTGAGTGGCCCGAGTATGAAGGGTACGCCCAGATCACCGAAGTCAGATGGTACGCGCGGGGTGATGGGCGAAACCCGGTGTATGACGTCGATTTGTCCATTGGCTACTAGATCTGTTGCGATCGCTTTCGCCTGTCGGCAAAACTCTTTGAGCGCCAGCGCATCGAGAATAGTACGTGGCAGTGTTGCTTGGGGTGACCACAGAAGGTCGTTAATGTGGTTGAGCCTTCTCGCGAGATTCTCGGTCTCGATATAGATGACCTCACCCTCGAGTTCGTTTGCAGCCTCGATCGCATGCCGATTGCGGATGTGGGTTATCAGCGTGAGCGTCAGACGCCGATCGAGTTTTTGTGCCCAGCGCCAGCCTATGAGTGGCTCGCTGCCCAGATTTGGGTTGGCGTGGTGTGCTATCAGCAGCACACGCAGATCACGTGCTGCCACTAGCGTACCTGTCCAGCTGCTACCAGATGGCGTAGTCGGCCCAGTTGCCACTGTTTCAGCTCCTGCCGGAACTGTAGGTCGGGGTAGCGGGGGTCACGCCGGATCGCGGCCGTTAGATAGCCTATGAGTATGAGAACCCCGCCGATCACGTAGGGTTTTTCCAACATTCGCAGCCCGGCACTGGCAGCGATATAGAGTGGGTGGGTTCCCATGAACCACTGGCCGTAGCCCCAGCGAAGTCGGCCGCGCAGGACGTTGCGGTCGGATGAGCCCATCAAGCGGTGGTGGATGATACGTATCTCGGGGATATCGAAGCTGCGGGTGGTCCACCCGGCTTGCCGCGCCTTATGGAAGTCGATGCCATCCCACATGACCTCGGCGACGAGTCCTCCGATTTCCTCGAAGCACTCGCGGCGATACATCTTCCACTGGCCGGCGACCATTTCGTCGATCATGAACTCCTCGACGAAACCCGATCCTTCCGGCCGGTAGACCTTGCCACTGGCAGAGCCGAGGCGGGGGTCACGCGCGAACTCTTCAAGGATGCGCTCGATGTAGCGCAGTCCAAAGCTCAAATCCGCATCCATTTTGGCGATGAAGTCATACTCTATGTCGACAGTTTCGAGGCCGGCGTTGAACGCGTCGATTACGCCACCGCCAAGCTTGCGGAACCCGCGGTTGTCTCGCTGTACGACTCGGATCCACTCGTACTTTTGCGCTGCTGCCTCGGCGATTTCCGCGGTGGAGTCGGTTGATCCGTCATCAACGATGATCCAACGCCGTGGCTTGACGGTTTGTGTCACCATCGAGTCGATGGTGCGTGGAAGAAGATTCTCTTCGTTGCGAACCGCGGAAATGACGACCAGCGCGGGTCGCTCATTGCATTGAATTTCGGTGCTGCTGTGTTTCTCGGGCATGCTCTAGTCTCCAGCGAGGGTCTGTACGGATCCCGATACACAGCATGCTCCGTGCCAGCAGTTGCGGGCCAAAATGCCGGGTTTGGCCTAGCTTCGGACAACCAAACGGTACGTTTGGGAACCGAGCGTCATAGTCTTGGCGGGATAGTGGGGGCTATGCAGAACCTGTCGCCGTGTTCTCGAGTACGGATGCTTGGCCTTGTGCTTTGTCGCGTGCTTGGGCAGACAGAGGTAGTATCAATGCGGCCAATGTGAGCGCGTTGGCCGTTAGATCGAACTGTTGTTCGACGAAAGCTCGCGCCTTGCTGGTTAGCGACTTTGCGAGTTTGGGCGAGGACAGTACTGCCTTGATGCTGGCCGCGAGTTGTTCGTGGGCCTCCGGGTCTACCAGCAGTCCGGTCTCGCCGTCTTTGATCAGTTCCGGAATGCCCGACAGTCTAGTCGAGATCACCGGAACGCCAGCGGCCATGGCTTCCATCAGACACACCGGAATGCCATCGACGTCACCGCTTGAATCAATGCGGCATGGCAGTGCAAAGATCGCGGCTTGGGCCAGCTCTGAGCGTACTTGGTCCTTTGTAAGTGCTCCAAGAAACTCGACCTGATCGCTGATGCCAAGATCTGCTGCCAACTGTTTTAGAGCGTCGTCCTGTGGTCCGTCACCGGCTATGCGCACACGAAGTCCTGGCATGGTGCTGCTCAGCTTGGCGGTCGCCCACAGCAGTACGTCGAATCCCTTCTTTGGTACTAGGCGGCCTAGGGCAAACACCGTTAGATTGGAACTGTTGCTGCTGTCGCTGTGTGGAGTGAATTCGTTTACGTCGACACCGCAACGAACGATCTGTGCTCGCCTGCCGAGTTCGCCGAACTGTTCGCGGAGGAAGCTGCGGTTTGCCTCCGAAATCGTCGCGAAGGTTTGTGCTCGGGCGAGTTTTTCACCCAACAGGCTCGCCTCGACATAGATGTCGTTGGCGTGCGCGGTGATGCTGAAGGGAATAGACGACGCCAGCGCGGCGTACATCCCGACGTTGGCTGGAGCGTGAGCGAAGTGAATGTGGAGGTGCCGCGTCTTTACTCTGTCCAGGCGTTCTGCCAGAGCCAGGCCGGCGAAGAGTTGGGCCAGTACCTTCCAGCGCTGGCCAGGCTGCGAAAACGATCCGCGGAGCGTGTCCGTCACGGCTGTGATAGTGGCTTTGAGCGTTCCCAGTGGATGGCGGATGGCTGTCGAGATCGCACTCTTGGCCATCCGCAGTCGACTGCAGTAGAGCACATCGGTCTCGTCAAAAAATGGCATACCGTCGGGAGAAACACTCTCTCGAGCTACCGGATGAATGGAAAAGGGGGCCACCTTGAAACCCACGGAGCGAAGTGCTGCGATCTCGCGGTAGACGAAGGTAGCGGACACCGAGGGGATCTCCGAGGCTAGATAGGCGATTGGTCGCGTGGTCATTTGCAAAACTTCCCTTACCAGCCCCCGACGGTCATACCGGCCGCCGTCTTTGCCGAGCGGACCAACTGGCGTGCACCATGTACGGCCTCTACGGCAAGTGAGACTGCCAGTCCGTAGTGCTTACGAAAATAGCGTCGACGGCTGTTGCGGAAGTGTTCGGCCGATAGCCCTGAAAGGGTTTGCTGACCGGATTCGGCAACACTTTGTCCGCCGATGTGAGTAACCCTGACGTCGGGACAGAAGCGCACGTTCCACCCCGACTGGCGCGCGCGTCGGCACCAGTCGGTTTCCTCGTAATAGAGGAAGAACCCTTCATCGAGTAGCCCGAGTTCATCGAGTGCTTTGGCATTGAGAAGCATGCACGCGCCCGAGATCCAATCGACTGTGCCGGCGCGATTGGGCTGTTCGTTGCCGAGCTCGGTTATGCCCAGGCGTTTTGCGATGGGCATGCAGTGTCTTGCAAATTCCGAGCGCAGGGTGGGGAAACACTGGGTTCCTATCTGTGCCGAGCCACTTTCACAGGTGAGCTGGGGGCCTACAGCTGCTGTGCGGGGATAGCGTTCCATTTCCGCCACGAGCTTAGCAATCGCACCAGGTGGTACTACGGCGTCGGGGTTCAAGAGCAGGACCTTGTGGCCGTCACCATGTTTGATGCCGATGTTGCAGCCTCTTGCGAAGCCAACATTGCGGTCCTGGCGCAGCAGCGTTGCCTGAGGATACGCGCGGGCGACGAGGTCGGGGGTGCCATCGCCGCTGTCCGAGTCGACGACTATTACCTCGACGCCAGGGTCGGCATGGTCGCCAAGCAGACCATCTGCTGCCAGCGCATCGAGACAGCTCAGCACCAAATCGCCACAGCGATAGGTTACCGTGACTATGGTGAGCCAGGGGCGTGTATTGTCGGTTGCGGTCATGTTGGGCTTACCTCCGTGCGCGTAAAGGATGGGCGTCGGGCGAGCACTCGGCGCATGAAGCTGTCGAGTACGTCGCGCTCTCGCTGTTCGAGAACATAACGGTAGTCGAGGATGACACTGACGATGGCCACGATTGCGCCAACGCCGAGAACGAGAATGATCGATTCGAGGCGCCCGTCTGTAGCCGCACCTGCGCCAAACAAGGTTACCGCGGCCAGTGCCGGCAGCAGGGCGTTGACGGCGGGCATTCCCACATCATGCAGCAGCGTGAGCCGAGACAGGCCGAGCCGGGGTAGTGCCATGGCCAGTAGTAGCAGCGAAGCCGCCCCCTGAGCAGTGGCTGCGGCTGCGGCTGCGCCGATGATCCCCTGGTACATGGCTGCGGCTGGAATCAGTAGTGCACCAAGTGCCAGCCAGGCCCCGGTGTAGATCAGCTCTAAGCGGGGTTGTGCGAGACCTCTCAGTACGGCGGTCGATGGTCCTGTGGAAAGATGAATGTAGGCTGAGATCGATAGCACTCGCAGCGTCCACTCGACTTCGGCGTGGCTCTCACCGAGCCAGCCATAGACCACCGAGGGGCCGATGACGATGAAAACCGCCAGGGGCGCGGCCGCGGCTATGGAGACGGCTCGTGTCGAGGTTCGCAGCAGGTCGGTGAGCATCACAGCTTTGGACGTGGCTCGGCCGCGTAGGTCTGCGGCGGCTGGAACCAGTGGAGCCAACGCGTGGGTTGGGAGGGCGGCGGCCAGGGCCCACGAGCTTGCGGCAAAGTTCGTAGGCACCTGCCGCTGCAAGCGATACCAGATGGGCGAGAGCCAGCCGTTCTATCGAAGTGATTATCAGGTGGAGGATACCCAGAGCCTGAATCGAGCCGCCGAAGCGGAATATCTCTCTGGCTACACTCCGATCAAAAGCGACGGGAAGAGCATTGAGCCCGGGAATCTTTCGGCGGGCGAATAGCGCATAGACGGGGATAGGGCCGAGCATGCGTATGGCATAAGCTATAGAGAGTTCTACTAGGCCTCCGCCGTAAATCAGAAAGCCGATTATCGCGCCGGCTTCGACCAGTAGCGCGGAGGCGTCTATGAGCTTGACACGAGGGTATTCCTGAAGCGCTTCCAGGCTACTCTGGTAGCCGCCGAAGACTAGTGAGCCGAAAGTCGCGAGTACGGTGATGCGCAAGGCCAACACCGCCTGGGCGTGCAGTGCTTCGGTGGTTCCTAGAGCGAGAGCCACGTAGGGGGCGAAGCCTACCAGTAAGCCGCCGACGATGACTGCCAGTCCCAGACCAAAAGTTGCCGTGGTCGTCAGCACGGCATTTATTCGCCCCGAGTCTCCTGCCGCCCGGTACTGCGCTACATAGGATACTGCAGCACTGGTGAATCCCATGCGGTGCAGACCAAACCAGCCCAGGGCCACGAACAGTATCGACCAAAAACCGTAAGCCTCTAGCCCTATGTGGGCGAGCACGAACGGTGTCAGCAAGAACCTGGTTGTAAGGTAGAGTATCTGGGCGACCACGCCTGCCGCCGACCCCCGGGCTATCCGCGAGGCTGAAGACGCGCTTTGGTTGTTGGCAGACTCCAAGCCGCGGTTGCCACAGCTTGGAGTCGTAGATGCGTTGTCGTCGGGCATGTCCACCAGTTTCCTCGTCTCCCCACCGTAGCGAGCCATGCCCTTGCGCATAGCATCTGCGACAGCACACAGCGTTGCCGTAGCACGGGTACGTTGCAGCTCTTGTGCCAGGTCATTTTCGGGCACGGATGCACGGGGCGGCATGGTAACCTACTGAAATGCTGATGTGTCGGCAGATATGCGCAGTGCCGAGACGGCGGCGAGAGCACGTCTTGGAACAGCCAGGGGTGTCAAGATTACGACGCTTGGCCCCGCTACTGGTTGTTGCCGCGTGTTTTGCCGTCGCCTTTGTCTCTGGCTGCGCTTCGAGCAAACGAGCTCAGCTAGAAGACGAAATGAACGCGGCTGCCCACAAGGCCTTGGTCGAGGCGGCAGACCGTGGGCCGAGCAAGCCGGATCCTCGTTTGCTCAAGAAGGGGTCTACTCCGTCGCCGCCGACGCTCGACTATCTGATCGGTCCTTCCGACGAGATCTCAGTAACAGTTGTTGGCGAGGACGATCTCTCGGGCCGCTACCGTGTCGGTCCAGATGGCAGTCTTTCGATGCCCTTGGTTGGCACCATGAAGGTCGATGGCATGACCCGCGACGAAGTGGCCTCCGAGCTCCGAGCGAAGATAGAGCCGTTCTTCGAGCGCGAGCGATACGTTGCCGTAAACATCACCGAGTACAACAACAACAAGGTCTATGTCCTCGGTCGAGTAGAACAGCCGGGGGTAATCGAGCTAACCGGTCGCGGGACTGTTCTTCAGGCCCTGGCCGCGGCAGGCGGGCTGCCGGTGCGCGAGTATCGGAGTTTTCTCGCTCGCTGCGCGATCATACGCGGCCGTGACGAATTGATCTGGATAGATCTCACGGATTTACTCACCAACGGCAACATTGCGCTTAACGTTCCGTTGCGCAATGGCGATGTAGTCTTCATTCCGGACTCCGAGGACACCATGGTCTTCGTAATGGGCCAGGTAAACGAGCCCGGCGCGGTGTTGATCAAAGTGCAGTTGAGGCTTACCCAGGCCTTGGCACGGGCGGGTGGGTTTACCGAAGATGCCGACCTCGACGAGATATACCTGATCCGCAACCCTGAGGAGGGAGGCCCGGCCAAGCCGGTGCGCGTGGATCTCAAGCGCATCCTCGAGGATGCAGACTTCTCCCAGAACTACGCGCTCAAGAGCGGCGATGTTATTTACGTTGCCCGCACCGGCATTGGTGATGTCGGTTACTACCTGAAGAAGATTGCACCAATAAGTTCGGCTGCTGCTGCTGCCGCGCTCTTGTCCCCGAGCAACTGAGAGACCATGAGCAAGGCTAACGGCAACAACGGCGCGAACAGCGATAACGGTGGTGGGTTGTCGCGTCTGATCGATCCGCACGGAGATCCATTGGCGGAGGCCAACGGTGTACAGCCCGGCGAAGCGTCTGCGCAGCCTAGGCCAACTAGTACCACCCCGGCTGCAACTCCGGGCGGAGGCGGTGGTAGTGGCGGCGGTGGCGGATCGTCGTTCCTTCCGATGGGCATGCTCATCGGCCTACTGGTTACGGTCAAACGCTATGGTTTGGTGGCGGTTGCACTGTTCGTGGTGATGTCGGGCTGTTCTGCTCTGGTCGTTCACAAGAAGTTCAAACCGACTTATCGTGCAGAGGCGGTGCTCAGCGTAGATCCGATCATGCCGCGAATTCTCTACACCGGAGAAGAGTGGCGCGCCAACTCTATCCACGCCTTCTACATGAACTATATGCGGACGCTTACCCATTTTGTGGTCGAACGTCCGGTCATAGAGCGGGCGATCGCCACACTCGAGGAGCAGAAAGTTCCGTGGCGGCCCGAAGGTCTAGCCGACGAAAATCTGGTGGCACATCTGCGCTCACGCATCGAGGTGGACCATATTCGTGACACCCACCTCCTCCAACTGGGTTTTGAGGATGCTAATCAGCAAGTTGTTGCTCACGTGCTGAACGCGGTTACGGCGGAGTTCCTTGCGCGTCTTGAAGAGGAAGGGGCGGTGGAGAGCAACGCCAAGTTCAAATCTCTGGCGACCGCACGTGATCGTATAACCTCAGAGCTAGCGGACGTATATGGCAAGCTCGATGGTCTGTCCGAGAGCATTGGGAGTGCTGTGCTCGACGAGAGGCAGAACATCTTCATAGGCCATATCCAGGCGCTCGATACCGGCATAACCAAGACCGCGCTTCGTCGCGCCGAAGCTCTGGGCGAACTCGAGAATGCCAGGCGACGCGCCGAGGAGCTACGCGCACCCTTACCCGAGGGGATGATCCTCAGTCAGGTCGACGAGGATCCTGCCCTGCGGGATTCGCGGATAGCTTTCGCACGCCTACTCGCGGAGCTTGATTCCGGTACCTCGGGCCTCAAGCCGAGCCACCCGACCCGGGCACATGCGCTCGAGCGTATAGCCACGGCACGGGCCAAGCTCAAGTCATTGGAGGATGAGACCCGCGCGAGAATTGAGACTCGGCTGCGTCACGTGCGTAGTGAGGAGGCGGACGAGATCGTGCAGAAAGCCGAGCGCGAATACCAAGCCGCACTGCGCAGTGACGAGGTCATGGAAGCTGAGATGGCCAATGCCCGAGGGAAGCTAACTGACTACGGGCGTGCGATGTTTGAGGGCTCGAAGCTGCGAACGAGGGTCGCGCGTCTTCTCCAGGACCTCGACACTATAGACGGTCGTATTGAGGAGCTGCGGATCGAGTCGCGCGCGCCGGTACGGGTGGCGCTGCGATCTCCCGCGATCGAGCCGACCATGGCTGCTGCGGATCGTAGTGGTTTGTTTACCGTTGTTGGTGTGGTGGCCTGCGGCGGCATTAGCGTGCTACTCCTGCTTGTTCTCTCCCAGGTTACGCCGCTTCTCTATCATAGCGACGATGTTGAGCGACTGGGGCTACGCGTGTTGACGATTACCGACGATTCCTCGGACTCGTGCGCCGCCGCTCGCGCGGTTCTCTCTCTGGAACGGGATGGGGTGAGCCAGGGGGGGCTCTCTACCATCGTTGTCCCGGCAAGTGAGGCCGATACCGAGAACGCTCGGAGCATGGCCAATACGCTGCTCGCGTATGTCGCGGAGAGCCGGTCCGCCTTTATGCTGCGTTTGGCTGGCGACGCGGCGATTGATCGTCATCCTAGCTATGGGTTGCCCTACCACTGTCCTAACGGCGACGGGCTGTTGCGCTTCGGTCCAATGGGAGAACCTGAGCAATTGCCCACGGTGTTGGGTGCAGCGACTTTCCGCGAGGCGTTTGAGCGAGCGACCGCCGACTTCGACGTTGGTATTATCGCGGCACAGGCAGTTGATGGGCCGGACCTTCCGTGGCCATTTTTTACCATGGGATACCGGGTAGTGTTGGTTGCCAGTATCGGCCACACCCCCATGAAGAATGTCCGTAGCGCGGTGGCCGCCATTTCCCGCGGCGGCGGAGAAGTGTCGGGCGTGATTCTCCTCCGCCCGGGTGTCGATGCGGAGCAGCTAGCAGCGTGACCGCGGTAGTTCTGTTGCCGACGATTATCGCCGGTATCGTCGCCTACCGGAGAGGCTTCCGCGAAGCACTACTCTACGTTGCTATGCCGTCGCTGCTGCTGCTGCCTGGATACTACTATCTCGAACTCCCAGGTATTCCCGAGGCGAACTTCTGGAACTTTACCCTTACGGTGGTGTTCGGCGCGCTGATCTTTGGCTGCGACCGTGGAAGATATCGTTTTCACTGGTTCGATCTGGTGATTCTCGCCTACGTGTTGTGGACCTTCAATTCTGAGTATTACAACAAGGGCTTCAAGGACGCGCAGAAGCTTCTTGCTAACCAGTTCATGGGAATCATCATCCCTTACGTAATCGGTCGAGTCCTGGCTAGCGACAATGGTTTGTTGGTCGCGTTTATTGGGATGCTGGCCATTCTCGGTTCATTCATCGGTTTTATCTCTCCGTATGAGGCACGCATGGGGAGCAACCCTTTCGATTTTTGGCGGAACTTTTGGCCGGTTTGGGTCGGTTGGGACGGAGCGCTGTATCGCAACGGTCTGCGGAGAGTCGCCGGACCATTCGCTCATCCGATCTGCCACGGCTTCTTTTTTTCGATGACTATTCCACTGATTCTGTGGTTGCGCGATCAGAAGTTACTGACTGGAAGGTTGGGCCGTTGGCTAATCCCGCTGGGTAACTTCGTCGGGATGGCGACAGCCGGATCCCGTGGACCCATACTGGGATATCTAGTTGCTTATACCAGCATGCGTATTGGGTGGGCGAGAGCTCGCGTTGCGATTACCGTGGGTTTGATAGCCACGGGTTTGGTGGCCACGGTGTTCCTCTACGATGTCGTGTCGGGGTACGTGAGTGTTTCGCGTGGCAAGGCTACCTCTGCTACTCAGGAAACCGCGGCGTACCGCAAGGAGCTTCTCGACAACTATCTTGAGGTACTCGATGAGCGTCCGTATGTCGGTTTCGGAAGAAACCGTATCCCTGTGATACGCGGACAGTGGTCGATCGATAATCAGTATCTATTCCTCGCGCTGGTGCATGGTTACCCAGCCGCCTATTTGTTCCTCGCGTGTATGCTCGGGCCGATACTACTGATGTTCTCGTATTTGGCGCGCACCGATCCGGACAGTCCTATAGGTAGACTCGCTTGGGCGGTACTCGGGAGTGTGCTCGGTGCGATTCTTACTCAGGTCACGGTGTTTGCCGGTACCCAGACCGAGCAAGTGCTGGCCATACTCGAAGGGATAGGCATAGGACTGGTGGTTCGCCTGCGGGCTGAGTTGCGTAGCGGCGCGGCTAGGGCCGCCTCTACTAGCTCGGTGTCTGCCCCGGCCGCGGCTCCAGCTATCGGCATAACAGCCTAAGCTCACCGCATGTTTGCTCGTGGCGCCGCTCATAGGCCCGATACAGTGCAGCAAATGCTGCCTTACGCCCCGCCTTGCCAGGCCGCATAAAGCGTTGCCGTGAGTGACACCTGGGCGGCGTGATTTCTTTGTCACAGTTGCATCGTCGACTGCACGGCTTTCTGACTGAGCGCTCTATGTGCTTGGTATCGCTAGGGTTTACCAGGACTGCTCCCGCTTCGGAAAGTTAAATGATGGTCCGTGTCTTGCTCTAAGTGGGGTGCCTGGGATCGCTCGGCGAGGACCGGACACCACAGCTAACAGATAACGCAGGAGTCTCACTATACGATGCGCGACAAGGATAAGAGCTCTACTTCCACTGAAAGATCGGCGCGGCTCGATCATGATCTTGACCGTCTCCGCCTTCGCACCCGCGCCATTAGCGCTACGCTGATGGCCATAGCGGTCGTCGGCACTACAGCGTCGGCATCGAAGCACTAGAGACAAGATGATGGCAAACGACCCAAGATCAGAACACAAGGCCTTCGACATCCTCGTCTATGGTAGTGACTGGCTGGTTCCGAGACAGTTGGTAGGCGAGGATATCGATGCCTGGGCGCGCGCGCCGCTTGCAGGGGCGCCGCTGTTTGCGCGTCTATTCGAGCCTCTAGGGGGTATAGATACTCGCTGCGTGTGGGTGATAGATGAAGGCCCGGCCTCGCAGGCCTTGGCGCGAGCGCTTCGTTGCTCGCGCCGCTTCGGGGCCAACGTGGCCATGGCTTCCTCGGCCTATCTAGATGCGCCGACTTCGGTTCCAACGCTGGCGGTTCCTGCCTCGGGCATATCGGTGGATGACCTAGTCGCGATCGTCAGTGGCGGGGCTAGGGCACATGAAGAGGCGATCACGGTCTTGCCTATGCAGTCTGCGCGTCGCGAAGCCGGTGACAGTGCGATGCTACTGCCCCGCGGAACACCGCTGTTGCACATGCCAATCGCCGATCGTTCGCTCAGGAAAATCCGCACATGGATCGACAACCAGTCTCGTCCTCTTGAACTGCTCGAGACCAGCGTGCTGAAGCTGGTCAATACTCCATCGTATCTAGTCGACCGTGCGCGCGCCGCTATTCTCGACTACCATACCACTCCGGTGGGTGAGTTGCGTGGGACCTTGCTCGTAGGCGATGGTGTACACCTCAGCGGAGGTGCCGTCTTGAACGGTACGATCGCGATCGGGGCCAATACTGTGATTGCTCCGGGCGCGGTGCTTTGTAATGGAGCCGTAATCGGTGAGCGTTGCTATGTCGGTGAAGGCGCAATGATCTCCGATGCCGTGGTACTCGATGGCGTTCATGTACGCGGTGGCGACCATCTCGTCAGTGCGGTGCTTGGACGACACATGAGGTTGGACGCTATCGGGCCAACTGCTGCGTGCCAGTCGCTTAGTCGGGATCAGGCTCAAGTAACCGGGCTCTCTGCGGCGGTGTCATCCGCTGCGCTGTCGGCACGAGATGAGGTCAGCTAGAAATGGTAGCGGATGAGGCACGCAAGGCCGCGCGTCAAGAGAAACGACGACAACTGAACGTCAAGTTTCTGAATACCGCCTGCATGTACGCGCGTGAGCTCACGGAACTTATCGAGCATTCGAGCGACCGCCGACCCGAGGGCGAGAAGGGGCAGCGCTTCCGCAAGCTGGCTCACGATCTCCGTGGATCGGGGGCAGCCTATGGATTTATGGTTCTCAGTGAGTGTGCGGGGCGGGTAGAAAACGCCTACATGGAGGCGGCTTCCGGGCCGGTTCTACGAAGCGGAGTACAAGACCTAGAGGAGGCCGTGCGCGTCGCTCTAGCCGAGCGAACTGGCTCAGATTGTGATGCTAGTAGCTGTGGCGATGCGACCTACGGATAAATGACCATGGCAAGTAGTGACAATCAGAGACCTCGTGTTCTCCTAGTAGATGACGATCTGTGCCTTCACGTACTGATCCAAGATTACTTGGCTGACGAAGGCTTTGAGGTGATTTGTGCGAGCACCGGAGCCGAGGGGCGGGAGCTTGCCGCCAAGTGTTGCCCCAGCGTGATAATCCAGGATCTACTGCTGCCGGATGCCTCGGGAATGGATATGCTGGCGCTCTATAGCGCCGAGTGTCCCGATGTTCCGGTGTTGATGCTCACCGCTGAGGACAGGCCTGAAATCATAGCTGAATGCCGTGAACTTGGCGCCAGCCAATGCCTGAGTAAGGTGGCTGACCCGAGTGGGTTGGTGGCCGCCGTACGTGCCGCGGCTTTCTCTAGTCGCAAGCACAGCCCAGCCCTTTGATCTTTATGGGCGAAGTCTTGCGACCTAGCTAACGCCTCAGTATTCGCCGCCGTTTCGACCACTGCAGACGCCTGGCGTGGGCCAGGATCCCCCCCTCATCATTACGCTTTTGAAGTTGGTCCGTAACTTGCTCATCTGCTGGCGAGGGGAGTGGTGATGAAGAGGATTCCGAGGGTACTTCTAGTTGACGATGACCCCCATTTTCTTGAGCTATTGGAGCTCGAATTGGGAGACTTCAACGTTGCCATAGAGCAGGCGTGTTCCGGCGTAGATGCCCTAAAACAAATAGAAAAGGCTCGTCCGGATGTCGTCGTCTCCGACATACAGATGCCCGGAATGTCGGGCTCGGAGCTGCAACAGCGTGCCCACCGTTTGGCCGGCTGTAGCGACCTTCCGTTTTTGTTCGTAACTGGCCGACTGCGGCGATTTGATGACGGTGGCAGCGGTCAGTTTCTGCTGCCTAAGCTCGCGGGTTGCGAAGCTATCGCTGAGCGTGTGGACTCGCTGCTGCGTGGGGCCTTGGAGAATTTGGAGCGCGACGACGGTGTCGCTGAGGGTAGGGGTGTGTCGAGGTTCCATTTGGTTGAGTCGGCCAAGCGTCGGGTGAAATGGTTGATGCGATCCAAGGGCTATCCGGTAGCCAAGCGCGTCTTTGATGTAATTCTGTCCGCTAGCGCCTTGGCGGTGCTTTCTCCGTTGTTCCTTCTCGTGGCGATTGCCATCAAGGTCGAAGACCATGGTCCGATATTTTTCGTCCAGCCGCGTATCGGCAAGGGCGGTCGATCATTTCCGTTCTATAAGTTCCGTTCGATGTTTGTTGATGCCGAGGAGCGGCGCAAGCAGCTCACAGACCACAGCGACGATGGCGACGATGTGCGCTTCAAGATGCGCCGAGACCCGCGTGTTACTCGCGTCGGCCGGGTTCTTAGGCGTTTGAGTCTCGATGAGCTACCGCAGTTGTGGAACGTGCTCCGTGGCGATATGGCGGTGGTAGGACCGCGGCCGCCCATTCGTGAAGAAGTGGCCAAGTATGGCAGTGAGGAGTGGCGGCGACTCGAGGTCGAGCCGGGTCTAACCTGCAGTTGGCAGGTTAGCGGCCGGGCGGACATCCCTTTCCCCGACCAGGTAAAACTTGACCTAGACTATATCCAAGCCCGCTCACTCGCGCAGGATCTCAAGCTAATACTGCGGACTGTTCCAGCAGTTCTTACCGGACGGGGAGCCTACTGAGCAATGTCCCTTGCGTGTTCTGCAGGCGCACCTGCGATTGGCGATGCCGTATCTGTTAAGCCCGCCGTGGTTATCTACGGCGTTGACCAACTCGCTCCCGAGGAGGCGCACGGTAGCGATCTACGGGGATGGATGAAGGCCCCGCTCGGCGGCGCACCGTTCTATCGCCGTATGCTCGAGCCGATTGCCGGCTTCGAGCCATCTGAAATCATCGTTCTCGACAGCGGTGAGGCTTCACAGTGCCTGGTAGAGTGTATCCGCCAGCGCCCCTATTTCGGCCACAGCGCGCGTCTTGTAGCCAACGACGACATTGGTGAGAATCTTGACGACGCGACCCTGTTGTTTCCGGGCTGGGGTGTGTTGTCGATGACGCCAGCCAGCTTTCTCGAGTTCGTCTGTCGCGCTAGTGATGACACTTCGGCTGTGGTGTGCGGTAGAGCCCACGCGGATCAAAGCGATGCGATTGTAGCGTTGCTCCCGCGTGGATGCGGTTTTCCCAAGAGGTTCGTGACGCAGTTGTCTTCGGGAGCGCTTGGCCATGTTGCCAAGCTAGAAGGACTGGAGTTCCATCGTCAGACTTTGCCAAGCTTCGATCTGGTAGACACCCCTTACCGATTACAGGATCTGGCCAGGAGGTTCGTAGAGGAAGAGGGGCTGGGGTTTGCCTTTGTCGGCGAGTTTAATGATGGCGTCCTGCTTGGACCTCGTGCCGAGATAAGCCCCGGTGCGACCGTACAGGGTGCCGTGGCTGTAGGTGCAGAGAGCTACATCGCGCCAGGCGCAGCTCTCTACCACGGTGCGGTGATTGGTGAGGGCTGTTACATCGGTGAAGGTGCGTTGGTCTCCGATGCCGTGGTACTCGATGGTACTACGGTTCAGTCCGGCGATTTCGTTATCAGCACGGTTCATGGTGCTGACGGCGATGTCGTCTAGCGCGTCCCCCACCTATTCGACCTCGCCGTGTAGGAACCATCTGCGCCGCATGCGGTCGTAGTAGATCCACAGTATTCTTCCACGACAAGTTTCCACAAAATAGTACTCACGGTGCACGTTCGAGTGCCACCATCCCCCCGATACGATGTATGGGCCTAGGTACTGCTGCACAGCGCCGTACTCTCGGTTCCCGGCCAGCCAATGATCCTCGTGCTCGTTGCGAGGACGCGAGGGCAGGGGCGAGGCCCGATTACGTATACGGCGTATGAGTGGGCGATTGCTGCGATTGTGGGGGTGGGCTTTGCCAATCTTGTCGATCGGGCTCCAGGCGAACTGGCCTTCGGGCAAGTGAGCTTGGTGAAGACCTGCACGAACAACACAGTCATCTCCAAATTCAGTTCGCAGTCGGGCAAACGCGTGGGCTGCTGCGTCGAGGTTCCGACGGTTGGAGGAAGGCAATAGCGTGAGCTGTTCGCGTGTCGCCTTCGAGGTGTCTGCGTACAGCGCAATGGCGACTATGCCCACAGGTAAACGCCAGGTGTTAAGCGAGATATGTATGAGGTCGAGTAATGTTGTTGCTTCTAGTGTCGCTTCTGCCGGCTGAATTGTCTTTTCGGTGTTGCCTAGGGTCGCGGAGGCGAACTGTAGCTGTAGGTGTAGCCGCGAGATTGCTTCTTGTTGCGAGGTCAGGCGTTCGATGAGCTGGTGGAGCAGCCCCTTGATTGCGAAAATGAGCTGGCTGTTGTCAGTTACGGCTTCGTCGAAGGAGATTCTCTGCACGGGTTTGGGTTCGGTCGTTTGTGGCTTCAGTGGTGAGAAGAACTCTCCACTGGCCATACGCTGCAGACGGTATGCTTGTTCACCCAGGCGTTGGCGGATCTCAGAAGTCGGCAGTTGGAGAAAGTCTCCAACCGTTTGGATACCCAGCTTGCGGAGGGTCGAGGATAAATCGTGGTCCCAATTTAGACGGTCGATTCGTACAGCGCGAGCCGACATGGTTTCCTCATTGGGATTGTTGATGACACTCACCCGAGGTTGCTGCTGCGAGAGAGTGCGTGCCAGTGCATAAGTTCCGAAGCGAGAAAACCCGACGACTATTGTAGAGTAGAAGTCTGCGGCGGATAGAACCTGGTTTAGCGATACCGCCCAGTGGCGCAGCGAGGGGTAGAGCAGGCCCAGCCCAGATGCATCGAGCCAGAAGATTCCCGGCATATCTAGTGCCGACTCAACCCTGGGGCTGAAGCGCTGTAGGTACTTAGTGATCGTGTTGATGCCATGGTCTAGAGCGGTCCGAGTGATTACTCCTACACGCAGGCGTGGGGCCAGCACCAAGACGTCTCCGTAGCGGTTACCCGGACGAACGTATTCTTGCCAGGCCTGGCGGTTGACTTCCAGAATGCGTCCTCCGGGAAGGTCTCGATCAACCACAGCGACAGGGAGCCCCGACCAATCTGGATGCTGTTTGAGCAGTAGCTGCAGGGCTAGGGCGGTAACGTCAACGCAAGCCAGCCGGTCCATGACGTACTTCTTGATGGGACCAGCCTGGTCCGTTACGTTTGTCTTTGATTACCTCGAGACTACAGCTGAAGCGGTCTTCTGCGGTTCGCAATCGTGTTGCCTGTGCCCGCAGTGAGATCAGCGAGCCGAGAGAGGGGGAGTGGCGGTCTTTAGCCGTTAGAAACAACAAGGCGGTATCATGCTTGCCGGCTAGGCCGAGCAGCCGTGACTGTAGGGCTATGGGAAACGACTGCGGCCGGCCGCTAGCGGTGGGACCGGCCAGGTCTAACACCACGAGCCCAAAGGCTCCTGAACGCACGAGCTTGTCGGCTGCGCGTGCCGCAGCGGGCGCATTGCTAATATGAATTACGGGCAGTGCGTCGAGATCAATACCGGATTCGGAGACATCGGGAGGGAAAAAGTAGCTCTCTTTGGTGCTGATCCATGCGACCGGTTCTCCCGCAAATTGTGCCTCGAGTACGAGTTGAAATCCCAGGGTCAGCACCGCTCCAGCATCTGTTCCCGAGAGTTCAGTGAGGCGTCCGCGGAGATGCCTGACGAAAAAAGCCGTAGATACACTACAAACAGGGCTCGACGTTTTCTTAGGGCTGGCTTCAGCGTGTTTCAAGGAAGCGCCTAACCTCTATGACTTTACCCAGGATCAACAGTTCTCCACTACGGGGAATTATTGGCGTAAAATCCGGGTTTTCCGCGTGTAGCTCAACCCGCCGCCCCTTGCGTCGTAGGCGCTTTACGGTTGCCTCTTCCCCTACTAAAGCGACGACGATTTCACCGTGAGCGGCCGTAGGTTGGCGGTGGACGATAACGATATCGTCATGCAGGATAGCCGCATTCTTCATGCTGTTTCCGCGAACATGCAGTGCGAACAGCTGCTTTTGTGCAAGCCTCGACTCTATGTGGATGTAGCCCTCGGGTTCCTCCAGCGCTGTGGTTAATTCACCTGCCTGTACACGGCCAAGTAATGGGACTAGGCAGGTAGAAATGGCGGCCCCGGGTCGGCCGGGGAGATGATAGCCACGGGCACGCCCTGGCTGTTTGGCCAGCAACCCCGCTGTCACCAAGGCCTCGAGATGCTCACGCGCCGATTGTACAGCGCGGAAACCAAAGGCGTGCTGGACCTCGCGAGTAGTGGGAGGGCTACCTTCTAGCAGGCGTTGACGCATGAACTCGTAGATGCGTCGTCGGGTCTGTCCTGCTGGTGTGCGCTTCATGGTCTAACGTCCTCCGGACTTTTGTTGACTTACCAGACATTCGTCTGGTAAGTCAACCGGCGAAGATCTTGGAATGGGCTCGATGCTCTTGGGATGGGTCTCGCAAACGTTGCTTTCTCGTGGCAGCCTAGGCAGCGTGAAATTCCCGTGGTGGTTTTGAACAACGATGAAATCTGGCGCCAATTGCGTTATGTCAAGGTGTCCAACCTGGTGGCGAGTCTTGAACGTTTTCCCGACTTTCTGATCGTCGGTCCGCAGCGTACCGGGACAACCTGGTTGCACGCTAACCTGCGTGAACATCCTGAAATTTTTCTTGCCGAGCCGAAAGAACTGTTTTTCTTCAGCCGCATCAAGACCCCCGAACATCCGAAGTTCCGCTCGGATGATCTGACCTGGTATCTGAGTTTCTTCCGCGATCCGCTGTGGCGGGTGATACTCAAGCAGGGGCTGAGTATCGCCCGCCATCGGCGTTTGTACCGTCCGCTCATCCGCGGCGAGGCCACCGCGAGCTATGCAGCCATCGATGGTGACGTCATTGCGGACATCGTTACCTTGAACCCCAATGTCAAGGTGATCTTGATGGTACGCAACCCCATCGATCGTGCCTGGTCTCATGCCAAGAAGGATCTGGTGCGCAATCGTGGACGCGAGTTTTCCGAGGTCCCGAATCAGGAGTTTGAGGACTTTTTTTCCGATCCCTATCAACTACGATGTGCCCAGTATGTAGACAACGTCGATAACTGGGCGTCGTATCTAAAGCCCGAGAACCTATACGTCGGGGCGTTCGACGATATCGCGCAGCGTCCATCGGAGTTCATGGTTGATGTTCTACGCTTTCTTGGCGTTAGCGACGACCTGCGTTATGTGGGGACCTCGGTAGACAAGTCGGTTAACCCGGCTGGTGCCGCAGAAATTCCCCCTCAGCATCGACAGTACCTCGAGGCGCTGTTGTCGGCCGAACTAGATAAGCTCTTTGAACGTTATGGGTTGTCTTGGAACGAGCGTGGCGAGCCTCAGGCTATACGCAAGTCTGGACCTATACGCCTCAACGCCGTTTGAGCGAGTCTCAGTGGCTAGTCGGCAACGACCGTCAGCTCCAGGGCGTTGTCGGTGTATTCCGGCTGCAAACGCTTGCCATTGCCCAAATCGAGACCGGTGATGGTGATAAACTTACCGAACTTCGATTTGTAGCTTACTACTGTGTAGACTTCCCCAAGGCTAGGGTCGAAGTCTGCTGCTATGTCCAGGTTGAGGACGCCGCCTAACGCGATCGCACCATTTACCTCAAGCGACCCAACCACATCCGGTGCATCGATGGCTAAACGAACCGATGAGCTGGCGCGCAGAGTCAGGTCAGATTGCGTGACGAACTTGCGCCCGGCCTCGGCTTCAAGCTTGCCGTCATTGATGAGGATGTCGTCGACACGGAATTCATCGACACTGGCACGCATGGTTCCCTGAAAGTTATTGAACAGTCCTCCGCCGGCGCGAACCCTGAGCAGTCCGGGGGCATCAGAATCAAAAGTTCCGTCATTTATGATCTGTGCAGCGACTCCTTCGCTTCCAACCAAACCGGTGGTGCCGTGAATGAGGATTCCCGAGCCGATTTTCAGGGTTACGCCGTCAGTGATGCCAACGAATCCTTGCTGTGCCCCGACGAATTCTAGTTCGCCGCTACCGCCTAGTGTTTGCTCTCCGACTCCTTCGAACAGAACCTGGGCCGAGTCTCCCAAGGTGATGCCGATGCTCGAGAGCGTGATGCCATGTTTGATACGAACCAGAGTCGAAGCTGCTGACAAGTCCATGTCTGAGTTCATGATAACTCGGTCTAGGGTTCCACCGTTTACGGTGTAGACGAGATCGGCGTCACCACTCGTGGTCACAGAACCGCCTAGGATGGTGCCGCCTCTGAGGTGCCAAGAGCCGGTGGCATCGTTGAGCGACAGTCCCGAGATGTTGTCCAAGGTTCCGCTCAGGTTGAACGTGCCGCCGCTGTGCTCGAAGTTTCCTAGTGTCGTGAGTGTGAATTCCCCCCCAAGGTCTACGGTAGAATCTACCGCGCTTATGGTGCCCAAGTTGCTCCAGTCTCCGGCGATCACCAAGGTTCCGCCGCCGCTGATGCTGACCTCTCCGCGGTTAACCCAGTCGCCTTCCAGTTTCAGGCTGCCGCCGCCGCTGGCGTCGATGACACCCTGGTTTTCCCAGCCGCTTCCGTTGGCGATGATGCGAATAGTTCCGGGTGTATCCGAGCTAATTGTCCCTTGGTTGATCAGCCGCGCGGCCAGCCCGGTTCCACCTATCGACCCGGCGGCTCCACGTATGGTAATACCTTCGGCGACGACCAAGGAGGCACCATTGGCGATGTTGACGAACCCGCCTTCGTTGCTATCGCTCAAGACTATTTGTCCGTCGCCGCTGAGGATCTGCTGACCAATACCCTGAAAGAGGATTTGCGCGGTAGGCCCGAGTGTCGCCGTACCGTGTAGCTCGAGTCCGCGTTCTATGCGCACAAAAGCCTGTGAGGCGGTGAGGTTCATTCCTGTTCTTATGGTTGTACCTACCAGCCTCCCACCGGTGATCGTATAAACCAGCTCACCCGAACCGCTTCCGACTACGGATCCACCGAGAATGGTTCCGCCGGCAAGAAGCCAGGGGCCGGTGTTGTCATCGAGCAGCAACTCGGTGGTGTTATCGAGTTGCCCGGTGATACGTACTGTTCCACCGCTGCGGTTGAAAGCGCCGAGTGTTACTAGTGTGAAGACCCCACCCAGGTCGACCGTGGAGTCTACGGATTGAATGGTAGACCGATTCTTCCAAGCTCCCTCTAGCGACAGTCGGCCGCCGCCAGAGATGCTGATATCTCCGTCGTTCCTCCAGGTGTTGGTCAGGTGAAGATTGCCGCCTGCGGTAGAACGTAAGCTGCCCTGGTTGATCCACCCACCACTGCTGCGCACGTAGATTTCTCCGGGGCCATCGATGCGGATCGTGCCTTCGTTGATCAGCCGAGATCCCACTGTTCCCCCACCTACTAATGCGGAGCCTCCTTGCAGGGTGATGCCGTCAGTTATGCGCAGTTCTACACCCGCACCTACCGAAATAAAGGCGCGCTCATCACCGATGAACTCTAGCGTACCGTTTCCCGATAGCGTCTGCTCGGTGCCCGACTCAAAAAGTATCTGCGCAAAATCCCCGAGCCTGGCTGTGCCGTGCAGAGCCAGTGATTCATGTACTCGGATCAGTGCTGCGGTATCGCTTAGATCTAGATCCCCATCAACGGTTACGGCTGTGAGCGTGCCGCCGAGGGAGGAGAAGCGCAATCCTTCCCCTGAGGTGTTGTCAACCGTTGCAACCACCGCCGCATCGCGCAGCGCTCCACCTGTAAATTCGACCGGCACTCCCGCATTGACCGCACCATGGACCCGCAGCTCACCATCGCCGATTCTCAGTTCGCTGTCAGCTGTGAGGTTGCCGATCTCGTCGTCGCCTTCACCGTGGAGTACTGCAGAAGCTAAGCCTGCACCGATGGTCACGTCGTCGCAGCGGTTGGGCACACGGTCGCCGATATCCCAGTTGTCCGGATCGCCCCACGACACTCCGTCGCCTCCGCCGCTCCAACTCACAGGGTTGCCGCCTGAGGCACACGAAATAGAAGGTTGGACGCCGACAGCAAAGCGCAGCAGAATCAGGCCGTCGGTGGCTACGGTCGAGTTCGAGTTGTCGACATCGCATACACAGACCGGGCATTGCTCGGCACCGACGACTCCGCGCAGAACCCCCAGGGCGTCGCTGGCTGAAACTACGTTGTCGCCGGTGAAGTCGCCGCACAGAACCGGTTCGGAAACCTGGGCTGCCGGGGGCTGCGGGGTGCTCTGGACCGAGGGGCGCTTCGATTCGTGTCCCTCGTGCGCGTCGGGACCTCCAGCTGGGTTGCTGGCGCCACGAGGCCCTCCGCTGACGAGTCTAGGCTCGACGGTCGTGGGATTACACAGCATAAACCCGTTGCGTCGCGACAATACATGCAGGCCGAAACGGTCTGAGACGACCTCGCTGGGGTGTGTCGGCAGGGCTGAGCACTCCACGCGATAGCACAGCCGTGCAGCCACTGGATCGTCACCGAAGGGGGGCATGACCAGCTCTTCGTGAGCGTTCGAGAGCGTTGCTGCCGCGGGTACGCACAGGCGCTGTGCCCGGCCCGCCAGCCGACAGTTGGGTGCAAGGGCCTGGTCCCGCTCAATGAACTTCGCAGCGAGGGCACGATGGCTGTCATCGCGGACCGTGAAACATACGAGATTGTCGAAGGCCGGCTCGACTCTAGCTCTAGCAAGCGGCGACCACAGCCAGATGACCACAAAAATAACAAGCACAAGTCCTGAGCGACTCGCCGCATCGGTTCCTCTCGTCACACTTTCACACTATAGCATTCGCACACGCTAGTTAGGCATCTCCCGAGCAAGGCGTGCGATCACATCCTCACGCCTCAGAACGATTGCTTGTATCGGGGTGCGACAATTGTGTCTTCAGCGGCTATTATAGTTGATTGGCGCTCGTGGCACGATTTGCAAGTTACCGGTGCGCGGCAACGGTTAACTGAGCGGTGGGGCCCGATTTTCACGATGAAGGAGCTTATTGCTATTGCCGTTGCCGGCGCGCTCGGATCGATCGGGCGCTACTCCGTCGGCCGTTGGGTCTATGAGGCCTTCGGCCCTCAGTTTGTCTACGGCACTCTGGCCGTCAATGTGGCTGGCTGTTTCGCGCTTGGATTCTTGATGCAGGTTGGTATCAGCAGTGACACTGTCCCGAGCACTTTACGCTTGGCGCTGACCACTGGCTTTTTAGGAGCATTTACGACTTTTTCCACTTTCGGCTATGAGACCGTCCGCTATGTTGAGGACGGTGCCTTGGCGCTTGCGGCCATCAATGTGGGTGCCAACGTGGGTATCGGTCTGTTGGCAGCTTGGGCCGGCATGGCCAGCGCTAGGTTGGTGATGGCCTAGGAGGCGGTTATGTCGGGTCTCAGCGACCGGCTGCGATAAGCGACTGAACGCTAAACCACTCTTCATCGACCGATGTCGGTGCATCGAACCCGAGATCGAGATACCAACCCGGTTCGTCTTGGAAGGCGAGTCCGGGAATAGCCACGCGGGTGCTGTGGTGTAGCTGTATGTCGATGACAGAGTACGCGTACGCGAACAGACGGACTTCATCGTACTGGTAATCAATGTTGGGGTTGGGGCGGCGCGAGGCGCGGAAGCTGATCTGGACGTTCTTCCACAGCTCGTCGTTCCAGTCGTATAAATCCGAGGTGCCGATGATATTGGTCTCTTTGTCAACGTATATGACGCGTTTGGAAAATGCGTAGTTTGGAAATACCGAATGACCTTCGACGATGTAGGTTGCTGGGCGCAGTTCCCAGGCCTCACAGAAGGTCATGCCTCCGTCACCCTCGCATGGTTCTGGCGGGAGCCGCTTGCCGTGCAGTGAGGCGAGCATGGGTTTTTCTCCGAGAAGCTTCCATTCGAACCAGGGGATCTGTCCTGCGTAACCGCCGAAGCTATCGATGTCGATGTCCTGTCCAAACAACGCGTCACTTCGCTGCGTAGTTGAAAGCCTGCGAACTCGCCTGAGCAGGGGCAGGTAGAGCCAAGTGTCATCGTGCCTTCGTTGATCAAGGTAACGGAAGGTCATGCCGCCGACCCCCTTGAGGTCGAAGGGCTCTATCAAGGGGTAGAGGCCGGCTTTGTAGAAGACCTCGTCACGGTTGGGTTCGATCGCCGGTTTGGGGTTATTGCGCAGTCTTCCTTGGAAACGTAGGACCCTCAGCCACTCGGGAATGAAGTGTCGCTCGACCGAGTAGATGGGTGTTCCCTTGGCGCTGCGATACATCGAGCCGGTGTCTGCATCAAGAAGGTTCAGGTCGAGCGATTCCGTGAAATAATGGGTACGCTCGAAGTTGTACATGATCTTGGTTGCTGCCTGCGGGTCATTGATGTCGATCTTGGGGAAGGGCTTGGCCGCCACCCAGTTGACCAACATGCGGTCTTCGCTGAGTTCAACTTGTGACGAGTATTTTTCGGTGGCGGCTTGGTAATCTTTGGGAATGGGGACCTCTTGATAGGGAACGATTTCGAGTTCCATGCCATTGAGGATCGTCCACATTATTCCGGGGGGAACCAAGCCCTCTACTTTTTCAGCGTTGGCTTTGGAGATGACGTCACCGGGTGTTACCTCAGCCGATGCGGGCGAGAATGTACCCACCGCCAGGCTTAGAAATGCTGGAGCGAGGACGAAGCGTGACAGTTGCGGTCTGGGTGCTGTGATCATCACCTATACCTCTTAGACCCCCCCCTGGTCTCGGTTGGCACTATGCATGGGATGCGTGATGTACGTCAACGATGTTTGTGTCCGCAGCTGGTAGCGGCTTTTCTCCCTGACCCCGCTAACTGAGATCGTGGGTTGATATGACTGCGTATCGGTGGATACAATAGTACTCGGTGTCTGCCCCTCGGTTGAAAAGAACGGTGCGTGTTGCTGTAGCCCTGGCTGCAGCGGTTGCTTGGACACTGGGACCATCCGTGGCCCTGGCTTGCTGCCCGAGTAGCGGTGTCACGGTCGCAACATCGGCCGCCGCAAGCTCAACCCCGAGTCATCACCGAGCTGCTACGGCAGCTCATTCTTCGCATCATGGCAGTAGCAAGGCTGCTTCCACGCCTCATCACCCCTGCGGCGGTGAAGGCAATGGTGAGAGTTGCGACTATGACTGCTGTGTCGCTGCGGCGAGTCTGCCGCTGGCAACCAGCGTCGAAGTTTCTGACCCGGCCCCTACCGCGACAGTGATTCTCGTAGTGGCTGCGGGCGTTGTTTTCCCCCGGCTGGAGCGCTCGTCGAGCGTTAGGGTTGCCTGGAAACCACCACCCCGCGACATTTATTCGCTTAGCGTCATACGACTCTAGAGTCCCTCTTTTGATGTTTATGCCGTCAGCCGACGGCCATTTGGTAATTCTGAAGACTAGGTTCTTTGGAGTGACTGCGCTCGTTGTTGTGAATAGCGGGCGAGAGCACCGAAAGAGGAGTCGTTATGAACGGGAGACTCGTTCACGGTTCGAGAGCATTGGCGGGTGGCCTATGCTTGCTGATGTTTAGCGGGTGCAGCCTGGGGCTGGAGCGCGAGGTTGCTAAGGTCTACACGGAGTCGACGACGGGTGTCATTGCTGCGCCGGTTGTCGTTGCTAGTTCGTCGCTGCCAGTCGGGGCTCCGCGGCCATTGTCTGGGCAATCACGCGCGCTGGATGCTGTGCGCGAGCGCGCTTTGGAGATCCCGCCCGCCGCCGCAGCACCGGCGTCTGCGGTTGACGACTACATCGCGCTTGCCGTAGAGCGCAACCCGGAAATTCGCCGTGCTCGCTCGAGCGCTGCTGCGGCGGGATATCGCATCCCTCAGGTAAGGGCTTTGCCCAACCCCGTTATAAGTGGAGTGCCGCCAACAGGCGACATGACCCAAACCGCTGCGGGGGAGATCGACTGGTCGTTGGGGGTAACCCAATCGATCCCGTTTCCGGCCAAGCTCCAGGTAAGGGCGAAGAAGGCCAGTCACGCGACTCGCGCTGAGTTGGCGCGACTTCGCGCGACCGTGCTACGCGTTACCGCCGATGTGCGTCGAGCGTACTACCAACTCTATTTTGGTGACCGGGCAATCGAGATTACCAGGGAGAGTCGGGTATTGCTCAGAAGCTTTCGCGATATTGCTGCGAGAAAGTACGAGTCGGGCCAGGTCCCTCAGCAGGATCTGCTGCGCGCGCAGGTGGAACTCGCCGACCTCGAGAACGACTTGTTGACGCTTGGTGAGCAGCGTGACACGGCGCAAGCCCGTCTAAACCAGCTTATGGCTCACCCTGTGTCGGCGCCGTTGGCTGTTACCGCGAAGATTGCACCGCGCGAGCTTGACGTGGCTCTCGAAGACTTGCTTGCTACAGCCGACGAATCGAATCCAGAGATCGCGGCAGCCCGGGCCAGGACCGAAGAGGCCAGAGAGGCCTTGCAACTGGCCAAGCTCGACTACGTGCCGGATTTTTCCGTGGGCTACACCTACACGGGCGTCGCTGCTTCCGGGCTGGCTGCTAATGCGAGCGGTGATGACAACTGGCGCTTGGGTCTGGGCATAACTCTACCGATTTGGTTCGGCAAACTTTCGGCCGGTCGCAACGAAGCCTTGGCGCGCCTGAGCGCACGCCAAGGCGATTTGGCGGACGTAAGCGATACGACTGCGTATCTAATCGACGAGGCCCTGATCAAGACTCAGACTCAACAGCGACTGGTTGACTTGTTCGGCAACTTAATCATTCCGCAGGCCAAGCAGACCCTCGATGCCACCATCAGCGCCTATCGGGCGGGCCAGGTCGATTTCCTTACCTTCGTCGAGAACTGGCGACGACTTCTAGACTTCAAGATCGCCTATCAGAGAAGCCTCGCCAGCTTTGAACAAGAACTAGCCGAACTCCAACGCGTAGTTGGCCGCGACATCAATGGCGTGGGACACGGCTCACGGGAAACAAACTCATGAATAATCACAAACGATACTCATCCTCCCTCATCAACCGCTTCGTGCTGGTTCTCGGTTTTGTCGCTGGGCTGGCGTTTTGTCTGAGCGCGGTGTCGTCGCTAGCCGTTAGCGACACCGGCGGGGATCGTGGTGGCCAGGCCTCGTCGGTGTTGCGGGGCTGCCAAGTCGCTCCAGGGGCGCCGTCCTCCGATTCGGCTGGCCGCTTGGACTGCACAACGGTGCAGCACGTTGATGACGGTGGTGACCTAGAGTCTGGAACGGTTGGGGGCGCGTTGGTCTATATCTGTCCCATGCACCCCCAGGTAAAGGCGCCGCAACCGGGAGACTGCCCGCTTTGCGGCATGCATCTGTTGTTGGCCGATGGCCCGCAAGACCAAGAGGCCAACCCCGAGCCTAGTGTGTCGGTGTACAGCTGTCCTATGCATCCACAAGTGGTGGCCAAAGAGCCCGGCGACTGTCCAATCTGTGGCATGCACCTCAAGCTTGCGAGGGCAGAGTAGGTGAGTCGGATGAAAGCACAGAGACAGAAGTATTCTCTACTGGCGCTGATCGGCGCGCAGCGTGGCGCGTGGTCGTTAGCGGCAATCCTGAGCTTTGCGGCTGCAGTGGTGTTGTTGGCTTTCCTGTTTTGGCCGGAGGCGAATGTCGGTACGGGAAAAAGCCGCCAGAGCATGGAGCTGTCTATGGACCACAGCCCAAGTGCCGATCGCCACGAGCACTCCGATGAGGCCGGCAGAAAAGACCTCTATACCTGTGGCATGCACCCGAACGTGTTGGCAGAGGAGCCGGGGAATTGTCCTATCTGCGGCATGCATTTGACGCCGGTGGTGGTCGAGACGGCGGGCAGCGTCACTAAGAGTGGGGGAGGTGGCGGTGAGCGCAAGGTCAAGTACTGGCGCGCTCCGATGGATCCTGACTACATTTCTGAGTCGCCGGGGAAGAGTCCTATGGGCATGGATCTCGTCCCGGTTTACGAGGACGAGGCTTCTGCGGATGCCGGCGCGACCATCAAGATCTCGCCGGTAGTGGTGCAGAATATGGGGGTGAGGACTGTCCCGGTTGAACGCGGCTCTCTGATTCGCACGATCCGTACCGTCGGTACTATCGATTATGATGAACCTCTTGTCCGCGATGTGACTACCAAGTTCGACGGATGGATAGAGAAGCTACACGTCGATTATACCGGCCAAGCCGTCGAAAAGGGGGCCCCTCTGTTCACGGTATACTCTCGAGAGCTGTACTCGTCGCAGGAAGAATATCTGTTGGCTCTGCGTAACCGTGACACCACCATGGCCAAGGATTTTCCCGATGCGGCTCGCGATATGGAGCACCTGGTCGAGTCGTCAAGGCTGAGACTGGAATTCTTCGATATCAGTGAGGAGCAGATCCTCGAACTAGAGAAGCGCGGCACTCCCAGCAAGAACCTGACAATGCTCAGCCCCCACAGTGGGATTGTCGTTGAAAAGATGGCTCGCGACGGAATGCGCGTCACGCCTGGGATGAAGCTCTACACCATCGCGGATCTTTCTCGTGTGTGGGTCTATGTCGACATATACGAGAACGAAGTGCCTTTCGTCAAGATCGGGCAGCAGGCGAGGATGGATCTCTCTTATTTGCCGGGAGAGGTGTTCTCCGGAAAGGTCGTGTACGTCTATCCGTTCGTCGCTACTCAAACACGAACGGTTAAGGTCCGCCTCGAATTTGACAATCCCCATCTGCAGCTCAAGCCGGGCATGTTTGCCAACATTCGTATTGATGCGGATTTAGGACGCTCGGGGTTGGTGGTGCCACGGTCAGCGATCATCGACACGGGAGAGAGGCAGATAGCGTTCGTGTCGCTGGGGGAGGGCCGGTTTGAAGCAAGGCAGATAGGCGTTGGGTTCGACCTTGGCAATGACTCAGTGGAGATTCGCGAAGGCCTCGGCGAAGGTGAGCCCGTGGTTACCAGTGGGCAGTTTCTCTTAGACAGCGAGTCTAAGTTGCGCGAGGCAGTGCTCAAGATGATCGAACAGCGCAAGGGGAAGGCGTCTGGGCGATCGCCCGAGGCTTCGGCGGCTACGCGCGAGCATGACGCCCCGGCCCAGGCGGAAGCGACGACCAGCCGCCGTAGTGCCGTAGCGGTTCCCCCCGAAGTGGTGCCGGGGTCGGCCCCTTCGATCGCCGCTGATCTTTCGCGCGTGCTCGAACGCTACCTGGAGATTCAAAAGGGGCTTTCCTCCGGGAGCACGCAGCAGGCTGAGGAGGCGGCGACGATGATCGTCACGCCTCTTGAAGGCCTAGGCCGCGCCATTGGTGAACTCGAGGGTCCCAATGCTGCGATAGCTGCTGACTACCTCGAGACACTGCGCGTGTCGGCTTCTCGTATGCGCGGCCGAAGCCTCGATAGTATGCGGGCCCAGTTCCAAGCGATATCGCGTGCGGTTATCGGGCTACTTACGATGGCGGGCGAGAAGAATGTAGGTGACGATCTGCGGGTCTTCGCCTGTCCTATGGCGGGCGGCGAATGGGTGCAGCGCGGCGACGAACCGGCGAATCCTTACTACGGATTCTCGATGCTCCGCTGTGGCGATCCTACCGACATAGCTGGACCAAAGAAGTAGTCGTCCGATGATTGCCAGAATAATCGACTACAGTATCCGCAATCGGGGTATGGTTTTAGGTGCCACCGCTGCTGTGGCGATGGCCGGTCTTATGGCCCTGCCAAATATCCGGCTGGATGCTATCCCTGATCTTTCGGACGTGCAGGTTATCGTCTTCACCGAGTACCCGGGGCAGGCCCCTGAGGTGATCGAGGACCAAGTGACCTATCCGCTGACGACGGCGATGTTGTCGGTCCCCTACGCCGAGGTGGTACGCGGATATAGCTTCTTCGGGCTTAGTTTTGTCTACATCATTTTCGAAGATGGCACCGACATATATTGGGCTCGATCGCGAGTTTTGGAGTATCTCAACTTCGTGCGTAACAAGCTTCCGTCTACGGTAAGCCCCCAGCTGGGGCCGGATGCGACGGGTGTGGGATGGGTCTACCAGTATGTGCTGGAGTCCGGGGACTATTGCGAAGACTACCCGGCTGGACTGTGGGCCCACGATCCGCGCAATCATCTCGATGGTATAGTGCACGCTGGAACAGCTGAGTCGGGCGAAGAGGGTTTAGGGAGTGTTACCTGGTACTCTAGCCGTGACCAAGCTCCGGAAGATGTCCGCGACGCTCTGGTCAGAATCCGTACCTTGCCCCAAGGGATGACTGCGTGTCCCGTGGGGGGAGGGCGCGTGGTGGGAGCCGATGTTGATCTCTCCGATCTGCGCAGTCTCCAGGACTGGTATCTACGCTACGAGCTTACGGCGGTCAAAGGTGTCGCCGAGATCGCGAGCGTAGGCGGTTTCGTCAAGCAGTACCAAGTTACCGTCGATCCTAATCGCTTACTCTCATATGGCATTTCTATACAGAAGATTCGTACTGCGATCCGGCGTTCGAACATAGATGTAGGTGGACGGGTAATCGAAGCCGCTGAGACCGAATACATGGTGCGTGGCCTGGGATACATCGAGAGCCTTGACGATTTGCGCAAGATCAGCCTCGGTGCGACGCCCGCGGGCACACCAATATACCTGAACGATGTAGCTGAGATAACCACGGGTCCGGACATCCGTAGGGGACTGCTCGACTGGAACGGCAAGGGCGAAGCCGTGGGTGGAATCGCCATAATCCGCTTTGGCGAGAACGCCTACCAAGTCATAGGTAGGGTCAAGCAAAGGCTGGCCGAACTTGAGGCGGGACTGCCCCCTGGCGTGCAGATAACCACCGCTTACGATCGCTCAGCGCTCATCGAGCGCGCCGTGGATACGCTAAAAACCAAGTTATTCGAAGAAATAGCCGTCGTCGCAATGGTATGTATTGTCTTTCTTCTGCACATGCGCTCGGCATTTGTTGCGGTGTTCACCTTGCCTCTAGGGGTTCTCATCAGCATCGTCGCCATGAACTGGCTCGGAGTCAACGCCAACATCATGAGCTTGGGAGGTATCGCTATCGCTATCGGTGTCATGGTGGATGCCTCGGTGGTGTTGGTCGAGAACGCCCATCGGCATCTCGAGCGTGCGAAGCCGGGGGACTCGCATATAGATATCATGTCGACCGCCGCTCGCGAGGTCGGTCCGGCGCTCTTCTATAGCCTGGTTATCATCACCGTGAGCTTCTTGCCGGTGTTCGGCTTGGGCCAAGAGTCGGGGCGCCTGTTTCGTCCGCTTGCCTACACCAAGACCTTCGCAATGGCGTTCAGCTCTATTCTCGCGATAACGGTTATCCCAGTTCTGATGACATTTTTCATCCGTGGGCGGATCCCCAACCAGGATAAGAATCCGATAGTTCGTCTTCTCATGCGAATATATAACCCGATTATTCGGGTGGTTTTGCAGCGAAGGACCGCGACTTTGGTCGCGGCAGTACTGGCGATTCTGATCTCGGCGCTGCCCCTGTTCGGTGTAAAGCGGTTAACGGCATCGTTGCGGTCTACCGCAGCGGGTTGGGCCGAGCCCTCGAGCGCCCTTCCTTTGCGGCGGCTCGGGCTGTTCACCACGGCGTTGCTTGATGGCAGTGATAAGCTCTTCCCAGGTCTTGGTAGTGAGTTCATGCCACCTCTCAACGAGGGCGATTTGCTCTATATGCCGACCACCGACCCAGGCATCAGTGTTACCAAGGCGCGGGAAATACTTCAGCAGACCGACAAGCTGATCGCAACATTCCCCGAAGTTCATCACGTCCTGGGCAAGATTGGTCGGGCCGAAACGGCGACCGATCCTGCCCCGCTGAGCATGGTCGAGACGACCATCATGCTCGAGCAGGACGAGGAGCAGTGGAGGCGACGCTCGGTCGATCGTTTCTTCTCGAGTTGGCCAGGACCTATACGAGACGTCCTTGCTCTCGCGTTGCCGCTTACGCGGACGATTTCCATCGACGAACTCGTCTACGGCTATAATGAGGCGGACGGATCACACGTTTCAGGTATGAACGACGTGGTCGCGCTTCCTGGTCTGACTAATGCGTGGACGATGCCGATAAAAACTCGCATCGACATGCTCTCGACCGGGATCAAAACACCGGTTGGTATCAAGATTATGGGCCCAGATCTTGATGTGCTGGGAGAGCTGGCTGAGCAGGTCGCTAACGTGGTGCGGACCGTTCCCGGTACTCTTTCTGCGTATCCGGAAAAGACGGTCGGGGGCAACTATCTGGACTTCGATATCGATCGCGACGAGATCGCCCGGTACGGACTAACCGTAGAGGACGTTCAGGATGTCATAACGTCTGCTATGGGCGGCATGAACGTAACCTACACGGTTGAAGGACTTGAGCGTTATCCGGTTAATGTACGTTACCCACGAGAGCTTCGTGACAACAAGAATGCGTTGGAACGTACTTTGATTTCTACGCCGATTGGAGCCCACGTCCCGATCGGCCAGCTGACCAAGGTTAGTTTTCACAAGGGACCACCAGTCGTAAAGAGCGAGAACGCGAGGAGAACGGCGTGGATTTACGTCGATCTAAGCGGTATCGATGTCGGAACTTATGTAGCCCACGCGAAGCGTGTTGTCTCCGAGCAGCTCGATTTCCCTTCCGGCTATAGCATTGTTTGGTCGGGGCAGTACGAGTATATGCAGGAGGCGGCGGCTCGTCTTCGTGTCCTGATTCCAGCTGCACTGTTCTTGATATTTGTTCTGCTCTACCTGCATTTCGGCAACATGATCGAGTCGACTGTCGTCATGCTTAGCCTGCCCTTCGCTCTGGTCGGTGGGGTTTGGTTCCTGTGGTTGCTCGACACCGTTGCCAAGGCTACCGGTGGGCAGGCCTACAACCTCTCGGTTGCTGTCTACGTCGGCTTCATTGCTTTGGCGGGGCTGGCGGCTGAAACCGGGGTAGTCATGCTCGTATACCTAGACGAGGCCTACGAGCGC
>CAZPPZ010000005.1:0-37745 GCA_964588545.1 uncultured Myxococcales bacterium | reverse complement strand
GTCATCAACAGGGCCAGAGCGGCGGCCAGCACTGTGACAATGCCCCTTCGGGGGGGCGATTCAGTCATACGAGTCGCATTCACGCTGTCCAGGATGGCTCCCAGACGGCCTCGCAGTCAAGACAAAAAAACCCGCTCCTCGCAAAAAGGAGCGGGTTTTTTTCAGCTAAGTTCTAGAAAAACCTACTGGTTTTCTACGAAGCCTCTTGAATCAAATTGCCATCCACCGCAGGCTGTTCGCTGTCTATGCGCCGTCCCAGCAGGGGTACGATGCGAGCAGCAGTGCGCTTGACGGGCTCACGTTGTTGTCGCCACTTTGACAGGCCGCGACGGATGTATTCAGGATTAAGGCCCAGTACTTCGCAGATGTTCTCGTACGAAAAAGGCCATTCACGCTCGCAGGATTCTATCCACTCACAGGCATCGTCAAACAACACGGTGCCGCGTGGGTCACGTGCTAGAGCGTATTTCTGGTAGCATTCCACAGCATCTTGCAAAACAGCGAGCATAAGACGGCGCTCGCGCACGAGCCCGCCCTCGCGGGTAAAAGCCGCAAAATATTGTGCCGGAAGCAGTGTATCGGGTTCAAACAGGTTCACGAAGCGATCTCCCATAGTGTTTACCTCCCTTCGAGGGGGGCCCGCATCAAAAGTAAAACGTGATGCGAGGCGTCATTAAACATCGTTTCCCGAGTAAAGGGAAGATCAAAACTCATGAAAAGTGAGATGATCATTTATAAGCATACCTAATATATCGTCTGCTACAACAAGTTACACTTCTAGTTTGCCATGGGTGGCTATGTTCATACTGCTAACCACCTGAGTTTACACAAAAAAGTATTCACGCGAGAGCAGGGGTCAGGCCGGGTTGGAATGCTGGTATGCCTCACGATCCGTCCACCACCGCCACAAGTGGGCGCAACTTAACCATCGCGGATAGGTCAGTGTCAAGCACTTCCGCACTGCGTGGTGTGCGCATATTGGGGGTTGCCCGGTTTTTAGTGTCGCGCTGCGGCATTTGCGGTGGAAGCAATCGGTAGCAGCTCTAACAGGGTAGGGCCGTGGTTGTCGCTGGCGTCGCGCTGCATGGCGGCGATTACCCGGTTTGCTTCGCTTAGCAGCGCGGCATGCAGGTGGCGATTGTTGGCTCTCTCCATACAGGAAGAGAGAATACGTAGGCGCTCGCCAAGCATCTGGCGATAACGGTAGTAACGGGGGCCGCCGGCGCTTGGCACTGAGGGGCGGCCGACCCAGACCCACCATTGACGAAGATTGCTCTCGAGACGCTTAGCATTGAAAGCCCGCAAAACAGCTGTAGGGGCAGTAGCGGCACTGACGGGTAGATGGGCTTGGCCGGGGTTCGAAAAGCCTTTACCAAGCACCCCAATGACTGTGCCCACTACATCTGGAGGTAGACCGGGTAGCGGCAGGGGCAGGGTGCCAGACTCTGGGGGCATGAGAATGCTGCGCCTGCCCCGCCCCCGACCAATAACCCGGCGTAACAGCAGTGTCCCATCTTGGCGGACGACGACTAGGTGGTCACAGTTGGCCTGCTGACCGGGTTCGACGATGAGAAAATCACCGCGGCCAACTCCGAGCTCGGGGAACCCGGGGGCAGCGACTCTCAGGGCGAAGAGTCTACGCCGCCGCCACGCTCCCTTGGGCAGCCCGGTCTCTCGCTCTGCTGCTTCGGCCAGCGCAGGGCCGAAGCCAGTATAGGCGTCTAGTATGGGTTGGGGACGCTGCTGAGCCCGAGAATGGTGGGAAGTCGAGGAGATTGGCAGTTGCGATGCCATGCTCGGACTATAAGCGAAGAAAAGACGAAGGTCAAGCTTCGAGGGAATCTTCGCGGTAGGCGCTGTGATCGACGAGCTTGTGGATGTCGTGGTCCCAGGCCCCCTTCCACATCGAGAGGATATGGTCTGCTGGACAACGGCCGGCAGCGATCTCAGTGGCGAGTTCTTCGAGGTAGAGGCTCTCGTCGTTACCTGATGTATCGGTCAAGGCCTGACGGTGCAGGCCTTCGATAGCGATCTCGACCAACTCACGCGCGTAGTTGCGGAGGGCATGACGCTGTACAACTGCGTCCAGACCGTTCTTGGCTGCGTCGTCGATGGCCTGGTATCTCTGCTCGGGGCTCCAGCGGGCCAAGACATCCCAAGCCGCATCGAGACAGTCGTCGGTGTAGAGCAGGCCTTTCATCAAGGCCGGTGTTGCCAGCATCAACCGAGGCGCTTGGGCATCCGCTGAGCGGACTTCGAGATAAGTCTTTAGCCTGGCCTCGGGGAACAGTGTGGTTAGATGGGTTTCCCAGTCCGCGAGCGTGGCCCTTGTGCCGCAAAATCCCGCGGACATGAAAGTGCGAAAGGTCATTCCATCGACGGGGATCAGCTCGTTGCCACGCTGTATGAAGTACATTGGCACGTCGAGAGCGTAGTCGGTATAGGCGCCGAAGACATTGTCGGTATCAAAGGCAAAGGGCAGAATTCCACAGCGAGCCGGGTCGGTGCGCGTCCAAACATGGGCGCGATAACTCTTGAAACCACTTTCGTGTCCGTCAACGATCGGCGAGTTCGCCGAGACGGCGATGAGTACCGGGGAGATCGCCATGGCCACGCGAAACTTGCGACGGGCATCGGCCTCACTGGCATAATCAAAATTTGCCTGCACTGTAGCCGTCTGCTGCATCATGCGGTGACCGAGCGATCCCGTTGATTCCATGATCCGACGCATCAAACGGTATCGTTGCTTGGGCATCCAGGTTAGGGCTTGGGGTGGACTCTTGGGAGTGATGCCCAGGCCTAGAAAAGCCAAGCCGAGATCGTTACCCACCGCGACTACCTCGGCGACATGGCGATCGAGTTCCGCGTGGGCACAGTGAAGCGAATCACACAGCTCTCCCGACATCTCCAGCTGTCCGCCGGGTTCGAGGGTGATCGAAGCGCGATCGTTGTTGAGAGCGATCAGTCGATCTTCTTCGTAGATGGGTTGCCACTGCGAGCGCTGACGCAGCTCTTCAAGAACCACGCCGATACCGTTGCGACCAGCGTAGGGGATCGCGTCTCCGCTACTTCGTGAGACTACCGGTTTCTCGTACTCGACCCCGATCTTCCAATCTTCATGACTCTTGCAGCCGCTATCAAACAGTTCCTCAAGTTGGTCGAGGCTTCGCAGCTCAGGTGAGGGTTGGGCGTCTGATCGCAGTGCCGACATCCGGGCGAGCCTAGCCGAGCGAGGCTAGATAGCAAAGGTCGCAAATAGGTCACGGCAGAGGGGTTGACAGTATCCGCGCTAGACCGTGCCACGCGACTGACCACATGCGCCACAGAAACGATCCGTCTCAGCGAAACGATTACCGCAAGCAGTGCAGAACGCGTTTGTCGTTGCTTGTTGCAGCGACTCGTCGATGGAGTGGTCTGAGCTCGCGTCTTGATCGAGTGCAGACAAGGCTGAAAGCGCGCGGTCTTCATACACTTCGCGAAGGCTTGTGTAGTCGGTGTCGCTCAGCTTTCCCATGGCACGATCGAAATCAGCCTCTTTAATCGCCAGCAAGGCGACGTGCTTCTCGCGCTCTAGACGCTCGGTCACGTCTTCACGCGCGGAACGCAGCCTCTCGGGGGAGGCTTGAACGAATAGCGGAAAACTAATCGCGGCTGCCAGCGCCGCGATCATCAGCAGACTGACTAATACGGTCATGTGTCGAGATCCTCCAGCTCGCGGGCGAGTCGATCGTGGCCTGGAGTGCTGTGACCCGATTTCTTAACGACGGTGGCCTCCGCCGTCGGCGCTCGCGATCGCGACGTCCAGCGGCGCATGGTGATGATGATGATCGTCCCAGCAATCAACAGCGCAAGGTAAGGGCCGTACCAGGCAACTAGGTTGAAACCGATGTGGGTGGGGGACGACAGAATCTTTTCACCGTACTTGTTCATGTAGCGGTCGATGATGTCGTCAGCAGCCTCACCTGCGGCTAACGATTTGGTGATATCGGTGCGTACCGGGATGGCAAAACTACATTGCAGATGATTGCAGGTGTGTACCGTCAATCCACAGCCGCACTGACAGGTCAGGCGCTCTTCTACATCTTTTTGTCCAGCCAGGGCCGGGGTGCCGGCGATGACGACGATGCCGATGAGCAATGCGGCAAGCGTCTTCACGTACGCTCCCCGCGTTGAACAGTGGCGCGCGCTGCCGCGCGTTTGGGGCTTGGCGCCGCACGCAGCGGTACTACGCATAGTCCGGTACCGAGTACCAGCACGAGTCCGCCGATCCATAGCCACGCCACAAGTGGGTTGATGTAGACCTGAAAGGTCGCAGTGGTGTTGTTGGCGTCTACGCTACCGAGAATTACATAGAGATCTTCTTTGAGGGTCGATCGGAAGTCGACTTCAGTGGCCGGTTGTTCCGGCTTGCGATAAAACCGTTTTTCTGGTGCCAACTCGGTGATGTGTTTGCCTTGTCTGGAAACGCTGAGATCGGCAACCATACGCATCACATGGGAATCGCTCTTGTCGCTGAGACCGTTGTACTGAAAGCTGAAGTCGCGAACGGTAAACGACTCTCCGGGGTCTACGGTATGCAGCTCCTCGACGCGGTACACCGAGGACATGGTTATCCCCATGAACATGAAGACGATGCCTAGGTGCACCACATAACCGCCGTAGCGGCGCTGATTCTTGACGATCAGATTCACAAGGGCACGGCCGTAACTCTCACCGACCATCGCGATGCGGGCGCGTGCGCCACGATGGAACTCATAGACGAGGGTGTGTAGGACGAAGGCCGACAGCGAAGTAACCGTCAAGGCCGATAGCGAGCGTACGCCGAACATGAAGCAGGCCAGACCCGCCACCAGCCCAACCGCGACAGGCCAGCGAAAGGTTTTGATAAAATTGGACAGTGTAGAACGCCGCCAGGCGATTACCGGGCCCACGCCCATGAGAAACAACAGGCCAATAGCCAGCGGTGCATTTACGCGGTTGAAGAAGGGCGGGCCGACGGTGATCTTTACTCCACGCACCCACTCCGAGAGCACCGGGAAGATGGTGCCCCACAAGGTGGCGAAGGCGATACCCACCAATAACAGGTTGTTAAAAAGAAACGCAGACTCCCGCGACATCAACGAATCGAGCTGGTGGCGCGGGCGCAGTTCCTTGAGTCGGTAAAACAACAGGGCGAGAGCGATGAGCACCACTACGGCGAGGAAGGTCAAGAAGAACGGGCCCAGCCCCGATTGGGTGAACGAGTGGACCGATGAAATTACGCCGCTGCGGGTGAGAAATGTCCCGAATATCGTCAGCGCGAAGGTCATGATGATGAGTACCAGGTTCCAGACCTTGAGCATGTCTTTGCGCTCTTGAATCATCACTGAATGCAGATAGGCGGTACCGGTGAGCCACGGCATGAAAGAGGCATTCTCAACGGGGTCCCAAGCCCAATAGCCACCCCAACCGAGTACCTCGTAGGCCCAGCGCGACCCGAAGAGGTTGCCGATCGACAAGAAAAACCAGGCCATCAGAACCCAGCGTCGTGACGTTCTGATCCACAGATCGTCGAGTCGGCCAGTGACCAGCGCGGCGATTGCGAAGCCGAAGGGTATGGTCCAACTCACATAGCCGAGGTACAGCGAGGGTGGATGGATTGACATCCAGTAGTTCTGTAGCAGGGGGTTGAGATCGGTTCCTTCGAGCGGCACGAAGGGTAGCTGCTTGAACGGCGGTGTGAGAAACACCAGCAGCATCAAGAAGAATGCGGCTACGGTCATCGCGGTGGCGTTGACGTAGGGCATCAGTTCGCGATTGCGGTTACGGTTTTGCCACTGCGCCAGCGCGAACAGTGTGGTGAGGATGAATACCCAAAACAGCAGCGAACCTTCCATTCCGCCCCATAGCGCGGCAATACGGTAGTTCAGCGGAAGGGTAGTGCTCGAGTAACTGGCGACGTACTTGATGCTGAAATCACCAATAATCAACGCGTGGAGCAGTACCGCGATCGCGATCGAGACCATGCCCCAGCAGGCGTAAGCCGCGTGCTCAGCGCTGGCAACGAAATCACGCCGTCCGCGCCATCCGCCGTACAACGACGCGAACACCGCGTATAGCGAAGCGGCAAAGGCCAGCATCACACCGAGTTTGCCGACGACAACCATTATTACTCCGGTTCGTACTTAGATGGACACGCGGTAAGTACTTGTCCGGCTTCAAACACCGGGCCTTTTGTGGGCGGTCCTTCGACGATGACGTCGCGTCCTTCGGAGAACATGTCGGGCAGCAGTCCGGCGTAGTGAACATCGACCGTGCCTTCTGCGCTGATGTCATCGAGGGTGAAGCGTAGCTCGCGTGTCGTCGAGTCCCACTCCATCGAGTCTTCGCGTACACGGCCAGCTATGCGCACGGTTGAATCCGAATACTCGTCTCCCGAGGCGATGTATTCGGCGACAGTGAGCATGTACATCTTGGTCTGATCGACAGCGGTAAAAACCAAGGACCCTACCGACAGCGTGATCAGGACTATTCCAATGGCGAATTTATATTGTCGACGCATAATATTGATGTCTGCGGATCCCATCTTTAGGGCCGTTGACAGATGCAAGGCTAGCCCGAGCATACAACGCCGACAACCTGCGATTTGGAGAAAGTAAGCGGGAGGCGACCAACGCAGTGTCTAGAAACCCGAGCCGGAATCGTCGTTGTCGTCGTCGCCGTCAGCGCGATCGGCAATATCCTGGGGAATTTCCGCCGCTTCGCCTGGAATTGCATAGCTCCCATCGAGCCAATTTCCCAGATCCATTAGTTTGCAACGCTTGGAGCAGAAGGGTCTGTACTTCTGATTTTTTTGCCCCAGCGGCTTCTTGCAGATTGGACAGTTAACCTCGGTGAGAGAACAAATCACGAGTGAAACCGCCTTCGGCTCGCGCGTTCCTGCGGGTTTTCCTTCGTCATTTGTTGTCTAATTGGGGGCAATTGTCGCTAAACCCAGCCGAAAATGGAGCGGGTGACCGGGCTCGAACCGGCGACGTCCAGCTTGGGAAGCTGGCATTCTACCACTGAATTACACCCGCGCTCCGGGCAGATATACGAACCTGTGGGTGTTTGGTCAAGAGGTGCCGCTAGAACTGCGTCGCTCCGTTCCACCTGGGCGGCTGATCTGCTAGATCGAGGGCAGCATGTCTATTGAGCAAGAGCGGCCGAGTTGGGACGATTACTTCATGACGATTACGCGGCAAGTCGCCGAGCGATCAACCTGCCTGCGCGCCAGAGTTGGTGCCGTGATTGTTCGCGATCGCAGCATTCTGGCCACCGGCTACAACGGGGCTCCTGCCGGCATGCCTCATTGTCTGGAGGTTGGCTGTCTGATTTACGAGTCGCGCACACCCAACGGCGAGAACGAAGAGAATTGTTTCCGCACTATTCATGCTGAGATCAACGCCATCGCCCAAGCGGCACGAAACGGAACGAGGATCGAAGAGGCTTCGATCTATGTGACCCACACGCCTTGTATTCATTGTTTCAAGACTCTGGTGAATACCGGTATCAAGCGAATCTACTACGAGAAGGCCTACAAGATGCACACCCTCGAGGAGCTACTGGAAAATACTGGTGTTGAACTTGTCGCTGTCACCACGCCCGAGTGACCTGAGCGCCGAGAGGGCGGCGATACCTTAGGCTTGCTTGGAGCCGCTGTCTAAACCGAGCAGGGACTGCAGCTCGCGGCCGGTGTGCGACGCTGCGAATTCGGCGAGTTCTAACGGCGTGCCTTGGTAGACTACACGGCCACCTCCGTCGCCGCCTTCGGGGCCGAGATCGATGACGTGATCAGCGTGTGAAATGAAGTCGGTGTGGTGTTCTACCACCAACACCGTGTGTCCTCTTTCTACCAAACCATCGAGCACTCCGATGAGGGTATGTACGTCCTGCAGGTGCAGTCCGGTGGTCGGCTCATCGAAGATGAACAGCGAGCCGCGAGAGCTCGTCTCGTCGGCGAGGAAGGCGGCTAGCTTGAGCCGTGGGGCCTCGCCACCCGACAGTGTCGAAGTCGACTGTCCCAAACGCAGATAGCCCAAGCCAACCGACCGGAGGCTCTCGAGCTTGCTGCGAATCGCCGCGCGCTCGGCGAAAAACTCCAGTGCCGAGTCGACGGTCATGCTCAGAACTTCGTGGATGTTCTTGTCGCGGTGGCAGACGTCGAGAACCTTGCGAGTAAAGCGCCGGCCTCCGCACTCGTCACAGGTCACGTCGATATCAGCCATGAAGTGCATCTCGATCGTGACTGTTCCCGTACCTTGGCAGCGCTCACAGCGCCCACCGACAGTGTTGAACGAAAAAGCAGTGGCGGTGATCTTGGCACGCCTTGCGGCCGCAGTAGCAGCGAACAGTTTGCGGATGTCGTCGTAGAACTTGAGATAGGTAGCCGGGTTCGATCGTAGCGAACGTCCGATTGGAGCTTGGCTCATCATCAACATGTCCTTGATCTGATCAAAACCCTCTACGCGCTTGCAGCTACCGGCTTCTCGGCCCCCCTGGCCACGTGACAGCAAAAAATTCTCGTACAGTACTTTCTCTACCAGAGTCGATTTTCCCGAGCCCGACACCCCGGTGACACATATCAATTGACCCAGCGGGATTTCCAAGCGTTCGATATCGAGGTTGTTCTCGCTGGCACCGATGATGGTAAGCTTTCCCGGGTCGCGCCTCTCTCTGCGCTTTTTTTGTCGATGTAAGGTGCGAATTAGCAACAAACGTCCGGTGACGCTCTCGGTGGCTGCTAGCCCGGAAGGCTTGCCTTGGTAGATGATTTCACCGCCACGTTCGCCGCCACCGGGACCCAAGTCAATGACAAAATCGGCACCATTGATGATTGTGGGATCATGCTCGACTATAGCGACGGTGTTGCCCATCTTGGTGAGGCGACGCAGCACTTTGAGTAGCCGACCGCTGTCTCTAGGGTGCAGACCGACGGTGGGTTCGTCGAGCGCATAGAGCGTGTCTGTTAGCGCACTGCCCAGCGCTGAGGCGAGGTGGATACGTTGGGCCTCACCTCCCGACAGAGTCCGCGCCTGGCGACTGAGGGTAAGATAGCCAAGACCGACATCGACGAGATAGCCGAGACGACTCTTGAGCTCGCGCATGATCGATACTGTGCGCTCGCGGGCTGCATCGGCAAGGCGCAACCGCGCGATCGCTTTGGAGAGGTCGGTGATACTCAAGGTACAAAAGTCGGCGATATTGCGCCGCCCGATGCGCACCGCCAGGGCCTCGGGTTTTAGTCGAGTACCGCTGCACTTAGGGCAGGTCCTATAGCTGCGGTAGCGCGCGAGAAGTATGCGCACGTGGGTCTTGTATCGACGGTTTTCCAACCAGGAGAAGAATCCGTTGATACCTGGGCTCTCGCGGTCACCCTCGAGAATCCAGCTCTTGGCTTCACTCGATAGCTGCGAGTAGGGAAGCTCTATCGAGTATCCCAAGCGAAGCGCCGCCGCCAAGAAATCCGACTGGAAGGCGGTGTAAGCCGGAGTGCTCCAAGCCGCGATTGCGCCGTCTTTTAGCGATAGGCGTTTGTTGGGGATTACCTTGTCGAGATCGATGGCGACGATGCGACCGAAACCTTCGCAAGACGGACATGCGCCCAGGGGGCTGTTGAAGCTGAACAAGTGCGGGGTCGGGCGTGTGAACTGGCTGTCGCAACTGCGGCAGCCATAGCGATGATCGAACGTGCGTGGGACAGTTTCACTTTCGACGGGGGTAACCGTGACCCTGCCGCTACCGAGACGAAAGCCTGCCTCGATGGCTTCTCGTATGCGCGAATGCTTGTCAGCCGATAATGCAATACGATCAATGACAACATCGATCGCGTTGTCATCGAGGGCCTCTGGCGGCACTTCGTTGATGGCTAGAGCTTCGCCGTCGACGAACACCCTCATGTAGCCCTGTCTCGACATCGTCGCGAGGGCTTCGCTCTTATCAATACCGTAGAGCGAGACACTGGCATGAAAGACCACCCGCGTGGCCGAGGGCCAGGTCGAGAGTTCTGCTGCTGCCGATTCTACCGAGTCACTACCGACCACGGAATCGCACTTGGGGCAGGTCATGGTCCCGGCGTGGGTCATGAGCAGGCGCAGATAATCGTGGATTTCAGTGATCGTGCCCACCGTAGAACGAGCGTTGCGGATCGCATTTTTTTGCTCGAGAGCAATCGCCGGCGGGATGTCGCCGATGCTGTCGACATCGGGCCTTTCCATCTGTTCGAGAAACAACCGAGCGTAGGTGGATAGCGACTGAACGTAGCGTCGCTGTCCTTCGGCATAGAGCGTGTCGAAGACCAGTGATGACTTGCCTGAGCCCGACACACCGGTGACGACGGTGATCTTGCGTGTAGGAAACGAGCACGACACATTCTTGAGATTGTGGGTGCGCGCTCCCTGGATCTTGATGGCCTTCTTCACGGTGACGGGCTAGCGTTCATTAGGCAGCATCCTGGGTGCCCCTTGGAGGGCTGGTGCGAATGAACAAGAGGCAAAAACTATCACAGCGAGATCGGTGGGCAAGTTCCCCACGCTCTTTTCAGCCGGGTCTCATCCCCCGGGGCTGGGATGAGTTTTCTGGTTTGATATGCGGCTTCGGAGATCGTGAGTCGCAACCATCTACCGCGGTTAGCGTGACTCAGGTGCACACGACAGGGGTTGTGGTGGTTGACGACTTGGATCACGGTGACCACGCGGAGCTTCAAGCCGATGCCCTGGTGGTAACCCGCGCCGGTCGCGTTGCAGCGGTAAAAACCGCCGACTGTGTCCCCATCCTCTTGATCGCACCTGAGCGGGCTTGGGCTGCAGCTATCCACGCGGGCTGGCGCGGTACGCTGGCGCGCATCGTCGACGCGGTGCTCGCTCAGGCCGCTGTTGCTCCGATGGAGATCAATCCTGATGAGCTCTACGCCGCCATCGGACCGTCTATCGGTCCATGCTGTTACCAAGTTGGCGAAGAAGTGGCATCGCGTTTCGAGAGCGCCGGCCTAGCGGTGCTTCGCGGCCACGACTCGCGGGACGGCCCGCGACTGGATCTGCGCGCGATCAATCGAGAGATTCTTTGCGCGGCGGGTCTTCGTTCCTCACGAATCCAGGTTTGCGGTCCTTGTACGCGCTGTCGGCACGATCGCTACCATTCTCACCGCGGGGCAGACGAAAGTGGCGAGCGTGGTCGCCAGCTGAGTTGGGTTGGCTGGGAAGACCAAAGGCAAGAAAAGGATCGGCTAGAGCTTGCTTGACGGTTGTTGCCAGCTTGCCCGCCTGAAAGCCGTCGATAAGTCGATGGTCGAAAGTTGCGCCTATGGTCATGCACGCTGCGATGGTGATTTGGCCGTTTATGGCAACAGGCTTTTCGATGACTTCACCAACCAGCAGGACAATCGGAGCGTGCGAGGCCGGCACCAGCGGTGCCAGGCCATGGCCGATGCCGAAACTACCGACGTTGGATACCATTGCTGAACCGAACTGGTCGAAGGCTACGCCGAATCGACTCAAGTCTAGGCGTAGCGTGTAAGTCAGGAAGTCGATGAGCCACAGCAGGGGGCCGAGTAGAAGATCGGGGATGTGTTCGACTGCACGCTTGGTCCGCTCCGAACCAGGATCGGTGCCAGCATGAACACCGCCGACGCGACCGCAGAGTTCCTCGGCGATATCCACGGCCGACTTAGAATCGGCCCGGGATATCTTTAGGCCCGACAGATCGTTGCCCCCACCGGTAGCCACTTGGCAGTAGACGTCGACAGTCTCACGTAAGAAGATCCGCCTGCCGGCAATGATGGCATTGGCGTCGGGAAATTCAGCGATGGCCTTAGCGATGGCTTTGATGACTAGGTGAGTTACGGTGATCTTGGCGCGATCGGCATCAGAGTTGACGGCGTCGATGTACTCCATTGCTCTGGTCATGTTGATTTCGAGGTTGCCGTAAACAGTGGGGTCACGTGGATCACGCCACAGGTGCAGAGCCAGTCGGCGCCAGCGTGAGATGTTGTGCGCGGGTTTGAAGCTGCCGGTGCTCATAGTTGCTTGCAGTGCCTTCTCGCTATTATTCTGAAGTATTGGCTTGACCAGACGCCGCCAGCGCTAGTCAAGCTAATACTTGAACCAGGGGCGTCGGCATGTCCATAGCCGAGGTTGATAACCAAGCCTCGGAGTATCTACGGAGCCGGTGTATGCTCACTACTATGTCCCGTCGCAGCAAGAGGAAGCCGAGACAGCCCCGCGTTGGCAAGGCAGTAGATAATTCCGAGATTTCGCAGAGCCTACGCAAACCGCTGGCGCCGCCGGCGCGTGTCGAGATCCCTGCGAAGCACAAGCAGCTACGCCGCCGGGATCGTCGTCAAATAGACTCTGATCTCGAGGAGTGAGCGCCTAGATCAAATTGACGATTAGTTGCTGAAGCAGAACGGGGTTCCTGCCGCGGTGATGTGCTGGCTACAGCGCACCAGGCTGGCGGGAGCGACCAACGCTACATTGCCCGAGCGGTCCAACATGCGCCCAGTGGTCAGCTCGAGGTTCAACGTGCTGGCCGAACCTGGGAACGGTCCGAGCGTACTCAAGTCTCGTTTTGCCTTGATCACCTCTTGGCCTCCGGTTAAGTCGATCGGCATGCCGAACACCGTAGTTTCGACCGTGGTACACAGATCAGTACCGCATTGGGGGTCATCGAGCGTGGCCGATCCGCGTATGTCCAACTGTAGCGGCCCACTGTATGGCGTGCCGTCGCAGCGCTCGATGCCAGCGATGTCTCCTCTAATCTTCACCAAGGTCTTCTTGACGGTGAGGTTCACCTTGCCTCGTCCGGTGTTGGTATCTTCAGCGACATTCAAGGTTACGCGGATAGCGTTGTCCGGATCGGTGCTACAGTTGGAAAGCGGGACAGGGCTACAGGCCGCCACCCCATCGGAAGTGACGACGTCGGTTGCACCCGGATCGCAGGGCTCGTAGGCCTGAACATAGCGCGACAGCGACAGGCTCGCCCGCCCGGCAACCGTGGTCACGTATGCGTAGGCGGGCGACGGGGTTGCGATGCGTTGCAACAGACGCGTGAGCCACGCGCGGATCGAGCTCGAGTCAGTAGCGCGAGCCACTAAGCGGCGCCTCCCTGCTTGTAGGCCCAGAGTGAGAAACGGTCGGTTGGCACGGTCGAGCACTTTGATGCTCGGGAAAACCGAGGTGAACACCTGGTCGGATGGAAACGGTGGTTTGCCGTCGGCTGCTAGCAGTTCGTTGGCGCGAAAAACCAACTTACATCTGCCGCGTTTGCACGGCAGCGACTTGAGCAGGGTGAACTCGGGAATCACGCAACCGCTGGCCCCGCAGACAGAGTCCTGACGAAACATGCGTAGCGAAATTGCCAAGGTTACGTTGCCGCTAAAACGTTTACCGCTGCAGAGGCGGACATCCTTGAGGGCCACTTTGGTGAGAAGATCGACTGCACCATCGGCCACTTGGGCTTCGCGCCGACCGCTTTGACGGTAAGTAATCGCCCCGCCTCCTCTGCCGCCCAGCACCAGCGCGGTTGGGGCATCGGTCGCGCAGTTCGACACTGGCACCGCCGGAGTACAGGCCGCTACGCCATTGCTGGTGGTGGCGTTTGCCAATGCTGGGTCGCAGCGCTGGTACGCGGGGATGAACGTCGCTCGGTTGAAATGTTCGGCCAGAGCGGGGGTCACAGCCGGGCCGACAACGCCGAGCAGGGCGACGCAGAAACACAGTATCGCAGCGGTTACTCCCGGGCAGTTAGTGCCACGAGATCTCACACGAAAAAGCGTACGTCCACTCGACACAGGCGTGCAAGCCCCCATGCGGGTAATAAGCTCTATAGCCGGTCGAAATGATCGAGTGTAGGTCTAGCCGATGCAGTACTCAGACGATTTCGAGTCGGGCGTACTTGGCGACTAGTTTCTTGGTTCCAACACGCTCGAACTGCACGATGAGCTTCTCGTCTTTGCCGCTGGCGTCGCACTGACGCACGGTGCCTACCCCGAACATCGGGTGTGCTACTTTCATCCCAACGCTGTAGGTTCCGCTACCCCGCGGCGCCGTCGAGGAGGGCGAAACCGCAGTCCCAAGGTTATCCGAGGTCGGTGATCGTTGATCGAAAAACCTCAAGTGAGGCTGTGGATGTTGTTGCTTGCCGCGTTCGACAGCGAGTAACTCACTGGGAATCTCATCGAGAAAACGCGATGGGAAATTGAACTGAGTAGCCCCAAACAGATGGCGCCGAACCGCACGCAGCAATACCAGTTCTTCGCGTGCCCGTGTCAGTCCCACGTAACACAGCCGCCGCTCTTCTTCGACCCCACTCTCGTCGCCTTCGCTAGAGCGCGAATGGGGGAACAGCCCTTCCTCCATCCCGGCGATAAACACGAAGGGGAACTCCAAGCCTTTTGAGGTGTGGATGGTCATCAACGTTACCGCACTTTCTCTCGCCTCATAGCCATCGATTTCCGAGGCCAAAGCCAGCTGTTCGAGAAACGAGGCCAAGGCGCCGAGCACCGGGTCCTCGCTGTCGATTTCGCGCTCGTCAAAAGTAGCGTCGAAGTCCTGCGCGACCGTGATCAGCTCGCGAACGTTTTCTACGCGCGCCTCGCCGTCATCTGTGGGCGAGTTTTGTAGATAGGTGATGTAGCCGCTGTCGTCGATTACCCGTTCGAGCAGGGTGGTGACTTGCGCATCCTTGCTGTGCGCGAGCCACTCGCACGCGGCGCCGACGAAAGCCGCGATCTTGGTTCGCGCGCCTCCACGCAACCCGTCGACTTCGCCGTTATTGATGGTACTCCACATCGAAGACCCACGCCGTTCGGCCTCTGCGGCTATGCGCTGCCACGTGACCGCGCCGATACCGCGAGTTGGTACGTTGATTATGCGACCGAGAGCAATGTCGTCATCCGGGTTTTGCAGAAAACGCAGATAGGCGATCAGATCCTTGATCTCGCGCCGATCGTAGAAGCGTGTCGTGCCGACTATGACGTAGGCCATGCGTCGGCGCACTAGTTCTTCTTCTATCGCACGTGACTGCGCGTTGGTGCGATAGAAAATCGCGGCTTCGCCTCGCCGCTCGCCGAGTTCACGCAGACGCTTGACGATGTAGCGAGCCTCATCTCTCTCGTCGGTCGCGATGTAAAGCTGCACTCTTGCGCCCGCATCGTTGGTAGTCCACATGGTTTTGCCCATGCGTTTTTGATTGTTGGCGATCACCGCCTGAGCAGCATCGATGATGTTGGCTGTTGAGCGGTAGTTTTGATCGAGATGGATGACCGTGGCGCCGGGAAAATCGCGCTCGAACTCGAGGATGTTACGAATGTTTGCACCACGCCAACCGTATATGGATTGATCATCATCACCGACGACACTGATATTGTGGTGAGCGGCGGCGAGCAGCCTCACCATCATATACTGGGCTTGGTTGGTGTCTTGGTACTCGTCGACGAGGATGTGACGAAAACGCTTCTGGTAACGCCCAAGTAGGTCATGGTCACTGGTGAATAGGCGTACGGTCTGGGTGATCAGGTCACCAAAGTCGAAAGCCCCGATGCGCGCGAGTCGCTGCTGGTAGCGGCGGTAGATCTCAATGGCTCTGGAGCCAAAGGCGTCGGTGCGCTGGAGTTCGGGAGCGTCGGGCAGCTGAGCCTCGTTCTTTGCGGCCTCGATGAAAGCGCGGATAGCCTCGGGGGGAAACATCGTTTGCTCGAGGTTGGCCTCGGCCACGAGTTCTTTGATAAGTCGCATCTGGTCGTCGGAATCGAAGATGGTGAAAGACTGGGGGTAGCCCAGTTGGCCGGCATGGCGACGCAAGATTCGTGCACCGATGCCGTGAAAGGTCCCAGCCCACAGGTCGTGGGCCTGGTCTCCGACTAAGGCTACACAGCGCTGCACCAGCTCTTTCGCGGCTTTGTTGGTGAAGGTAACCGCGAGGACTTGGTGAGCCTCTACCTGGCCGCGAGCCAGCAAATGCCCGATACGGTGAACCAAGACGCGGGTTTTGCCGCTGCCGGCGGCGGCCAGTACTAGTAGTGGGCCGTCACCGTGTTCTACGGCTTGATGCTGGCACGGATTGAGTGACATCTATAGAACGGCTTGCTTGGAGCCTGGCGACTTCTTGTCTATACCACAGATGATGGCCGCGTATACACGCAAGGACGCAGGATACCGTGCCGCTCGAGAGGCGGGCTTCCGCTCGCGCGCGGCGCCAAAGCTGATCGAGCTCGACAAGCGCTTTAGAGTGCTCGCCAGAGGACAGCGAGTGGTCGATCTGGGATGCTGGCCTGGGGGCTGGTTGCAGGTGGCCTCTGCCAAGGTGGGCCCGGCGGGGCGCGTGATTGGTATAGATCTCGAGCCGGTCGCAGATCTTGGCCTCGCCAACGTCATCACCATGACCGGCGATCTCGGCGATGAGGCCGTACAGCGCGACTTGGTCGAGAAAATGGGCGGCGCTGCCGACGTAGTTCTCTGTGATATGGCCCCCAAGCTTAGCGGTGTTCGTGTGGCCGACCGCGAACGTCACATTGCTCTTGTCGAGCTGGCTCTGGGAGTTTCGGAGGTCTTACTGGCGAAGCATGAACGTGGTGGCTGTTTGGTCATCAAGCTGTTCTCCGGGGTCGAGGGCGAGCTCACCAAAGCTCTAAAGCAGCGCTTTCGCGAAGTGGCCAAGTATCGGCCGGAGACCAGTCGCAAGGGATCTGCCGAGATCTATGCCGTTGCTCGCGCTCTGCGCAAACCCACATGAGCTGGCTCGCTGTCATTGACGTCATAACACCGGCGTTTGTGCTGGTGCTCACCGGCCTGCTCTTTGGCCGCTTCGCGCGTACTGATATCCCGAGTTTGACCAACATTGTGGTTTATCTGGCTGCCCCGGCGTTGATCTTTAGCTCGCTGGCCTCAGGTCCGTGGATCAGCGCGGAAATGGGCGCGATGGTACTGGGATCGGTGGTCCTGGTCGTTGGGGTGGGAGTGTTGGTGGCTCTGGTAGCCGCGCTCGCCGGCTTGGAGCTGGGCACGCTCTACCTTCCAGCGATGTTTATGAATTCTGGTAACATGCTGTTACCACTGAGTTTATTTGCGTTTGGAGAGGAGGGGCTGAGGCTCAGCGTGGTGGTTTTCGTGACCGTCGCGGTGTTGCAGTCGTCGCTTGGAGTGATGATTGCCAGCGGCCGGATGTCGCCACGCGAAATCTTCCGATTACCCTACATATACGCGGTCGCGGCTGCATTTGCGCTACAGGTATGGGGCGTGCAGATCCCGACGTCGATGACCCGTCCGGTGTCGTTGCTCGGTGATATGGCGGTCCCTTTGATGCTGCTCGCCCTCGGTCTACGCCTGCGCAGTGTTAGGATCTACAGTTGGCAGCAACCGCTGCTCATTTGCCTGGCACGAATTGGTGGTGGCTATATCATTGCCCTGACCTTTGTGCAGATTACTGGCCTCAGTGGCCTTCCGCGCAGCTGCTTGATCTTAGCGGCGGTGATGCCCTCGGCGGTGATAAATTTTGTTTTTGCCGAAAAATACGCCAGCGAAGCTGGTGATGTCGCCGCGGCAATTGCCGTGAGTACAGTGGTTTCGCTGATAACCACGCCCCTGGTGCTGGCTTTCGCGCTCTGAAGCGGCGTGCTCCCAGGTCGCGCTGGCGTCGCTAAGGTGCTGCGATGGTTTGCGACCAGGGCCGACAAAATAGTATTGTTACTGGACGCTTAGAGTTGAGGACTACCATGGACGGCGATCCAGGTGGTGAGGGGTTGTGTGGAATGGGTGAGCGAGCGATCGGCGCTGCGAGCGTCGGAAAATCCGTGCGCAGTTTTCTGGAGGCACTGGCTAGCTTGGAGAGGGAGATCGAATTCATGTTTGAGCGAGCGGGCAGTGGATCGGCGGGGACGCTGCGCCGTTATGCAGACAAGCTAGCGGCGGGTGTAGGTGGTGGCTCAGCTGTTCCAGATTTGCTGGGGTTGCTCAAGATGGTTGGGCGTGTGTCTGATGGTTCGCTGTTGTCGAGGTCGCTCTGTGGCTTTCTCGGGGCTGCCGACGCGACTTCGCTCGAGATCGTGCGCGAGGACGTGCGTGAACTGATAGAACAGGTCGCGCGGTTACGCGAGCGCGAAATAACCTTAGCCGGGGGAGTCTCGCAGCTGCGCGCGAAGACCGCACAGTTTGACGAGGCGCTATCGGGGCTCGCACGGGTGCAGGGGCGCTGTATTGCCAGGATGCAAGGCCAGGCTGCCCAGGTTGAGCAGGTCGAACAGTTATCGGCACGGCGCGACGATCACATTACCCGGCTGATTCGCGACACCGCGTCGCAGCGCGGCAAACTCGAGCGCTTGTTGCGTGAGCGTGGCGATGGTCAACAGGTGGCGGCCAGCGGTAACGCTAACAGCGAGATGTCGCGACGCATTGACGCCGTCGAGATGCAGTTCCAGGAACTCAAGAAACTCAATAAGAATGGTACCCAAGGTGTCATCGACACTCTCGAGACCCTACGCGATCGCACTGGCCGTCTCGAGGCGCGTGCTGCGGAGATGTCACGGGAAGCACGCGCGAAGTCCGGTCGGCTCGATGCACTCAGTCGCCACGTGTCGAGTGTCGAAGGCCGTCTCAAGAGTGCCATAGGCGGTGAACCCAAGGGTGTGCTCCCGGTAGTGTCGATGGAGAGCAGCGAAGCCCCGATGTAGGCGGGCTAGCCTAAAGCGTTATGCAAATAGCTAATAGTCGATCGGAGAGAGTTAGTCGGGCAGCGTTGATCACCAGTGTCGTGATGGCGGCCCTCCTCGCGCCTGGCTGCAGTTCCTGTGGCGAAAAGAAAGCACCTGAGGTCCGTAAGGTCGAGCCCGTAGAGGGGATGCACTATTACGTCGGCGGGCCGGTGATGAAGCAGGACAAGTACGGGCGTATGCGTTTGGCTAAGTTCAACGGTGAAGTGAAGAACCCAACGCCACGGGGTTTGCTCATCGGTTTTAAGAAAAATCCCGATGGAACCTTTGATTTTCGTACCTGGCTAAATGGTATGATCGTTTCGCAGTCTGATGGTTTCCTCGATGACGACGGCTTGCTGTGGTACACCCGGCGAGTCAGTTACGATTCAGAGGGTATTGTCGTGGTCGAGCAAACCTTCGAGTACGACGACGAGGCCGAGGTCATGAAGTCGACGATGCGACAAATCGATGCCGAGACCAATGAGGTAATCGAGGAGCACGTACAGGATGTTCCCTACGCGCCGCCCGTGGATCCCGAAGACGAGGATGACGAGGAGTAGCCGCGAGCACGGTTGACTGGGTCATGCGCGTTGTTGCCGTTGATCAGCTAGAAGACAACTATGCCTACCTGCTCATCAACGAAGCGGCGGGTAGCGCCACAGTAGTTGATGTTGCCGAGCCGGGGGCGGTTCTCGATGCCGTGGCCGAGGCCGGAGTCGAACTCGAGGCCATTCTCTCGACCCACCACCACTATGACCATGTTGGTGGCAACGAGGGTTTGCTGGCTGCCTGTCTACCCCGTGAGCTACGCGTGTTCGGTTATCGGGAAGACTGCGAACGTATTCCGGGGGCTACTGATCCTCTGGATGATCGGCAAGAGTTCTGCGTGAGCGGGTTGCAGGCACGAGCTATATTCATCCCAGCTCATACCCGTGGACATCTGGCTTACTACTTCGAGAGTGCGAAGAGCGTCTTCACCGGCGACACGTTGTTTGCCGGTGGCTGCGGAAGACTGTTCGAAGGTGATGCCGCACAGATGAAGGCATCCCTGGAGAGACTAGCCGCTCTTCCTGACGACACCTTGGTGTACTGTGGTCACGAGTACACCCAGAGTAACCTGCGTTTCGCCTTGACTCTGGAGCCGGACAACGCGGTTTTGGTCGAGCGTTTGCGCGAAGTCGAAGGATTGCGCGCTGAGGGCCGGGCGACTGTCCCGACCAGCATTGCGATCGAGAAACAGACCAATCCCTTCTTGCGTAGCGCAAGTCCCGAGCTACAAGCATCGGTGCGCGCCCAAGTTCCCGGCGTCGGCGCCGACGAAACCGCTATATTTGCGGCTACCCGTCGGCTCAAGGATAGTTTTTGATTCGCCTGTAGACGTTGATCGGCCGCACCGTGTGCGGATAGTAGAAGACTCTCTCTCGACGGTAGCGCTGCTCGGCCCACTGCTCGAAACGCCGCCGCAGGGGTCCCGACCAGCGGCGCGCGACGATCATGAGTTTGGGATTGCTGCGCTCGAGTTGATCGAGCAACGCTGTAAATCCACCCGGGGTTGCTTGCGCCGCTATACCATCGACCCCAAACCACATGTAGGGCCAGCGCCAGATGCTCTTTCTGCCAGTGTGGATCAAGTACTCTGGCAGACTTACCACCAAGACCTCGTCGTCGGCCTCTAACCCTTGGTCTAGATCAGCCATGAAGCGCGCCTGCTGTTGGTAATCTATAGGTGGATGGAGACGTGGGCTGTGCGGGCTCAGTGCGCTGACAAGGGCCAGCGCCACGAGCATAGTGGCGGATCCACGGACAAGGGCAGAGTCGAGTAGAGAGCTAAGTCCCGTAGCCAGCATCACCGCGAGCAGCGCTACCAGCAGGATGGTGTCGGGCCAAGCCTGAAAGTTTACCAATATCATCGCCAGGTAAAGGATGGAGGTTGTGAGCAAGCCGGGGCCGATAGAGTGTCGGCGCAGAGCTATACCAAAGAGGGCCGCGGGAAGTAGCAGTAGTTCGGTTGGGGCCCAGTCACCCAGCAGATCATAGAGGTGGGCGATGGTGCGTGATGGCGGCTGAGCATGGATGGTGATGTAGTGGGTGTTGAATCCCACCGCATCTGTAAAAAAATCGCCGAGCGCGCCGTGTAGGCCCAGCCAGATGAGTAGCCCTAGCAGGGGTAACGTCGCGCCGAGGCTGATCAGCAACAGCGCCGAGCCCCGGCTGTGATAGCGCTGCTCGTTGCTGGCCTTGGTGGTGAAGAACTCCACGAGTGCACCCAGCGCAAAAGCCACACCCGGCTGCCAACACAGCGTAGCTGCGCAGCCGAACCCACCTAGAATGAGCGGGCGCCGCGCCTGGGCGGCGATGATCGCAGCCAAACCAAAGACCACCGTGGCGACTTTGGGTCGCACGCCTTCGACCGCGGCGACTGTCCATTGATCAAAAGCGACGAGAAAGAGTGCGGCTGCAATCGCCGCAGCCATGCTGAGACGCCGCCGCGCGATCAAGTAGACCAAGGCTGGTGCCAAAGCCCCGAGAGCGACAAAAACCAAATGGGCTGCTTGAACGGGTTCAAGCCCTAGGACCGGTGCCAGCGCTGCCCCGGCAGCTCCAAGAAATATCGCTCCCGGAGTCTTGTGTAGAAAAATGTCGCGGTAGGGGATCAGGCCCTCCCCGAGTGAGATCGCCATATAGTCCCAAGTAGCGGGATCAAGGACGACCGGGCGCGAAAGGGGGTCGAGGGTGAAGAAGAAGCCGAGTACAGCGGCGAAGACAGCTACGCTTACGGCGATGTCGTTACGTGATGAATGCATCGATTCCGCGAGTGACGGTGGTCACTGGCGCAGCTCTCACAATGCCGCAGCCGGGCGTTGTCGCCAAGCGCCTAAGTCACGCTGCCCGGGCGGTGGGTGTGATGACGCCCGATGGACGTTGCCGCGCCGTGAATAACAACTACAATAGCGGGCCGTGAATCTAATAATTGGTCTTACGGGTGGAATCGCGGCCGGCAAATCGACGGTTGCCGCTATGCTGGCGCAACGCGGAGCCGTGATTATTGACGCCGATCGTGTTGCTCATGAGGTATACGCGCCTGCTACCGAGGGTTATGAGCGCATCATCGAGCGTTTCGGCTATGAAGTTGTGGGTGAGGATGATGCTATCGACAGAACCGCGCTCGGTGGCATAGTCTTTGGTGATCGCCAAGCCCTGACGGATCTCAATGCGATTATCCACCCCTTGGTGCGCAAGGAAATTGCGCGGCGTCTCTTGACCATATCCAGGACCAATGCCGATGCGCTGGTGGTTATCGAGGCTGCGCTGATGACCGAAACCGGGTGGAGTGGTGGCGGTGGGATCCTATGGGTGGTTCTCGCGTCTCCCGATATCGCCATCGACCGTTTGGTCGAACAGCGTGGCATGACTCGCGAAGAAGCCAAGCTGCGGTTGGGCGCACAAACCAGCAACGAGGAGCGCCGCAAGGTCGCTACACGGGTAATCGAGAACGACGGCACGCTTGAGAATCTCGAGGCGGAAGTCGCTGTCGCCTGGAGCGAGCTGCTCGAGCATCACAACTCTCGATGAACGTTTCTCGCTTGATCGCTGATGCGGCTGCGCGTCACGCTGAACGCATCGCGCTCGAAGAAATCGCCATTGCGCCTGATGGTACAATCGGCGCAGGGCGTAGCATCACCTACCATGAACTGTACGGACGCGCAGCCGCGTTATGCTCGGCTCTGGAAGCTGCGGGGATAGACCCGCCTGCGAGACTCGCTGTTCTCTTGGACAACTCGATCGAAATGGTCATCAGCGAATGGGCATGTCTGCATTCGGGATACTGGTGGGTCGCGCTCAACGTGCGCTCATCAGCTCGCGAGTTAGAAGAGATTCTCGCCGATGCACAGCCCTCGGTGCTAATCGTCGGCTGCCGTCACCTGGCGTTGATCAAGAATGTGATGTTACCCGGGGGCTGTCTAATCGTTACCATCGGCGGCGATGACGATGACTGGCGGCAGCTGTTGGCTTCGGCAGCAAGTCCTGACGCTGCGCACTCAGCTGGATCAGCACCAGCTGCGGAAGATGGTGTGCGTATTCGCTATACCTCAGGAACCTCGGGTCGGCCCAAGGGCGCGGTGCTCCCGCGGCGCTGCTATGACGCCTCGGTGGCGGCCGTTACTCGAGTGATCGAGCCACTGGATCGAGATGATGTTGTTCTGCAGGTAGCACCGATGACCCACGCGAGTGGCGCAATGCTGTTGCCACACGTGGCGGTTGGAGCACGCGCGCTACTGTGTACGAGTTTCACGCCTGCTGCCTTGATCGAGATAGTCGCGAGCCGTGCAGTAACTGCGATGTTCTTGGTTCCCACCATGCTAATTCGCCTAATCGAGCGGCTCGCGACCACGGGTGAAGTCGCCAAAGTGTCGAGTCTGCGCACCATTGTATACGGTGGTGCATCGATGCCCGTCGACCGCTTGATCGCTGGGCTGGATCTGCTCGGCCCGGTTTTTGTGCAGATCTACGGTTTGACTGAGTCTACCTGGCCGGTAGCGGCGCTGTCGCGCAACGATCACCGGCGCCGCGATAGCGAAAATGATCAACGCTGGCGCGAGCGGTTGCAGTCTTGCGGTCGACCAACGGAAGTGGGCGAGGTGCGTGTGGTTGACCCGAGTGGCGGCGAGGCCGTGGCGGGCCAGCCGGGGGAGTTGTGGGTACGCGGCGCTAACACCATGAGTGGATACTGGAGGTGTGGCGATGCTGGTAGTGCTGACCTCAAGGGTCTTGATAGCGACGGTTGGATGCACACCGGAGATGTGGGGTATCGTAACGCTGATGGTTATTTGGTCATCGTTGATCGGCTCCACGACATGATCGTCAGTGGTGGCTTCAACGTCTATCCTCGCGAGGTAGAGAGCGCGCTATCTACGCATCCGGCGGTGCTTGAGTCGGCCGTGGTCGGCCGTCCAAGTCCAGAGTGGGGCGAGTCTGTTCATGCCTTCGTGGTACTGCGACCAGGAAAGCAGGTTAATGGCGAAGAACTTGCAAGACACTGCGGGTTGCAAATCGCCGCGTATAAGAAGCCACGGTCGGTAGATTTCGTTACTGCTCTGCCCAAGAACGCTGCCGGCAAGATACTCAGGCGAGAGTTGCGCGAGCGGCTGGCACCTGCGCGCTGAACGACGTCAGAATACCAGCCGCTTGGGTTGGGCTACTGAGCCGCTGCGGGCCAATCGGCTCGTGCCGGTATGCGGTCGGCGAGCGGCGGAGGTACGAAGCCGATGGAGAAGCGACAGGTGCTCGCATCTCCGCTAGGCAGCGCGAGGCAGGCCGCTTCGATGTCGGAATCGCTGGGCTGTGGTCCACCATCGAGCCACGCAAAGAAAGCATCGAAGGTTCCGGTTATTTCTTCGACGGTGAAGTTGCAGTGTCCACCGGCAGCGACGAACGCTGAGGTGAACGGGTGGCCACCGATAGTCAAGGCGTTCTGGAACACCCGCTGGAAAGGCGGAACCGTCAGGAAGTCGTCGTCGTTGGCAAGGTGGACGATGGGATAGTTGACCTTGCGTCCTTTTCCCCTGGTGTAGTCGAGCAAGTAGTTCTTGGCCATTTTCTTGCGCCCCTTGCCCGCAGCAACACGTTCGATGCCGGCATCGACGGCGGCATCGACGCTATAGGTCACGCCCTCGTTAAAGCCGAAACGGCGTCCCTTGAGTTTCTTGCGATCCTGAACCAAATCGAACATGCCCTGAGTGGCAAAGCCCATTATGACGATGGCTTCGAAGTCGGTCCCGGTGTGGCCGGTGAAAGCGCGGAAATCTGCCATACGAGCCGCCTGCTCAGGCGTGGGAGAGCCCAGAGCACCAAGACAGGCATCTACGCGCAGGGCCAATCCGATTTGATCGATGGGATCTCCCTCGTCGCTGACGCTGAAGAATTGACCGCCGGAGACGCCGGCGCAGATGTAATCGTAGATCAGACGAAGGTCGTGGGCAGTATCCCAGGTTGGCCCACCACCACCAGCGGCGGGACACATAGGCACTATGCCCGCAATCTTCTTTGGATTGATCCTCAGCGAAGCATCGATGGTTACGCCACCGCCCATCGAAAATCCGGTAATGATCACCCGCTGCGGCTTTCCGATCGAAGGCTCCTTCTTCATGAACTTGAGCATGTCGGCGAGGTCTTTGCGCGACTGGAAAACACTCCAGCCGGTCAAGCTGTAGGTTGAAGCCGCCACCGCTATACCTTGCGGGAGCAGCCCCTCGTCGAGGCCGAAATAGGATATGGTCTTGCAGGTGCCACTGGCCGGACAGTCAGCATCAACAGTGCAGGCGATGGTGCTGCCATTGCTGCACGACCCGTGCGGGCGGATGCTGAGGGGGTCGAGATCAAAGCCATGGTTGATCAAAACCATGTCGCCGTTCCATGGTGGGTTAGTGGGAATGGTGATGCGGAACGACGAACCCTTCTTGCCGTTGCCGAGGTGCTCAACACAGTCGACGCCGACAATGCCGTTGCAATCTGCAGTTGCCATCGTAGGGCTGAGCGTGGCCGCTGTTAAGGCCAACAGAGCCGCTGCGAGTAATGATTTCATCCTGGAGTCCTCCTAGTGATATCCGACGGAATGTAACGAGATGCGTGGAACACGGCCCCCGGAGCTTGATCGGCTCGGTAGGCGAAGCCACTTGAGTCGTGTTCGATCGATAAGCCCGGCTCGATGAGGCGCGCCCGCCTCAGGGCTTGCCGGGCCTCTGCTGGGTTGCCGCGAAGCTGCAGCACATTAGCCAGGGCTATCCAGCGATTGGCGTCGTGCGGATCCATTTCCACAGCGCGGTTTAGGTGAGCGTAGGCTTTGCTGGTTGCGGCCAAGCGGAAGTATAGCGCTCCGAGGGCGCCATTGGTTTCGGCGCTCGAATCGATCTCTACCGCCAGCTGAAAGGCTTCTACTGCGGCAGCCCACTGGCCCACCGAGATCAGGTCACGCCCCTCGAGCAGATACTCTGTTGCGATTGCTGCGGCGTCAGCCTGCTGAGCCTGTGGCGGCGGCTGATGGGCAGCGGCTAGCGTTGGCGCGGCAGCGGCCTGTGGCGGCACGATTCTACCCGAGCCTGAATCCGCCTGCTTGGCAGCAACGGCCGGGTGCAAGGCGAGCTTTGCCGGTAGCTCGGTCTGTGTGGCGGTGGCGACTGGGCCAGGCCGAGAGCTTAGCAGATAGCCGACAACGCTCCCGACGATGATGAGTGCGGTGAACCTGGCAGTGGCGGTTAATCTAGTCTGTAGCGATACCGGCATCGGTGAGGTCCGGGTGGACCCGGTTGTGGAACTTTAGTCCAGACGACGCGCCTGGGTCAAGGATGTTTCAGCCTGCCCCGTGTGCGCCAATGCCGAGGCTAGGGCGTCTTGGTGCTATCCAGGGCGATAGTGAGCAGCTGGTCTAACAGCTCGCCGATCGAAACCCCTGCCTCTCGCCACAGCCGAGGATACATACTTATCTCGGTAAAGCCCGGTATAGTGTTGAATTCGTTGAAGAGTACGCGGCCGCTGCCGCGTTCGACGAAGAAATCGGCTCGCGCCATGCCGCGGCAGCCGATGAGTTGCCACACTTTCAGGGAGATCGCCTGGATTTGCTCTAACTGGGCAGTGCCAAGCTTGGCGGGCACGATCAGCTTGGTCTCGTCGCCGATGTACTTGGCGGCGAAATCGTAGAACCCGTGGGCAGTTACGATCTCACCTGGGGGTGATATCTGCGGCTGGCCGCCACCTAAGAGCGCGACTTCGATCTCTCGGGCATCAACAGCCTGCTCAACTATGACGCGCCGATCCCATCTACGTGCTTCGCCTAGTGCCTCTTCTAGTTGATCGCGCCGCTCGACTCGCGAGATACCCACCGAGGAGCCCAGGTTGGCAGGCTTGACGAAACAAGGCAGGCCGAAGCTCTGCTCTATGGCCTGACTGAGCTCGGCGCTGCTGCGCCCGCCTGCCGCAAGAAACTCCACTTGTTCAACCCCGGCGCCGGCGCACAGGGTTTTCATCGCGAGCTTGTCCATGGCCAAGGCCGAAGCTCTGCAGCCGGCACCAACAACCGGTAGCGAGACAGTCTCGATCAGTCCCTGAATCGCGCCGTCTTCTCCTCCTGGCCCATGCAGCACCGGAAATACCACGTCGATGTCGGAATCGGTGGCTTGGTGGCCGGCGGTGGCATCATCGAGTAGGACTAGTCGGGTCGTGGCAGCACTGCGGGCCAGCGCGACGGGGCTACCGTGGCTTTCGTCGACCTCCACCAGGCTGCTGCGAGCCTGCTCTAGGAGGTCGCGGTGATCGCCGAGTAGCCACTGGCCGGCTTTGCTGATGGCTACGCTGTAGACGCTGTGGCCGGCGCTGCGTAGAGCTGGGATTACGGTTGCCGCTGACCTCAGCGAGATCGAGTGCTCGCCCGAGATCCCCCCCATCAGCACCACTACGTTCAAGCGACGCGCCGGCATTCCATTGGTTTAGCACTGCTGGCGGCGGCAGGAAATGCCCAGGCCACTGCTGCACATGCTGAAGGCCAGCTTCACTCCACGATTAGATTCGCGTTTACATTTGGGGCAAAAACTGGCAGGTTATTAGCCGTGAACGCGCAGCGCTGATTTAACTTAAGCTAAAGTGATAAAAAGGCACTATGCATATAGAGACGTTGAAAATATTTTGTGATGTCGTCGAGAACCAAAGCTTCTCACTTGCGGCGGAGCAAAACTTCATTACCCAATCTGCCGTAAGCCAGCAGATTCGTGGACTAGAGGAACGCTACGGCAAGCGTCTTCTCGAGCGTAAGCGTGGTAGCGTGAGGCCGACGGCTGCCGGTGAGATCCTTCACCAAGCCAGCCGCGAGATGCTTCTCAGCTTCAACGAGATGGAGTCGCGGCTGCAGGGACTGAGCAATGTCATTACCGGCAGCATTCGTGTAGCCACGGTGCACAGTGTTGGTCTCTATGAACTCTCCGAGCCGCTCAAGGCTTACTTCGCGGATTTCCCGCATGTCAACGTCTATCTCGAGTATGACCGCGCCAGCCATATCTACGAGCAGGTTCTGCGTGGCAACGTCGACCTCGGTATTGTCGCCTATCCAACTGCCCGAGCTCAGATCACTGTGCTTGATTTTCGCAGCGACCGTTTGGTGCTGGTATGTGCCCCCACTCATTCGTTAGCCGAGAAGGTTGAGGTACCGGTGCACGAACTAGATCACGAGAAATTTGTGGGTTTTGAGAAGGGAATTCCTACTCGTACCGCCCTTGATCGTGTGTTTGCCGAGAAAGAAGTCGAAGTTCAGCATGTTGCCGAACTCGACAACATCGAGATGGTCAAACGTCTGGTCGAGGTTGGTGCCGGGGTAGCGGTGATTCCTGAGAAATCGTGTGAGAACGAGGTACGCTCGGGATCAATCGTGAAGGTTGAGCTCGCCGACAAGGATATCGACCGGCCGATTGGTATTATCCACCGCACCGGCAAGCACTTTAGCCCGGCGGTGGAGAAGTTTGTCGACTACATGCGAATCAACGCTCAGCATGCCAGAGAAGCCGAGGCTCAAAGCCAGAGCGTGTCATGAACGCTCCAGGCTAGTCCGCCTGCAGATGCGGCATTACTTCGGTGGCGAACAGTTCGATGCTCTCGGGGCTGCCGAGATCTCCCAGCAGAACAGCAAAGTCGCTGACTCCCGCGCCCATCTTCTTGCGCAAACCATCGATTACGGCAGTGGGCGTGCCGCATACTGCAAGAGTATCGATGTCGACGAAGCCACCGATCATGAGCTCGGCGAGCTCGCGTTTGCTCTTGAGATCGGCATCGTCGCGTCCAAGCACCACCGCGACTTGTTCGCCAATGGTGATCTCGCTTGGGTCTCGTCCGATCGCGTCGCAGTGAGCGGCCAGGGCTTCGAGATGCTCGGTCAAGCGCACCGCAGTGGGCATCGGACAGTTCCAGCGCGCTGCGTAGCGGGCCACTAGGCGCATCAGCACCCGGGTACCACCACCGCCAATGGTTATCGGCAATGGTTCTTGGACTGGCTTTGGCGCGAACGGAGCGTCAGTAAAAGTATAGTGTTTGCCGGCGAAGCTCGTGCGTTCCCGGGTGAATAACTGGGTGATTATTTCGAGCGATTCTTCGAGCTGCGCTAGGCGAACGCCGATCGACGGAAAATCATAACCGTAGGCGCGGTATTCCGCCTCCATCCACCCTGCTCCGATGCCCAGTTCTATGCGCCCAGCGCTAATGTGGTCGGCAGTGGCCACGCTCTTGGCGAGCATACCCGGGTTGCGATAGGAGTTGCAGGTCACAAGCACCCCAAGGCGCAGACGCTGTGTTTGCGCGGCCAGCCCTGCGATGGCCGTCCATCCCTCGAGAAAATCCAGCTCCGGCATACCTCCGGCCCACATGTGGTCGACCACCCACATGCCCTCATAACCGAGCTTTTCGACCAGGCGGGTGCGCTCGAGCAGCTGTGCATAGCTCAACATGGCCTGGGGGAGGAACAGCGAACATTTGGCGTGATCTGTCATAGCTACCGAGCATAGCCGGGCTACCGACTTCATACTATTGCGTGACCAAGCGCCATGCGTGTAGTGTGTGCAGACAGCGGCCAGTCTGTTTTTGAGACTTGGTCCGGAGGCAGCGGTGTCCGGCCCGAAGAAATCCGCACAAGCGCCGTTCAACAATCCCTTCACGGTGCATCTGAAGAAACTCAAGCGGCGTATCGCTGCGGCCAATCGACGGCGAACTACGCACAACGGTGCAGCGCCGCACACTCAGCGCCTCTGCGATGACAAGAACGCTGCGTCGCTACGCACGCGCAGTGAAGAAGAAATTTTTCGTGATGCTATCGCCGACGCGGTGCCGTTAGAGGGCGGCTCGGGACCGACTCGTGTTGGTTATCCGCACACACGTCTTGGTTCGCGCCTGCGCAATCGCGACGAGAACATAGATTTTACCGCCGATGATTATTTCGACGTACGATTTTCCGACCAGTTCATTCGCGGCCGTTGTCAGGGCGTAAGCCGAGAAACGCTCGCCAAGCTCGAGCGCGGCGAGTTCGCCGTGCGTTCACATATTGACCTTCATGGCATGGCGTTCGACGATGCAAGAGACGCGGTTGATGACTTCCTTTCGTATGTGCAACGTCGGGGGGAACAATGTGTGCTGGTGATCACCGGGAAGGGCCGTAACTCTCCAGGCCAGGTGGGGGTGCTACGTGAGAACATTCCACAGTGGTTAGCGCGAGGCCCTAGTGCACGTAGTGTCTTGGCGTTTGTGACGGCGCGACCGTGCGATGGTGGAGAAGGTGCGCTGTACGTGTTGCTGCGACGGCGGTCGTCGCGCAAGCAGCGTATCGAGGTTGAGTCAGGAGGCGGGACCTAGTGATTCTGTTTCTTGATGGTGGTGAGTGGACGCCCTAGGGCTCGACTGTGCTTTGGCGATTGCCGGAGTCTCGGGGAGTGGGGGTAGATGAGTGGACGTGGAGGGTGGGCTACTGGCCGAGCTCGCGACAGTAAAACGTGAGGATTGTCGTCTGGTATTTGTCGGAGACGACGGTGATCTGTACCAAGCCGACGCCAAGCCGTCAGCGGATGCGGCCGAGCTGCCAAAACGCCTGACCTGGGGCTGGCAAGGCGGTGACTCTAGCGAGCGGCTCTATTACGTATGGCCGTCGTATTCGCCGGATGGCTCGCTGGTGGCCTGTTTCGGCGTACGTCCGGGGGAGAGCCCCGAGGCCGGCCTCTATGCCGTCGCGCCTGACGGTGTGGCGATGCACGAGATCTGGCGAATGCGTGGCGCTGCCCCGATCTGTGAGAGCTGGTCTCCGGATTCGACGCGGATCGCTTTGCTCCTCCAAGATGACAAGGGACTGCGTTTGGAGACCGCCGATATCAACCACCCCGGACGCACGGTGCTGCTTGAGTCGGGGTCGCCGTTGTTTTGGTCTTGGGCACCCAAGCAGCCACTGATCGCGGTTCACGCTGGTGGTAGCCGTTCGGTTTGCGAAGACGCGAGACTGTCTATCTTCAGTACCACCAGCGGCGATCGTGAAGAAATCGCAAGACTGGAACCCGGCGAGTTTCGTACTCCAGCGTGGTCCCCTGATGGTGAGCGCTTGGCCTATATCGACGCTAGCGACGGGCGACACGAGCACCTTGCGTTCTATCGCGCGGCCGACGGCGTTACTGAAATCGTCTCCCAGGTAGAGGGCCACAGTGCTTTGTTGTGGTCCCCCGATGGACGCTATCTTGCGATTAGCCAAGCCTTGGGTGAAACCCCACACATGTTCACCGGTGTGAGCTTGGTTGATGTACGTACCGGTCGTAGCGAAGTCGTTTGTGAAAAGAACGTCGTGGGATTCTTCTGGTCGCCGTGTTCGCGTCGTCTGATATCCATCGGGTTCAACGACGACGGTGGTATGGAGTGGTCGGTGTTTGGTGTGGAGGGAGTGCGGCGCACGTTAAACTCGCGTTTCTACCCCAGCCGCGAACTGGTCTACTTCTGCTGGTTCTTCGATCAATTTGCTACTTCGCATCCACTGATTTCCCCCGATGGAGAGACCATCACCTTTGCTGGGCACATGGCGCGAGAAAACGGAGACCGTGTGGACAAGGAGAGCGGTGTCTATCTGTTGTCACTGGTAGAGGATTCGCCGCCCCAGCGGATCGCTGACGGACACTTTGCGTGTTGGGACACGCACGTGCGGTAGCACCATTATCGCAGCGCAGCACCTGTTGAGTATAACCAGGGTGTTCTTGGGCACGCTGGTACTGTCCGAGCTGTCTTCCGCGCCTCAGTCATATTTGGTCTTGCCCGTTGTTCTGGTGGCCTGTGGTCTCGATTACTACGATGGCAAAGTGGCTCGCGCCCGCGCTGCCGACAACGGTGTCGGCCGGCTCGTCGACAATGTCTGTGACGCCGTGTTTCTGGCGCAGTGTTTTTTTGGGTTTGCACTGATCTCTGTGTGGAGTGATCCGGCCACCGGCAGTGCCACTCGCTACTGGGAGTATGCCAACTGGCTTCCATTAGTGACTCTTGTGGGCTCGTTTGGCGCCTACATGTTGCGCTGGGCGGTGTCTCATCAGCGTGGTGTTGAATTTGCTCGCTCGACCCGTGGACACGCTGCGGGAGTGTTCAACTACGTACTAGCGATTCTCGGCGGAATTGCCGTCGTTCCGGGTGTTGAGGTAACGGTGTGGATCCTCGAGCCGGCCTTCGTTACGGTTGCGTTGCTAAATGCCACGGCGATTTCAGAGAATGCCTTGCTACTGATCGCGACTCTGCGCAACTAAAGCTTCTGTCAATTCGCTGGTGATGGCGTTATGCTTACCCGCATGCTCGGCCAAACAAGCTGGCGACGCGGTTGGCTGGTGCTCGCTGCTACCGGGGTAGCCGTGGCTGCCGGATGTAGTGGTCCGGTTTCAAAGTCCTACGAGGTCCATACCGGCGAACTCTCCTGTGAACAGGCCAATCACTATGTTCACGATACCATGCTCGGCATGAAGATGATCATTACTGGGTTCAAGTTGGCCAAGCCCGGAACGCCTGGCTATGTGCGCGGAAAACGCAGCGACGGGCGTGGAACGACGAGCGGTGAGGTCCGTATCCGTTGTGACGTAGACGGTGTGCATATCGTTGCCGATTCGAGCGGCGTGGGGGCGAGTCAGCACGAGTTTGAGCGTGGAATATTTCTCGGCGTGATCGGTCGCGGCAAGCTCACGGTCGAGCGCAAAGCTGGCCAGATTACCGGGCTGGTCAAGCAGGAAGCGACGGGTTCTGTGGCAACTGGTCGATCGAGCGCGGGGAGTTCTGCGAAGCCGCATAGTTCTGGCAATACCGCCACGTCAAGCGAAGAAGTCGCGGCTGGTGTATCGGTGGTGTTCGAGCCCGTGCACGGCTTTTCGACGGTTCTGGATTTTGACGCCGATTTGAGTGCCGCTGGAATTCTCCCGGTAAAGGTTTCTATAACCAACGGGACCAAGCGTGTTTACGAGTTCGATCCTTCTGACATCGCTTTGCGCGAAGCAGGTAGTCGACGCCGCGCCTATCCCCTTAGCGCTTCGGCTGCGGTCGAGCGATTGCTGGCCTATAACCGCGGAATGATCGCTGCGGGTTCGGCTCAGCCGAGTAGCGAGGTAGGTCCGGTAGAAGCGTCGGCGCCGAGTGAACTTGGCGATGTACGCGCCGCGAGTCGCATCATTCGTGAGCGCCGACTACGTGGCGCGCGCTTGCGTCCGCGCGACCGGGTCACGGGGTTTCTCTACTACCAAGTGGGCAACTACGACCGCGCGCGAATTACCTTGATCGATTCTGCCACGGGCGAAACCGAAGGCTTCATCGTCGAATTCTGAGCGTGGTTATGGTGCTCTGAGTTGCGAGCGTAAGTCTTCCACGAGATTTTCTAGAGCGTCGATCGCACTGTCGCTGGGGTCGGCAGTTCGCGTGTCTTCGAGTAGGTGTTGGTACACACTCAGGGCAACTTGGCGGCTGTGTAAAGCTCCGCTAGTATCGCCTTGCTCATCGCGTTTGGCGGCTTCCTCGAGGAAGACCAAGCCGAGCTTCTTCAGCGAGTCTCCGCGGTAAACGGCGTCGTTGTCTAGATCCAACAGTCGTTCGAGTTCTATACCCGCTTTGTCGAGCTCGCCGAGTTCGCGCAATGCGACGATTCGTAACGAGTAAACTTCCGGAAGTAACGAGGTCTGGTTCGGGAAGCGTTGCTCGAAATCGCGCAGCCGGGCGAGTCTATCTGACATCGTTCCGGTATTGCCGCGCGAGATTACCGCTGCCGCCATAACCACGGCCTTAGCGGCCAGTGGGCGTACTAACATCGCTCTGTCCGGCGATCCGTTTGTCGAGAACTTCTCGGCCACTTCGAGAAAACCGTCGAGTCGAGCAACCGCCTGCTTCACCAAACCGCTGGCTGGGGCCTCGCCCTCGGGGGTTGCTAGAACTGCTTCGACATAACACTGGCCCGACAAGAATCCCGCTTTGATTTCAAAAGCAGCAGCGCCCTTCACGTGGTTAAAGGCCTCGGCGCATTCTAGATATTGGTGATTGCCACGGTACCACTCACCCAGACGGTACCAGGCTTCGAAGAGACTGGGGTGGGCGGGAGCTCGATCGATGAAGTCGCGTAACAAGGTTATATAACGCTGCTCGGCTGCCCGCGCGGCCTCAGTGGTCTCGTTGTCGCTCTGGAGGTAGAGGGATTCGCCGGCTTTGAAGCGCAGGTAAGCGGCTTTGTCATGGTTTGGATCGCCAGCGTCGGCCTTGTCGAGGTAGGCAGCGAAACGATCTATAGCTTCACCATAGTTACCATCGCGGAAAGCGCATGATCCAAGACCAAAATGAGATTCGACGGTGAAAGCGTCGCTTTCGAGCAGCGTGGTGTAGAGCTTGCGGGCAGCGTCGCACTGGCCTCGGCGTTGCAACGAGTCAGCAACCAACCAGCTGACGAAACCACTCGAGGACGCGTCCTGCCAGGCCTCGGGAGAGTCGACCCCGGAGTCGATGAGCTGGACCACCTTGGACTTCCAGTAGTCGCTGCGGCCGTAGAGTTGCTCCAACACTGGCGCCACTTGTTTACGTAGTTTGGCCGCCGCGGCTGTGCCGCGCGTCTCTCGCAGCACAAGCAGCAGGGTTTTTGCGTGCAGAAACAGTGCTTGCGAACGTAGCTCTCCGCGTTTGGCTTTGCCCAGAAGCTTGCTGCTGTTCGACAACGCAGCTGTGAGATCGTCACTGGCGAGCAAGGCCTGGACCAACGGGACGAGCAACCGAGTGCTTAGCTCGGCAGAGGGTTTCATTGCCAGAGCTGCACGGAAATCGGCAATAGCCGTTGTGTAGTTCTTGAGAGCTTTGACCGTCAGTCCGTGACCGAGTAACGACTCGACGGTTAGTTCGGCATCGCCCGAGCCGAGAAACTCGGAGAACCCTGTTTGAGCTTGCTGGAGCAGGCGCTTGCGCACCGCCGGGGTTGTTTCGTAGCGCATCGCGCTCTCATAGCGGAGCCAGTTGAGACGGTAGAGAAGCCGCATTGCCAACAGCTCGCGTTGTTGCCATGCGGGACTGTCCTGTACGGCTTCGAGATCACCATCGATGCGGATAACCTCTGCTTGCATTGCTGCTAACACGTCCGCGTAGCGTCGATGCGCGGCCTCAGCCAGCGAGATCAACTCTCTGGCGATCTTCGGTGTGGCGGTGCCATCGGCCGCGAATTCGTGGAAAGTATCCGCGAGTTCGTCAATGCGTTCTACCAAGCGGGTTTCAGCAGCGTTGTCCCAGTCTTGGATTGCCAGCGACCTCTCGGTGGTCGTGACACGAGCAATCTCCGCCTGCAGACGGCCTGGCGTCGTCGTGGAAGCACCACTGGAAGGTGGCACCGACAACAGAGCCGCGGTGACCAGGCAAGCAGCTGCCCCAAGGCGCACAGTGATCATAGCCGCGGCGCCACCGTCGCTGATGTCGTGGTGCCCGTCAAGGGAAACACTACCTGCTCGATGCCGAGTTGCAGGCAGCGGTTGTAGGTTTCGACTACGTGTTTGTAGGCTACAGTCGCGCCAGCATCGATCACGACGATGGTCGAGGGAGAAAGACCGCCGAGGTGGCGTGCGACGGCTGCGAAATCTGCGGCGGGCCAGTCGTCGATGAAGTATTGCGCGCGGGTTCCGGTCTGGACGATGCGGACCACCACCTCGTCGTGAGTCTCGTCTAGATCGAGCTTTTGTTCTTGGAAATCATCACCTAGTGCGAGTTCAGCCGGCAGCAGCCCTTCGACCGTCGACAAAGAAATCGTGAACAAGAAATACGTAAGCAGCAAGAACACGCAGTCGATCAGCGGTGCCATCTGCAAGTCGGTATCGGTGGTTCCGGGCCGGGCGAATCGCGATCGTCTCATATGATCACCGCCCCGTGCTCACGGCGTCAGCCTCGGTAAGCTGCAGCGCTGCAAGGCTGACGTCGGAGATGCCGGCTTCGGCACTCATGCGCATGATACGCTGCACGCTATTGAATTCACTGCGATGGTCCCCGCGAATTACCACTTCGATGCGACTATGATCGCTCTTACGTTGTTCCAGATAACGACGTATGGCGCTGCTCGAGTGTTCGGTACCATTGACAATGTAGACACCGTCACGGGTTACGTTGACGGTTATCAGCTCGATACGATCGTCGGTGACCTCGCTAGCCTGATCGGCATTGGGGAGCGTGACCAGTTCTTCTCCCTGCTGTCCAAAACGGATCGACATGATGAAGAAGGTGATCAACAGGAATGCCATGTCGATCATCGCGGTGACCTTGAAGACTACCGATCGTGATCTGTGCGATCGCCCGGCTTTCACTTCGTGTCTTGACCTCCGTTCTTGAGCGGCGCTACCAGGTCTTCGGCTATGGTCGTGGCCTCGGCGACAACAGCATCGACGCGGTTGCGGAAAATTCCGAAGGCGTAGAGCGATGGGATAGCCACGATCAGCCCCATTACGGTGGTCATCAAAGCTTCGAAGATCCCACTGGCCAGCCGGCGCGGATCAACGCCACCAACAGAGACTGAGATTTGGTTGAACGAATTGACCATGCCCATAACCGTTCCGAGCAATCCCAGCATGGGGGCGATGTTGGCGATGATATTCAGGTGCTCAATTTTCCTGAGTAAGCCACCCGTGAGCTCGTCACCGGAGTCTTCCATGGATTTTACTACGGCATCGTATCCGCGCTCACGCTCCTTGACGCCGCGGGCAACAACAGTCGACAGAAACGAAGAGTCGTTGGAGTCGAGGCGGGCGATGATTTCATCGTAGTCTCCGCCGGCAATGAGCCGTTCGAGTTCTTCGGTTTCGTTGTCGGGAACCAGGGCTTTGGGGCGGATGGTTCGCGCGTATTCGAACACCAATGCGACTGCCACGACCGAGAGCAAGATGATTATGTAGCCAACCCAGCCGCCAAACTTGATCAGATCGATCATCGTGTAATTTAGGCCGGTAGCCTGCGAGGCAGCGGTTTGTGCCCAGGCGGTTGTGCTCATCACGACCATGGCAGCGGTAGCAATAATTCGGATTCTCATCACCAATCTCCTTGTGAGTCTTGTTCAACCACGATCATTTATCGGCATAGCGGGCTACTTCCTTCTGCCAGCGTGATCCGAACGCGAAGTATAGAATTTGCTCGGCCAGTTCTTGATCGCTCCCCAGCGCGACCATTTCTCCGCCACCGTTGTTGGCGATCGCGTCGTAGCTGTCACGTACTTGGGAGTAGAAAGGCGGGAGCGGGGTAATCGTGTCTGGCGGTGCGCCGTAGAGCCAGGTGTGCATGCTCCGTTCATACTCTTCGTGCATGCGCTGGGTGAGGTCGATTGCACTGATGGTGCCGCCTGCATCGCGAAATTCACGCGCGAGGTCCCTAATCGGCTGCATATCCTCTTTGTGCGGAGGTGAGCTGCCGACGATGATGATCACGCGCTTGGCACGTCGACGCCAACTAAGTTCATCCATCGCCGCTTCGAGACCTTCACGGACTCCTTCCTCCCAGTCTCCGCCACCCTCGGCGCTCAGCCCGACGATGAAGTCCTCTATCTTGTTCCCGTGAAAACTCAGATCTGTCCAACGCACCACGAACGATTCGCCACGATCACGAAACGCGACTACGCCGACACGCGCTATTGGCACTAGTGATTGGATCTGCTCGACGATGGCGACGCTTCGCTCCTTAATGTCATCGATGACGTGCTGCATACTTGCGGTGGCGTCGATGACCAGGGCGACATCAAGGCCGCTCTTGCGCAGGCCGCCGATGAAACTACCAAACTGTCCCGACAACGATCCGACGCTGCCCGAGGTGGGAGTAAAACGTGTGTTGATGCGCGCAAGTCTCGCCGAACTCGGTCTGGGTACAGATATGCTCGCGAGCTTGGGTAGCGGGACATTACGGATGCGAGTGTGTTCGACTTCGAGAGGTTTGACCTCGACGGTTTCGATCAAATCTTCGATGTCGCGGTCATCAACGCTGTCGTTGTCTATGGTTAGGCGCACCGTCGCACCTTTTGGCCGTAGCCCTA
>CAZPPZ010000004.1:0-40238 GCA_964588545.1 uncultured Myxococcales bacterium | reverse complement strand
GATGATGGTAGTGCCGCGCAGTACCGTGCGTGACGACAAAAAAGGACGTCCTCTATGTGCTCGCCGCGCAGGTGCTTGGCGCTCTGCTCACCCAGAACCCAGCGCAGCGCATCAACGATGTTGGACTTCCCACAGCCGTTTGGACCCACCACTCCGGTGATCCCTGGCGGAAAGTCCAGGACCGTCTTATCCATACAGGACTTGAACCCTTGTAACTGAAGCCGCTTGATCCTCACCTACAACCCCACTTCCACGGTCGCGGCCGAATATGTAGACACGTGTCCACTCAGTATTCCATGCTCAAATCTCGAGGGTCAAGCCGGTCGGACACAGCTTAGACACAGCGTAGTAGTCTATTCGTCGGTGTCCAGCTCTACGTTCCAATAGGCACCGTCGATACCACTGAGGAATGGACGCCACTCCCGGTAGCAGGCAGACGCCAGGTTGCGCGCCACAAACGGCGTCCACGCCGGACGCTTGGGTTTACGGCATAACTTCATGCCCGCCTGCTCGGGGGTGCGCCCGCCCTTGCGCCGGTTGCAGTCTATACAAGCGCAGACGATGTTCTCCCAGGTCGTCAGCCCCCCAGCCGCACGGGGGACCACGTGGTCCAGATTGAGATCGTTGCGCGCCTTACGGTGGCCACAGTACTGGCACATCCCAGCATCGCGCACGAAGATGTTGTGGCGGCTGAATCGGACATCCCGGCGCGGCACCTTATCGAAGGAAACCAGCAGTATGACCCGCGGGACACGCACGAAGTGGTCGACCAAGCCAATCGACTCACAGCCCAGCGTCGACAGCTCCGACCAGTCGTGAAAGCCGAAAGTCCGGTATTCCTCATCGACCGCCTTGGCCACCCCTCGGTACAGAAGCGAGAAGGCTCGACGCACTGTAGTCACGTGAACCGGCAGGTAGGAGCGGTTGAGCACCAGGGTCTTACCGCCCAGGACCATAGGCCCGCCTAGCGCTATTGCCGTGGTAGACACCGAAAAAGGCTATCAGCGCCGCTCCAGCAGTCAAGGAGAGACCGCCGCAGCCGGGCGCTTCGCCATTGCCATGGAAGCCTGCTGTGGTAGTTTTCCCTGCTCACCGCCACCACATCCCGACAGCGCGCAGTTGGGGGTAGCCACGCCACAGCCACAGCGTGCCACCACCCGCTGCTGCCCCTAAGAGAATAACGAACGGCGTTGGTGGCATAACCGAGCGGAGAATCGAGCGTGCGCAAGCAGATCATCGTTAATTCCAGCCCCAATTTGGTGCGCGTAGCGCTTCTCGAGAACGGCGTGCTCGCCGAGCTGCATATCGAACGCAGCTCCGACGAAGCCGTGGCCGGGAACATTTACAAGGGCAAGGTGCTGCGCGTGCTGCCGGGAATGCAGGCGGCTTTCGTCGATATTGGTCTCGAAAAGGCCGCCTTTCTCCATGCCTCGGATGTGGTTACCAACGAGGCAACCGAAGGCGAAGACGACGGCAGCGAAGATATCCAGTACGACGATGGCAAACCCGTCCGCGACCATCTCCCGATCGAGAAAAAACTAAAAAAGGGCGACGAACTCATCGTGCAGATGGCCAAGGAACCCATGGGCACCAAGGGTGCCCGGATCACATCGCACGTGTCGCTGCCGGGCAGATTCCTGGTGTTCATGCCCACGGGCTACCAGATAGGGGTATCAAAACGCATCGACGGTGACCGCGAGAGACGTCGGCTACGCGATATCATCTCGGCGGCCAAGCCCAAGGATAGTGGCATCATCGTCCGCACCGCCTGCCAGGGCGTCGCCAAACAAGACATAACCGACGATGTCCGCGCGCTCGAGCGCAGCTGGCAAGAGGTGCGCGCTAAGGCGGCCGAGAAAAAGGCACCGGCGCTACTCCACAGCGACCTCGATGTGGTGCTGCGCAGCGTCCGCGACATGCTCTCGGGCGATGTCGATGAGATAGTCCTAGACTCGCCCAGCGACCACAGGCGCACCCTGGCCTTCGTCAAGGACTTTGTCTCGGACGCGGCCGAGAGTGTCCGTTTGTACGAAGACCTCGAGCCAATTTTCGACCGCTACGGGATCGAGGACCAGGTTAGCCGAGCAACCGACCCCAAGGTTTGGCTCAAGTCGGGCGGCTATTTGGTAATCGACCAAGGCGAAGCGCTGACGATGATCGACGTCAACACCGGGCGTTTCGTCGGCAAGCGCAGCCAGGAAGAAACCGTCTATAAGACCAACCTCGAAGCGGCGGTAGAAATCGTAAACCAGCTGCGCATGCGCAACATCGGCGGCATCATCATTCTCGACCTAATCGACATGGAAGATGCTGGTAACCGCCGCAGCGTTACCGAGACCTTGGAAAGAGCCCTGGCTGGCGACAAGGCGCGAACCAGCATTCTGAGAATCTCGGAGCTCGGCCTGGTCGAAATGACGCGCAAGCGTACCCGCGAAAACCTCGAAAGACTCCTCTCTACCCCCTGCCCCTACTGCGACGGGCGAGGCCGTATCAAGTCGGTGCAGACGATGGGCCAAGAGATTCTCCGAAAGGTGCAGAGGCTGGCGGCAAAATCGCCACGGGCGGAGCAACGCATAACCGTTCGTGCTAACCGCGACGTGATAAGCTATCTCTTCAACGAGGAGGAGGACGCCATCCGCGCTCTCCAGGATCGTTTGCGCCGCGACATAACCCTGAAGGTTGCCGAAAAGTACCATCAGGAACAGTACGACGTCGTAGCGGGCTAACCAGGACTATTCATGAATGTTGCTTCCAGGTTTTGCCGGCTCGGTTGCTTGGTCGTAGTCCTCGTTGCGGCCTCTATGGTCGGCGCAGGCCCGGCCGTCGCCGGGACCATAGGCTTTCGCATTACCAACACGGTAGATACCGCTGCCGGCGTCAGCGTCACGGTGAAACTGACCAACACCGGTGACGAGAGTGCGCACCGAGTAATTCCAAGCGTGCTGCTTGGAGACGCCCGGGCAAGCGGCCAGCCACTGTCTAGAATCGCACCCAAGGCCAGTCACAGCTGGACGATTAATCTGCAGGACGCAGCCCTGGCACCGGGCTCCTACGTAATGGTGACACGCGTCGCCTACGAGGACGAAAACACCTACCCCTTCGAGGTCCTGGCGGCCACTCCGTTTTCAGTCAACCACAAGCGTAAGCGTTCGATTGCGGGATCGATGGCTATCCCCAATCTTACAGCCAAGGGCTCGGCCAAGGCCACGCTGAGCCTCAACCTGCCCGACAAGCGCGGCGACCTCTTCGAGATCCGCATCGAAGCACCCTCGGCGCTGAAACTAGACCGCAAGCCCCGAATAGCCCGGGCCGGCGAGAAACGCCGCATCCGCCTGCCCATCGAGGTCCGCAACAGCGGCCTGCTGGCCGGATCGACGACCGCCGTGTTCGCCTTGATAACCAGTAGCGACGAAGAGGCGCCGCAAACCGACCTGGTCCGTGGGGTCGTGCACGTCGTCGCACCCAAACGGGCGCTGCAGGGTTCAACCCTGACCAAGAGCTTGATCGGTCTGGTAGCGTTGCTCGTCATCCTCGAGATAGGCGGGGCATGGAGACAACGCTCGCGAGGGCAGGCTCCGCCCTCAGCAGTGGTGGAGCTCCTGCTGCCGATCATCGAGGTTCTGCTGCTGTGCGGAACCAGCTCCTTCCTGCTCTATCACTACCCCTGGGATGCGCTGCTGGCGCCGACCACCACCTCGGGTGGAGACATGGGTTCGCTGTTCTACCCCACCAAGCTGCTCGCCGAAGAGATCATGCCCTCGGGGCAGCTGACGGGCTGGACGATGGGAAATTACGCAGGGTTTCCCGTGCTGCATTTCTACTCGACCCTGCCCTTCGCGCTCATCGTGGTACTCGGCAAGATATTTCCGATCTTACAGACCTTCAAGATCGTAACCCTGCTGGGACCAACGCTGCTGCCGATCGCCGCTGCCTACCTGTTCCGCTGCCTCGGCTATAGCCGTGGTGCTTCTATCATTGCCTCAGTATCGGTCATCCCCTTCCTGCTTCAGCAGGGCAACTCGATGTGGGGAGGCAACATCCCCAGCGTGCTCGCTGGGGAGTTCTGTCACTCGCTAGGCTTGACGCTATCGCTGGTATTTCTAGGGGTTCTTCATCGCACTGTACAGGGAAAAGGCTCGTGGCCACTTGCCGCGTTGCTACTCGCCGCCATAGGCCTCAGCCACACCTTCTCATTCTTTGCCGCGGTATGGTACTCGCTGTTTTTCGTCTGGCCGCGCAAACACGCGAGCACCTCGGCGCGCCCGGTACTGGTGGTCTACGCCGCCGCCTTTCTACTGCTCTGCTTCTGGGGTCTGCCGCTGCCGTCGCGGCTGGTCTACACCTCAGAGTGGAGCATGATCTGGAACATCAAGGACTGGAAGGAGGTGCTACCCCAGCCCTTGTGGCCAGTCGCAATCCTATCGCTGCTCAATGCTCTGGCGATGCTGCTGCGTATCAAGGAGTTTCGCGTCGAACGACAGGGGCTGCTGCTCTTCATCATTGGTGGCGGCGCCCTGCTCTACTTGGTGGTGCCAGCGCTCGGCTTCCCCGACATACGCTTTATCCCGGTATCACAGCTGTTCATCTGCCTGCTCGCAGCCGATTTTCTGTTCTGGATGGGTAGCTCGCTACGCTTCCCTCTGGTCTTCGCAAGCTGCATCATGCTTGCTGGACTAGCGTGGGGCCAGGCCCACCTAGGCTACATCCCCTCGTGGCTGGAGTGGAACTACAGCGGCTACGAGGGCAAGCCGACCTGGAAACTGTTCAAGAACATCAACGATCACGTCCGTGGCGACCTAAACGACCCACGGGTGATGTTTGAACATTCGCAGGCCCACAACCGCTTTGGTACGTCTCGAGCCTTCGAGAACCTGCCGCTTTTCTCCGGCCGATCTACGCTTGAGGGAGTCTTCCATCAGGCCTCGCAGAATTCGCCGTTCATCTTTTATCTGCAATCCGAACTCTCCGAACAGGGTTCCGGGCCGTTTCCGCAGTACACCTACAAGAGACTCAACCCGGATGAGGCCCTGCCCCACCTGCGCTTATACAACACCAGTGACATCATCGTGGTATCGGACAAGGCGAAAAACGCCTATGACCAACACCCCGCATTCGAGCGCACGCTACGTATCGGTGCTTATGCCGTCTACCATATAGCCGAAGCTGAAACCGGTTATGTCGTCGCTGCAGATAACCAACCGGTGCTATACGACGGGCCTCAATGGAAACTGGCCTTCTACCGCTGGTTCAAACACCACGAGCTGCTCGACATCCCGCTGGTCCCAGCCGAGATGATAGACGAAGAGGCGGCGCGCAAGTTTACGCTACGCAGCGATTCGATCCGACGTTTGCCGCGTGAGCCCTACACAGACGATTGCAACATAAGCTCGCACCTGGAGCAGCAGCGCATCGTCTTCGACACCAACTGTCCCGGCCGTCCTCACATCGTCAAGGTGTCGTACTTCCCGCGCTGGCACGTCACCGACGGCACTCCACTGTACCTGGTCTCGCCCGGCTTCATGCTTATAACCCCCTCCACTTCACACGTAGAGATCGAGTACCGGCGAAACCTGATCGACTGGCTTGGTTTGGCCATCAGCCTGCTCGGGCTGGCGCTGATCGGCACATGCTGGCTGCAACCGCGATTTGCGGCGCAGCTGCAAGCGGCGATAGCAGCGCCGTTTCTGCCCACGCTGAGATTCTTCGAACGCCACCGATTGTTGCTATCGCTGCTCTTCGTCGGCTCGGCAATAGCCGGCGGAGTCTCGACGCGCATGGCACTGAGAGCCCCCGACCAGGCCTACGCCGCAGCCCAAGAGGCTTATCGTACGCGCGATTTTGACGCCGCCGGAGAGCGCCTCGAGGCTTGGGTAAGCACCGATCGTGACACTTTCAAGCAGGCCACAGCACTGTATCAGCTCGGCGTCGCCTACACCCAGAAGGCCCAGCACGCGGCAGCGATTCAAACTCACGAACGCCTACGTTTTGACTTCCCCAACGTCGACTACGGAGCCGGCACGCTCTACCACTTGGCCCACAACTATGCGGAGCTGGAAGAAACCGACAGAGCCAGAGACTACGCCGCGCTACTCGCTCGAGACTTTCCCGATTCGAGTTGGTTGGCGCGGTTGCGCCGCGAGGCGCCCGAGCTGTTATCAGCCGGCGGCTAATCCCACGGACTTAAGGCAACTTCGGCTCGAGGGCTCCCAACGAACGCAGCGTCGCCGCGTTGAGTGGCAACAGCTCTGCGGAGGCAGAACTTTCGAGCAATGCGCGCTGCAAACCGCGCTGCCAGTACCTCGATACCACCCCCGACAACGGCGAGGCGAGAGTCTCTCCTGATAGAGCAAGGCCCGAAAGATACAGCAGCGTCGGGGCAACCTGCTCGAGCGCAGCAGGACGAGTCTCGCCCCCTCCCTCAGTAGCCAGCGCGTAGAAGCCAACAGGGCTAGCCTGGCTTCGCGACCTAGACCTCGGCGTGGCCGTCGGCGCGCTTGGAGCTGGATCCAGTCCTATGACCACCACAAGGCTGTCGCTCCCAGCAGCCGAGGAAAGCAGCGCAATGCGCCGATCAACCTCAGCGTAGGCCTCGCGTAACGACTGCGGAATACCCGCCGCGCTGACCGCCTCCGGGCGGCCTTCGACCAACAGCCGGCCTACGCTATCGAGAAGCGTCTCGACATAGACAAATAGCCGCCACTCGCCACCGGCCAACTCGGCGGCGGTAAGCGCTCGGGTCTTGCTGAGATCACGCACATGCCAGTAGAGATACTCCTCAACCCTTGACGACGATACCGCCCAAATCGGCTCGTCGGGAACGTAGCGATCTCCGGCAATAGCCGAGTCACCGCGGACCCAATCAGACACAGGGCGGGAGCGGGTATATATGGGCGTCAGATAGGTGGTCTCGTCATCGAGCATGTACGCCCGCAGCACTCCTTCTCGACCATCCGGCGCGGACTGGTCGACCGAGATCCAGTCGCTTCGCTGTCCGCGGGCCAGGGCTGCGGTGGTATCGCCGATGCGCGACGACGCCACGGCATATGGCCATTCCAGGCCTGACACCGCCGCGCTAGCAGCGTTGATGACGGAGCCGATATTGCTGCCAACAAAGCCATGGGCAGCATCAGCACCGGCCAGCACCAAGAGCCCGTCTGCGCTGCGATAGTCGCTACCGGGGACGGCAACGGCAACACCACGCCGACCCAACTCAGCGACGCGCTCCCACACATAGGAAGCCTCTTGGTCGCTGCCCGCAGCAAGCACCCGGCGCCAACGCTGCGCACCACTGCCGCTATGATCGCCGAGTAGAGTTCCATGCAACGCGTGATCAAGTATATCGGCCAGAACCGGCATATCACCGGCGTCAATCAGCATCTGTGCGTAGTCGCGACGAATACCGTCGATGGCAAAAACCAAGACGCGATCGTGGCGAGCGACGCCCCGAGGCAACAGCGCGGCAACGACCAGCACCGCCGCTGCAATACGAATCAGAAGCCTCATCACCGGCAATTACACCACTATTCCAATTCCCGAATCTTCCGGCCAACTGGTCGGTCTCGACTAGACTTGCGGAAAGCCTATCCCTACACTAGTCGCTGCTCGCACTCCAAGCACGCACGGCAGCAAAATATGGCCACCGAACAAGTATCGAAGGGTTCAACGCGCCCGACCCACCCCTTCCTTTCCATCGTCGTGCCAGTCTACAACGAGGAAGACTGTCTTGATGCGATGGTAGAACGACTCGGGTCGGTACTGTCGGCTATAGATTGTGACTATGAGATCATTTTCGTCAACGATGGCAGCGGCGACAATACCCTAGAACTGCTGCAGAAACACGCACACAACGACGAGCACATCCGCTTTATCGACTTCTCCCGAAATTTTGGCCACCAGTTCGCACTCGCTGCGGGCATCGACCACGCCTCTGGCGATGCCGTCGTAACCCTCGATGGCGACTTGCAGCATCCCCCAGAACTCATTCCAGCGCTGCTCAAACACTGGCAAGACGGCAAAGACGTGGTCTACACCGTTAGGGCCAGCAACCGTGGACACGGACTCAAAGAGCTTTTCTCACGTATCTACTACTGGATCTTACGCAAGCTGACCGGGGTAGAGGTTCCCACCGGCGGGGCTGATTTCAGACTGCTGGACCGGCGCGTTGCCGACTCGCTGCGCGCCTGCAGAGAACAGTACGTGTTTGTGCGTGGCCTGGTCCCATGGCTCGGATTCACTCAACAGGCGGTACTCTATGATGCCGACGAACGTTTCGGTGGCGAGACCAAGTATGCCGCCAGACGGATGATCCACTTCGCTCTCGACGGCGTCTTTTCCTTTTCCACGGTACCGCTGCGGCTAATATCGATGCTCGGCGCGATCACTATCTCGCTCGGTCTGGTCTACGGCGGCTATACCATCGCGGTGCGCTTGTTCTCGGATACAGCGGCGTCAGGGTGGGCGTCGCTGGTGGTCGTCATTCTAGTATTTAGCGGTACCCAGCTGCTCAGCCTGGGAATACTCAGCGAATACGTCGGACGTATCTACGACGAGGTCAAGCGTCGCCCGCGTTATGTTGTCTCGTCAAAGAGCGCTGCACTGAAAGTCTGCGGCGAGGACAGGGCGGAGCGTTGAAAGCGTTTTTTCCGCTGAATAGGCACCTAGGCATTGTCTGCCTCACAGTGGCGCTACTGAGCGGCTGCGGAGAAGGCACCATCACTTTCGGTGGCAACCCGGATAACGGCAACAACGACAGCATTGTCGTCGTCGGCGACATCGACGACGTTCAGCCTCCCAACGCGAGCCGCGACGTAGTGGTATTTGTATACGTAGACCTCGACCCTGCCGACATCGCTGACGGGCCGCCCTTCAACGTCAACGGGCTATCCGATGCCGAAACCGTTTTGGTAGCAGCCGACGACACCTTCTCGATGTCCGACGTTCAAAGCGGCACCCTGACCATTGTCTTCTTGCGCGACGATATAGTCGCAGATGGCAGCCTCGATGCCGGGGACAGTTGCGCGGTAGTATTCGACGAGAACAACCGCCTCGACAACGTCAACGCCGGACGCCAGGTCGACGTTCAGCTGACCGACATATTCTTCGACCCGACTTCGCCTGCGTGTAACGCCAACAACGGAGAGCTGCCGGCGCAGGGCTGTGGTTGCGCCCTACCCCGGACCATCGCCATCAATATTGCCAACTGATCAACGCAATCGAATCGACGGGCCACCACCGAGCGGCTACATGTAGGATCCACCGGTAACCAATACAACGTTTCCGGTAACATAGTCGGCCAGCGGCGAAGCAAGAAACAACGCCGGCCCCGCGGCGTCGGCGGGGGAGCCCGGACGCCCCAGGGGGATGTTGCGGATTGCTGCATCACGCATCTTCTCGGGAATTCCCAGGGTCACCTGACTGCCGTCAACATCCTCTTTCTCTAACTGTTGCTTGGCTGCTGTCAATCGCGTTTCGATGAACCCGTAGGCCACTGCGTTGACGTTGATCGAGAAACGCCCCCACTCTTTGGCGAGGGTCTTGGTCATCCCTACGATACCGGCCTTGCCAGCAGCATAGTTGATCTGACCCGCATTACCGCCAACCCCGGTCGTCGAAGACACGTTAACGACCTTACGGCTCAGTGGCCGCCCCGCCTGGGACTCAGCCTTTGCCCAGTCGCGCCAGTGAATCGAGGCTTCGCGCAAGATGCGAAACGGAGCCGTGAGGTGGCACTCGAGCATCGACTGCCACTGCTCGTCGGACATCTTGTGAATCATACCATCGTTGGTGTAACCGGCATTGTTGACGATGATATCAAGGCTGCCAAAGGCCTCCAACGCGGTATCGATAAGACGCTTTGGAAAGGCTGGGTCGGTGACCGAGCCAACCGCTGCCTCGGACTTGCCGCCCTTGCCTCGGACAGCGGCAACAGCCTCGCCCGCAACCACCTCGTCTAGATCATTGACGACGACGTTAGCCCCGTGCTCGGCAAAAAGTTCGGAGACCGCCCGGCCTATGCCACGGCCGGAACCAGTAACGATCGCTGTCTTGCCTTCGAGAAGCCCCATAGATCCCCCCCTCTGTGCCTATCCCATATCCCAGTGTAATGCTCCGCGGCGGCGCGGCACTCACGGCGAAAACACGCCGACGTTTTGCAACAAGATAGCCGCCACGGCAACCGGCGCTAGATAACGCACGCAGAATCGCCAGGCAGCAAAACCGCCTTCGCCGCCAGAGTCGCCAGCGTAGCCGCGAACTGCCTCTTCGTGGCTAAATGCCCAGCCCGCAAACAGCGAGATGAACAGACCCCCGACGGGCAACATCCAATTGCTGGCAACCGCGTCAACTGAATCGAGAAAACCCGGGGTAACCGCCGAGGGAATACCAAGCAGGAATATCGTAGAGCCGGCCCCCCACGCTGCAGCCCGACGACCTACCCCCAACTCATCTACGAGAAACGCGACCACGACCTCGAGCAGCGAAATCGCCGAGGTCAGCGCCGCGAACAACAGTAGGGCGAAAAAAGCCGTGGCCAGCACTACCCCGCCGGGCATCAGATTGAAGGCTTTGGGCAGAGTAATAAAGACCAAGCCCGGGCCGGCACCAGGCTCGAGTCCGAAGCTGAATACCAGCGGAAAGATCACCAGACCTGCGAGTACGGCCATCACCGTATCCATAGCGGCGATCAAGAACGCCGCGCGCCGCAGATCCTGGCTGGGCTCGAGGTAGCTTCCGTAGGTAATCATCGCCCCCATTCCAATACTCAAAGAGAAGAAGGCCTGCCCAAGCGCCGCGAGCACCCCAGCGGAGCTTAGCTCGTCAAAACGCGGGTTGAGAAAGAAGGCCAGTCCCTCCGAGGCACCAGGCGAAGTAAGCGAGTAGCCGAGCAACACCAAGACCAGCGCCAGCAGCAGGGGCATCAGGATCTTGCTGGCGCGCTCGATCCCGGCTTCGACGCCGCGCGCGACCACGACGATGCACATCACCATGAACAGGGCCTGGAGAACCACCTGGCGCAGGCCATCTGCCATCAAGACCTCAAAGGCCGAGGTCGTGCCGTCGCGGGCCATGGCCTCGAGACCGCTGGCCGTCGCCGAGCGCCAGGTATAGTCGAGAGCCCAGCCGGCAACCACGCCGTAGTATGAAAGTATGACAAAGCCGGCGAGTACGCCGAGCCAGCCCACCAAGGGCCAGGCGCTACCCGCTCGAAGAATGCGGAAAGCTCCTACCGGATTGCGGCGCGTTGAGCGGCCGATAAGTACCTCGGCAACCAGCAGCGGGACGCCAACGCAAATTACAGCCGCAAGATAGACTAAGACAAAAGCCGCACCACCGTTGGCTCCGGTGCGGTAGGGAAACATCCAGATGTTGCCAAGGCCGATAGCCGACCCGGCTGCCGCCAAAACGAAGCCGAGATGGCCCGACCATGAGCCGCGTGCAGATCCACCCATCACCCCTCCACCGAGAAACCCCTCGGCAACGACTATACAGCCGCGCGGCCTCTAGCAAAACAGCAGGGTCAAGCCCAGGGCATAATCGCGGGGCTTACATCGCGGGACGGAAAGCCAGTGCCAATGCTCCTGTGCCTACGACCAAGCCGACAATCCAAGCCGCCCAAACCAGAGTCGGAATACGCCTAGCCAACCGCAACATTCCCTCAGCAACTGTCATCAAATTCATCAGAATCTCCCCGAAACGCTCACGGGACGCGGCCTGATACCCAAACGAGCTGGTCTGAGATCAACCCTGGCGCCAATCGCGGCTCCCGTCAAGGGAAATCGTCGGCGAAAGCTGCCGGCTTGACTGCCTGGCCGAGCCTAGCTAGTGCTGTGCGCCTTCGCATGTGGATCGAGAATCAAAGCGCCCGACTCTACGCCGACCTCAGTGGAAACAAGCTCCCGTCGGTAGTACTGGTCCACGGCCTGGGCGGTTCGCGCCTCAGCTGGGGGAACATCAGCGCTGATTTGGCTGCCGAGCGCCGCGTCTTGGCCGTCGATCTGCGCGGCTGCGGACGCTCCGAGCGAGGCTCAGGCAGCTACAGCCTGGATCTAGCCGCCGACGATATTGTCAGCCTCATTGACGCCCTCGACGAAGAGCGTGTCCACCTCGTAGGACACTCGCTCGGCGGGGTAGTCTGCCAGAACCTTCTCATCAGGCACAGCGATCGCTGCCGCTCAGCGGTACTGGTGAGCACCTCAAGCCGGGTCGGTGACCAGGCGCGTCGCAACTGGCGACGCCTGGCAGAGTCGGTGGAGAGGCAGGGCTTGTCGCGGCTACGTGCGGGCAACGCCCGAGGATTCACAGCGTCGTTCGCCCGACTCAACCCGCAAGTAGTAGATCTTCACGCGCAGCTTGCCACCAGCACCGACCCCTCGGTCTACGCCGAACAGGCACGGGCGGCCAGCGACTACGATTACACTGACGCGCTGGGAGGCGTGGCACAAGCGGTGCTAGTGGTCCAAGGCTTGGCCGATCAGCTCACCAGCCCGGGCGGTTCGGTATTGCTGAGCCGCGCCCTAGACAATGCCCGCCTGGAAATGGTCGACAGCGTCGGCCACAACGCCCACTTGGAAATGGGCAGCGCTTTTACGGCCTTACTCGACGACTTCTTCGCCGATGTCGAAAAAGCCAAAAACCCGGGCTAGCTACCGCTGCCGCCGAGGTACTTCGCCAGCGCTTGAGCCCGCTCAGCAACGTCAGCGGACGCAGAGCCTTGCTCCAGCCCGAGATGCTCAGCCATCCACTCAGCGCGTTGCTTGTGCGTCAGCGCATGACGGCTGACCGAGTACTCGTCATCCGGCACTCGCCCCGATCCGGAGGGATGGCAGGCCGCACAGTCAACCGGCTGATCGGCATCAACCTCATAGTCGGGCAGTCCGCTATACGACTCTTCGCGCGACTCGACCACCACCGGTCCTACATCGTAACCGTCGAGAGCGGCAAAGTAGTTTACGATGGCATCGGCCTCGTCATCGGAGAGACCGAAGCTAGGCATCCGCACATTTAGCCATGGGCGCAGACGCAGAGGTTTCTTGAGGAAGTCGACGAACCAGTCCGGTTGCAGCTTGATCCCCTCTTTGACGAGAATCGGCGGTGCGTTCTCCTCGTTCTCACCGGTGTAGTGCCGTCGGATCGCGCCCTCCCTACCGTCAAAGCTATGACAGCCTTGGCAGTTGTAGTAACGCACAAGCTCGCGCCCGTGCTTGAGAATAAACGGACGATCACTACTGATGGGCTTGTAGCTAGGATTGATCTTGTTCTTTATCCTGCTCGACAAGAAAATCACCAGCGCGCGCACATCATCTTCTTCAAAAGCGAACTCGGGCATGGCCTGGATAATGCGGTCGGTAGCGTAGGTTCGTGGCGTCAATATCTTGTTGAACGCCCAGTCGTCCCAGGTCGCAGGAATATCCAAACGATCGCCAAAGAAGAGTTCCTCTACGCTCTTACTGCCAAAAGTCGAAAGCTCGACACTGACACGAGACTCCTTCTCCATTCCGCTGATGTGATGGCAGCCAAAACAACCGTACTTGCGCACCAAGGCCTCGCCAGCAGCTATGTTGTCGGGATCGGCCATGGCCCTGCGCAAAGACGCGTCCGGCACCGCCGTGGGAGCTTCTCGCAGCGTCATCAGATACGAAGTGATCGCTGCTGCTTCACCGCCGCTCAACCTCAACCGCGGCATGCGTGCGGTATCTGAAAACGAGCGGGGGTCGCGTATCCACTGGTAGGCCCAACGCGCGTTGGTCTTCTCGGCTATGCGCGCAAGATTGGGGGCGGTATCTTTGGAAAGTGCCACTTGGCTGGCAAACTCCTCAGAGTTAAAACCGTGGCAGCCAAGGCAGCCGAGGGTCTGCGTGAGTTCCTCACCGCGTTTTACTAGGCTGGGCGAATCGGGGTCAACCGCCGCCGGACTGTCGTGCTCTTCCAGCCAGGCCTCGGCCTCGTCGAGAGAAGCAGAGAAGAGATAGGCCGCAATCGAAACCGACTCCTCACGGCTGAGGAAGAAATGCGGCATACGCGTTCGCGGACGGAAGGCCTTGGGATTCTCTATCCAATTGACCATCCACTCGGGTGAAACCTTAGCCGCGATACGCTTGAGAGACGGTCCCGCCTTGGGCAACGACTCAAAGCCTTGAATCAAATGGCAGCCGTGACAACCCATCTCGCTGAACAGCAACTCACCACGCGCCACCACCGAGGCACCCTTGAGGCCCTGCGCCGAAACGTGGCAGGTCATACACTTAGCCTGCACCTTCGCGCTGGTATCCAGCAGTGGATCCTCCCAGTGAGTAACAAAACCGTGCGCCTGTTCCACCGAATTGATCGATGCACCTTGGCCCCCGTGACACGGTGTGCAACCAAACTTACGAACCTCGTGATTGCCCAGGTAGTAGCCACGATCGGGGTGAGTCATGAGCGGGTTGGGCATATCTTCAAAGCCATCCCGATCTATCGCGACATGACAATTCTGACAGCGTTCGACTCGGGCCACCCAGTTCTCGAAGTTGTTACGTTCGAAGTCGGGAAGTGCCACCTGATCTATAACCGGCACTTGTGCAAAGCGGTGGCCAAACAGATTCAGAGACACACCTTCGAGCTTGAGCCCGAGCACATCGAGTTCGGCATGATAGGGACGGATTGCTTCCTCTAACTCTGTCTCTCGCGCGTGGACCGCATCTATCTGTGCTTGCACAGCATCACGCGCCGCCACCGCCTCGTTGTAGGCGCTCTCAACTTCAACTTTCTCGGCAAATAGCCGGTCGAGTTCGGCCTTTTCCTCGTCGCCGCTGTGGCCGTGATGATGAGCCTGATCGAGACGGTACCAACCCTCCTCGATTTCACCTTTGACTATGCGCAGATTGAGGTCACGCTCGCCAACGCCGAGCTCGGCCTGGTGTAGCTCGTCGCGCAGCTCAGCCAATCGAGTGCCCTCAGCACCCGAACCCGCGAGCACACCACGCACCTCGGCAAGCTGCGATTCGAGCTTGGTGTACTCCTCGACCCCGGCAAGTCGCTCTCGCTCAGCAACGGTCTCCCCTTCCCATTTTTCGATTGCGTAGCGATAGAAATCGGCCTTGTACTTCTTCCAGAGATGCCGAGAGAACGCATCTTGCCAAATCGCCCACGCGGAGCACGCCACCAGCAGGGCGATCACCAGCAGGAACAGCGCTCCGTACGATCTCTTTTCCTCCGATTCGAGGAATTGCGGATCCATTGCCATCGTCTAAATCCCCAGACCCTGAGCCGACACTCGCGCAGCGCGAGCCGCTACTGCGACTCGATCATGCGACCTACGTAGAACGTAAGCGCAGCCAGCGCAGCGAAACCCAGTTCTCTCATCAAGCCGTCGCCCTCGGTCAGCCCCACATACAACGCTACAGGCATTCCAACCAGGCCTGCTAGCTGCAGCCCCTTAGCGATGTAAAAAGCCATTCGCCGACCAACTACTCACATACTGCTCAGATGTTTATCCACGGCGTAACCATGATGTACTTGACGTTGAAGCCCATACGCATCACCAACTTGATTACGATCGCAAGCATGTTGAGGAACAAGAATGCGGTCAGACCGAAACGCGCCGCCCCCCACCGTTGCATGAACTCCTGGCCTTTCTTGTGAATCACCCAGAAGTACATCGCCGCCGTGCCCAAAATAAAATACAGATTCACTAACACGAAACCGACAAAGGCCTGAACCCAGTAATCGCGAAACCCCAGGATGTAGGGAAGGTCGACCGCCGTCATGGCTACAACCTTGTGGCTATCCCACGGCTCCCAAGGCCAGAACCAGTTCCAACCGGGACCACGAATGAAGGTTCCGATGACGATCAACAGAATCCACAACACGTGGAACCCGAGGAAGAACGTCAGGATTTCGTACTTTCGCTCTTTGTAGGTGTAGTAACCGTTACCAGCCGGATTGATGTCGATGTAGGGAAGTACCATCAAGCCCAGGATGATCAGCGATGGCGCGATCACGCCGGCGTGCCACGGATCGAAATAAACGAGGATTTCCTGCAGTCCCAGGAAGTACCATGGAGCCTTCGACGGGTTTGGTGTCCGCGTGGGCTCCGCCGGCTGCTCGAGAGGCGCGTCGACGAGCAACGCCCAAACCAGCATGCCCACGGTTATAAAGAGCGCACACAGGAACTCTATCCGCACCAGGTGCGGCCAGGTGTGGACCTTGTCGTCGAGCGGTCCCGTAAGCTTGGCTATCGCCCCCTTGCGAGCCGCCGCAGCGCCGGCTACGACCTTGACCTCAGCCATCGATCCCCTCCCCCTAAACTATAGCGGCGGCCCGGAAAGGCCGTCTCGACGAATTCTCCAGAAGTGTACGATCAGGAAAATCGTCGTGACCATTGGAATGAAGATGCAGTGGAGAATGTAGAAACGCAGCAGAGTATGCGCACCGATCTCACCACCACCAAAAATAAGAGCACGCGCATCGTAAACCGCGTTGACACCAACAAACTCTCGAAACGGACCTTCGTGACCAAACAGCGGAGTCGCCCTTGCCATGTTCGACCCAACCGTCACAGCCCAGATCGAGAGTTGATCCCAAGGCAATAGGTATCCCGTAAAGCTCAGCAGCAAGGTGAGCACCAGCAAGATGACACCAACCAACCAGTTGAATTCGCGTGGCGGCTTGTAGGAGCCGGTCATGAAAACCCGGAACATGTGCAGCCACACCGCGATCACCATCGCGTGAGCAGCCCAGCGGTGCATGTTGCGCATGAGCATCCCGAAGGGCATGTCGAACTCGAGATACTTCATGTCGGCGTAGGCGTACTCGGCGACCGGTCGGTAATAAAACATCAGGTATACGCCGGTAACGATGGTGATGAGGAACATCAGGAAGGTGATTCCCCCCATACACCAAGTAAACTTAAGGCGAACACCGTGCTTGCGGATCTTGGATGGGTGCAGGTGCAGCCATACATTCCCCGAAATGGCTAGGATACGGTTGCGAGGAGTGTCCTCGTAACCGTGGCGGAACATCGAGCGCCATACCTGGGTCTCGACGATCTGCTGCTTGAACTCTTCCCACTTACTCATGTCGTAATCGGCCTCGTTTCCCCGACGAACGCTGCATCAGACTCGCAAGAAGGACCCGGGCTTATCCCAGTCCCCACTCTCCTGCCGGTACTTCACCCCAACGTCGACAACCAACTGGCCGTCGTCGGCACGCGAAACGCGAACCCGCTCGAGCGGTCTCGGTGCCGGCCCCTCAAAGTTGATACCACTCTTGTAGAACCCACTGCCGTGACAGGGGCACTTGAACTTGCTCTCGGCCTTGAGCCAACGCGGCGTACAACCAAGATGGGTACACTTGGCGAACAACGCATAGAACCCCGTAGCCTCACGAATTATCCAAACCCGGTAGTCGGACTTGAACTTCTCACTCACTTCGCCAATGACGAAATCATCAACGAAGCCAGCCTTGAAGGTGGTGTCGGGCTTGAAGAGTACCCTAGGAAAGGCCGAACGCATTCCCGCCAGCAGCGCGGTCAGACTGACCAGGCCAAAGCCCGCCCAGCCCAAGCGGCCGAAAAAATCGCGCCGCGACCACAGGCTCGCTTGCGCATCGGCCTGGGCATCGTCGCTGCCTATGCTCAATGGAGTATCGCTGTTTGCCATCTATCCACCACCAAAACGATCGATATGAAGGTAAGGTCAGGCGCGTGTCGACCGCGAAGGCCTTCCTAGCCGCGCCGCCAGCCCCGAGACCACCCCGCACACTACCAGCACCGTCCCACCAAAGAAGAGCATGACCCCGACCGGCCGAAACACGAGGCAGAGTAAAAACCCGACAGGGATGAGTAAGACACCATATCCAACAAGATTCGCGGCGGTGCTACTTGAGCTCTCCTTGCTTGAAGAAGCGTGCGCCGCCGCCCCACTCAGCGCTCCGCCGTCCACAGCCACCGGCAAACGTTCGCGCACCAAACTTACCGCGAAATCGTGCAGCGCCTCGCGATCAGCCACCGGCCCGCCCTCGATGCTCTGGCTCATCTCCGCAGCCAGCTCTTCCAGGCGGCTTTCAATGCCGGCAACCTCAGCTGCCTCGTCACTGACCGCGGCCGCGGATCCTTCTGACGACCCCGTCGCGTCCTCGTCGTAGCTGCTATTGGACACGCTGATGAAGCCTACCCGAACCGGACCTCTGCGTATTACAAAACCTGAAAGTCGTCAAATCACCCCACCAGGATAAGCCCATACCCATATTACGGCCCAGTTATTGTCGCCGAGCTAATGGACCTGAGATATAGCTCCTATGCGCCGTCCGCTGCCCCTTGCACTCACCCCCCTGCTGGCCCTTATCGAGCAGCAGGGTTGGCAGCGCAACTGTGTTGGCTGCCTAAGGCCTAGCCCGAGCCAGCCCTGCCGCAGCTGCGAGCTTGAGTGCAGGGCTAGCGCCAAACGGCGCTGGCACGTCAGCGTTGCTCCGGAGCTAGCGCCGCTGGCCAGCCTCTACTACTTCGGCTGCTACTCCAGCCCCGGGAGTAACGGCATCACCGCGATGGCGAGCGCGCTACGGCGTTTCAAGTACGCGGGCGACCGCAGCTGCGGACACGCGCTGCGCAAACTACTCGAACGCAACGCGCGAATTCTCCCCCAAGCCTTCGATGCCATCGTACCGGTGCCCGTGCACCGTGCACGCTTGATCCGCCGAGGTTTCAATCAGAGTGCCTGGCTAGCCCGGGGCGTGGCCAGCGGCCTTTGCCTGCCGCTAATAGCCGATGCCCTGCAACGCTGCGACGATGGCCCGGCCCAGGCTTCGCTTGGAGGTCGCGAACGGCGCCGCCACGGCCGGCAGATGTTTAGACTTGGCGCTGCGCGGCTGGCGGCCAGGCGGCTGCTTCTGGTAGATGATGTATTGACCACCGCTACCACCCTGCGCTCGGCCGCCGCGGTGTTGTGCAGCGGCAACCCCGCGGCCAGCGTCAACGCAGTGGTACTACTGGTTGCCGACCCGCGCTTGAGCGCCGCAGCGGCGGCCGCCGGGAGAGATGATGAGCAGAGAGGATCGCCAACGCTGGGAAGACAAGCACCGCGGCGCTAGCCCTGGTGAGCCGCTAGCCTCGATGGCCTGGCTGCCCGTCGCCGCTAGCGACGGCGCCATAGCTCTCGACCTGGCCTGTGGCCATGGCCGCCATCTCCCGCCCCTGTGCAGCGCCGGTTATCGGGTGGTGGCCGTCGATATCGCGCTCACGGCCTTGGCCGAGGTAGCCCGCCGCCACCGCGCCGCACAGGTATGGCCACTCCAGGCAGACCTCGACGACTGGCCCTTCGCCGCCGCCGCCTTCGACCTCATAGTCCAGTGCGACTTCCTCGACCGCCGTCTCTTCTCGCAGCTGCGTGCCTCGCTGCGTGGCGGCGGATACCTACTCGTCGATACTTTCTGCCAGAGCTCGGCCGCGCAGCAGACAGGGCCGCGAAATTCGGCTTTTCGACTGGCCCCCGGAGAGCTCGAGGAACGCTTCGCCGACTGGGAAATCGTTGAGGCTTCGGCCGACGGGCACCAGGCCGGCCGTACCGCCATGCTGCTGCGCAAGCCGCAGATATGACCAGAGACAGCAGCGAGTACGTTGACATCCAGACAACGCTCGGCTACTCGCAAGCGATGTCAGCCAATCACTCGCGCCGACTTAGCTACCGCGACGCCGGCGTAGACATCGCCGCGGCCGATGACCTGGTTCGTGACATCGCCCGCCTAGCCTCGGCGACCCACGGTCCTGAGGTGCTCTCGGGCGTAGGTCTATTCGCCTCGGCCATGCGCCTTCCCAAAGGCTACCGCAACCCGGTGCTGATGACCGCCACCGACGGCGTGGGAACCAAACTGGCAGTCGCGAGGCTGGCCGGACGTCACGACACCATCGGTATCGATCTAGTCGCGATGAGCGTCAACGACCTGCTCACCACCGGCGCCCGGCCCCTGTGTTTTCTCGACTATATATCGATGGGAGCGCTAGACAGCGTCGACAGTCGTGCCGTAATTGCCGGTATCGCCGACGGCTGTCGCCGCGCTGGTGCTAGCCTGGTCGGCGGAGAAACCGCTGAAATGCCAGGATTCTACCGCCGCGGCGAGTACGACCTTGCGGGTTTCGCCGTCGGCATCGTCGAACGGCGACGAATGATCGATGGTTCCAAGCTACGCGCGGGCGAGCTCATCGTCGGCCTGGAATCCTCGGGTCTGCACAGCAACGGTTACAGCCTGGCGCGCAAAGCGCTCGGCATCACTAAGCGGTCTGCCTTGAAGAAAACGCCGCGAGCACTGGCAGAGCCCCTAGAAGAAGCCCTGCTGCGACCAACACGCATCTACGTCCGACCGGTTCTTGGCGCCCTTGAACGCTTTCGCATCGGTGCCATGGCACACATCACCGGCGGAGGCATCCCGGGTAACCTCGTGCGCGTCCTCCCCCCAGGAATCGGCGCGCGCATCAACCGCGCGGCGCTGCCCAAGCTGGCGATTCTCGATCTCATCGCCGCCCAGGGCAACGTCCGCCGAGCCGAAATGGACAAGACTTTCAATGCCGGTATCGGTTACCTGCTCACCGTTGCACCCACCAGAGCCGAGGAACTGTGTCGATTCTTCAGACGCCGTCGGGTACCCGCCCGCGTGATCGGTGAAATAGTCGCGGGTAGACGACGGGTGAGCTATTACGGCAAGCCATGAGCCACGAGAACCAGCCCGCCGCTAGCTCAATGTTGCCTATTGGCGTGCTGGCCTCGGGCACCGGAAGCAACTTCGCAGCCATCGCCGCAGCCATCGCCGCGCAGAGGCTGGACGCCGAGATTCGCGTACTGATATGCAACCGCCCAGAAGCTGCAGTACTCGGCAAAGCCCAGGCCCTAGGCGTGCCCACCACGGTTGTACAACAGCGCGATCACAGCTCGCGCGAGGCCTTCGACCAAGAGATGGCCTCGATACTGCGCCGTGCCGGGGTGGAGCTGGTGGTCATGGCCGGATTCGACCGCCTCGTGACCGCCAGGCTGCTCGAGGCTTTTCGCAACCGCGTGATCAACATTCACCCCGCACTACTGCCGGCGTTCAAAGGCATAAGCGCGCAGGCTCAGGCCGCCGAGTATGGAGTCCGCATAAGTGGCGCAACCGTGCATCTGGTCGATGCCCAAGTAGACCACGGGCCGATCATCGTCCAGGCTGCAGTAGCAGTCGATGTTGATGACGACGAGCAAGCGCTGCAGAGACGCATTCTAGCCGAGGAGCACCGCATCTTCCCCTACGCGATACAGCTCTTCGCCCAGGGCCGGGTCGAAGTCATCGGCCGCCGCGTGCGTATCCGCGACGCCGGCGAACGAGGGAGAGACGCCCTCTACAGTCCCAAGCTTCCCGCCGAGTTTCTCGTCGACTAACGCACGTCGCGGTAGAATCGAGCCAGACGTGGAGACGGGAATCCAGCCAGGTAGAGCAGTTTCAACCCCCACATAAGTAGCGAGGTTCGCAGCGTTCCGGCACGGCGCCAGCGCCGCGACGAGGTCACCACCGGGTGCTGTGGTATGCCCATAACCGCTAAGTGTTTCAGGCGCCGGCACAGCGCAACATCCTCGAAGAGCAGCCCCTCGGTGTAACCACCCACGCTCTCGAAGAGTTCGCGTCTGACGAAAATTGCTTGATCGCCGGTAGCACCACGCGTCAATCGCGAGCGGCGAGAAATCAACCAGGCAATCAGCCCTAACAGCAGCCCCCCCTGGTCAAAGCGCAGGTCGAAACGGCCCCACCCCGCCCCTTTCTCGATGACCCGACGGAGCTCTTGGGCAAACCCGAGTGGCAACTCGGTATCGGCGTGAAGAAACAGCAGCAGCTCCCCCGTAGCGGCCGCAGCCCCCGCGTTCATCTGCAGCCCACGACCGCGTTCGCTGGTCAACAGCTGTGCACCGACCGCAGCCGCGATAGCTCGAGTGTCGTCGCTGCTACCGCCATCCACGACTATGACCTCGTCGACCCCATCGGCGCCGACCACCGTGGCAAGCGAGCGCGCAAGAATCGCGCTCTCGTTTAGCACCGGTACTATAATCGACAGTCTCATTGACGTACCCCTCCTTCTTCTCTTCCAGCACCGTGGTCTTACTGGTACCATCAGCGCGTGATGGGACGAAAATGGTTCGCAATAGCCGCGATTGGTCGCGACCGCCCGGGCATCGTAGCCGACTTGAGCGAATGCGTTTATGCCTGCTCGTGCAACCTCGAAGATGCCAGCATGACGATGTTGGGAAACGAGTTCGCGACCCTCATGCTGGTCAGTGGCATAGGCGATGACGTTGCCGCCAAACTAAGCGATGCCACCCGCCGTTTGGAATGGGAGCGCCACCTGACTGTATTCGTGCGTCCGCTCGATGGCCTACCGGAAAAAGCGATATCCGTCGATGCGGTCCAGCTCTCGGCAACCGTCGAGGGAATAGACAAGGCTGGTATCGTCGCTGGGGTGACCCGCTGCCTGGCCGACCGCGGCGTTCACATAATTGACCTACGCGGCCAGGTCACGCCCACGCCTCAGGCCGGGACGCCGCTATACACCCTGCATATCCGCATGGCCCTGCCCGCAAAACTTGCCCCCTCGGCGCTTAGCCAAGCCCTGAGCGATGTAGCCGAAGATCTCGGCGTAGATCTGAGTATCAGCGACGACGCCTGAGCCGCGATCGTCGACTCAGGCCACGCGTCCCGGGCGAAACAAGACCTTGCCATCGGCCACGACCAACTCATCGCGCACGAACATCTGCACAGCCTTGGTAAGAACCTCAGCCTCGAGCTCGCGTCCCTGCTGCTTGACATCCTCGAGAGTGTCCTCACCGACGTTGATGTGAAAGACATCCTGTAACACCACCGGACCAGCATCGAGCTCTTCGGTAACAAAATGGGCGGTACAGCCGCACACTCGAACACCCGCCTCATGAGCCTGCTTGTAGGCACTGGCCCCGGGATAGAAGGGCAGCAACGAGGGGTGAATGTTGAGAACCCGATTGGGAAACGCCGCTACTATCTCAGCAGGTAGTATCTGCATGTAACGTGCAAGCACGATCAAGTCCGGGTTAACTTCGCGCAACTCGCTCAGGATAAACTCGAAATGCGCCACCCTGTCGGTGGAGGGATGATAACGGAACGGTAGGCTGTACTGTTCGGCCAGCGCGGCAATGTCTTGGTGATTGGAAAGTACCACGGCGAGGTCGGCATCGAGGTCACCGTCACGGTGGGCCAGAGCAATCTTCTCGAGACAGTGAGACTCGCGCGAGACCAAAATGGCGACTCGCTTACGGGTCTTCTCGCCGTGCAAGCGCACCGTCACTTCCATGTCTATCTCGCGGCCGATGGCCTTGAGTTCGAGGATCAACTCATCCAGACCAATCGAGAGCTCCGCCAGATCGACCAACATCGTCATGATGAACAGCCCTTCCATGACGCTCTGTTCGATATTTTGGATGTTGACGCTGTTAGCCGCCAGGTAAGTCGAGACACGGGCGACCACGCCTTTTTGATCGCGGCCCAAGATCGAGATTACGGCTGGATTAGTAGCGCTGGTCACTGCGCGAGACCGTAGCCAAGCCGGACGCTCGCAGCAAACCGCGGAGGTCAATACATCGCGCGGCACATGAGGAGGAGGGCCCGGCTAACAGAGCAAGGCTCGGGCGCAACACGTCATCCGTAAAGACGCGCCCCCCCTCCCTACAGGAGAGTTCAGCCGATCTGACCGCGCCAAGCACGGCGGTTGTAGATTCGCTCACGGCGCAGTCTTCCGGACTTGTGGATCGATATACTAGCAGCCAAAGCTTCACGCTTGAGCCGCCTTAAGCCACAACGAATGTAATCGGGGTCGATTGCCAGACAGCCGCACACATTCTCAAAGGCAAACGGCCAGTCCGTATCGATGCTGGCCACCCAGCGGTCGACCTCGTGAAAATGACGCCTCTGCTCGGGTTTGGGCGAGTTGAGGCCGCGCTGAAAGGTAACCAGCGCTTCCTCAAGAACCGCCAGCATCAGACGATTGCGAGGGCTCGACGTGACCTCCTGAGCCTCCGGTTCGGCGACCCTCAGCAACATACCGGTCCCTATGCTTATAGCCGACATCGCGTTTCCTCCTCTGCATGTCGATTTACTGCCCTGCCACTTCCTTGGTGGTCCCCCGACCACCCTAACCACGCGGCTAGCATAGGGTCAGTAGCTCCTTATCGTCAAATAAATAATGAGCAGAAGTAGCTGTTTTTACGGGTTTTTTCGAACGCCTATGCAGTTTGTGTAGTGCGCAGTGAAAGGTCGAAACCGTGATACTAAATAGCGACGATGCTGACGCGAGTTAGCCTGCTAATGGCAAGAGTCGGATCACTTTCTTATTGTTGTATAAGGATTCACTTGTTGTCGCCCAGCCTGGCAATCATCACTACTATGGTTAGAGACACTTGCGGGACGGTTTGAAGCGCTGCTACAAACATACTAGATGTGCGGCGCTTGAGCGTCGATGCTTGGAACCTGCATAGAAGAGCGCTCACGAATTGATGTACCTACTTACCGAGCGGACGGCGCAATGCGTCATAACGGCTGGCGTGGCGCTGGCACTGGTCGTTAGCACAACTCCGAGCCGAGCCGAGACGAGTGGTGGCACTGCGCCGTCGTTGAACCAAGCTCAGCGCTTGATTCCTTCGGGACCGCCGTCGTTGACGGCGGCTCCCTCAGCGCGTTCGGGCAAGTCCGCGCTGGACGCTAAAGTAAGCGAGATCATCAACCAGGCTAATTTCTACTTCCGCGTCGCCGAGCTCGCCGCTGGCCACGAAGAGAAGTGTGAGCCGTCCTACGCTAAAGCCGAAGAGCTGGCCGAGAAGGCTCTGGCGCTGGACCCAAACCTGGCGCAGGCCCACTTCCTGCTGTTTGCCATCCGCGGCCGACGGGTGCTGGCCGACGGCGTGCAGGTAACCGAAATCTGGCAGTTTCCCAAGCTCAACCACCACCTTACGCGTGCGTTAGAACTCGATCCCGACCATGCCCACGCGCTGGCCGCAAGGGGCGGCCTGCTGCTTGATCTACCACCGCTGCTGGGAGGCGACCCCGATGCCGCGCTCGAGTATCTTCAGCGCGCGATCGCACTCAATCCGCTGGGACTGGGCACGAGGGTAATGCTCGCGCGAGCGCTACTTCACCGCCAGGAGTATGGGCAAGCAAAACAGCATCTCTTGACAGCCGCCCACTACGCCTGCCGCTTTGGCCGCCGCGAGGTAGTAGATCAAGCCGAAGCTCTGCTCGCTGATCTAGACAGCAACGCCGAGGCCAGCGGAACTGCCCAGCCCGAGTCCCACTCTCGCCCTTGGGAGCCGCGCTCGGCAGCGGCTGCTACCAGCGCGCCCCCGACACGCCCCTAGCCGCGCTCTACTAGCAGCTGATCCGCGTTAGATTGCAGCGGAGTCGGCACTGCCATATTGAGCTAGGCTTGCCGATGGACACTAAAGACCACAGCCGTTTCGCCGAACTGATCGCCATTATGCACCGTCTGCGCGCCCCGGGGGGCTGTCCCTGGGACGCTGAGCAGACCCACCAGAGCCTCATGCCCTTCCTCATTGAGGAGGCCTATGAAGTTCTCGAGGCCTTGGAGCGCGGCGACGATGACGATCTCTGTGATGAACTCGGAGATGTACTGCTGCAGGTGGTCTTCCACGCCGAGCTCGCGGCTGAACGCGGGGCGTTCTCTATTGACGAAGTCGCCGATGGCATCGCCGCGAAACTGGTACGCCGCCATCCGCACGTTTTCGGTGACGTGGAGGTTGCCTCGAGCGCCGAAGTGGCAAGCAATTGGACGCGCATCAAGGAAGAAGAAAAACGTAAGAAGGCCGCCGACAACGGCGATGACCAGCCCCTCGGCGCACTCGACACCGTGCCTCGGGGAATGCCGGCACTGGCACGTGCTCATCGCCTCGGTGCCAAAGCCGGAGCCTGGGGCCTGGATTGGAAAGACGCTGACGGGGTACGCGCCAAGCTGGCCGAGGAACTCGACGAGTTAGATGAAGCGGCAGCGCGGGGTGACCAAGAGGCAATGCTTAGCGAACTCGGGGACCTTCTGTTCGCGATGAGCAGCTACATCCGCCATCTCGGAGGCAACGCCGAAACCGTGCTCCACCAGACTCTAGAGCGCTTCCAGGCCCGCTTCGCCGTGGTCGAACAAGAGCTGGCGACAAGTGGCATCAGTCCCCGGGAGGCCTCGCCCGAGCAACTAGAGAGCCACTGGCGAGCAGCCAAGCGCTAGCCCTGATCTAGCGGCGATTGCGGCCCACGCCGAGAGCCGATATCGCCGAATCGATTTCCTGGCTGCCCAGGAGCTTAGCACAAGCAACGTAGACCACCGCAGCCAAAGCGATTCCGCCGGCGACGTGCAGCCAAACCGCGATGCTGCTCGCCGCCTGCTGCCACCCCCACAGCACCGCCGCCATAGCCCCCGCCGCGACGCAGTGAAGGCCCACCGAGCGCGCCATCGCACTAATCGCCAACGACGGTAGTCTGCGCCGTGCAGCTACCAGTAGCAGTAGCGCATTGACGGTTGCGGCAATACTGGCGGCCCAGGCCAGGCCGGCGTGGCGTAGATCGGCGACGCGCAGGGCCTCGCTCATTGAAGCCACGGCCGAGGCTGCCCACCACCGGGCTCCCGCATCGGTGGGTCCCATCAGAGCAAGATCACAGAAAGCGTTAACGGCCAGGGCGACGCAGGCAGCCACCACCGGTACCCGCGGTTGCTCAAAGGCATAGAACACCGCCGAGAGCACGCGTACTGCAGCAACCCCGAGCAGCCCAAAGACGTAGGCGCGCAGCGCCCAAGCGGTCATCACCACGTCTTCGGCTCTGAACGCTCCACGTTCGAATAGCAGCGAGACGATCTCGGGCGCGAGCATCCATAAGCCCACCGCCGCGGGTATGCACAACACCCACACCGAGCGCAGCGCGTAGGATACATTGTTCGCCATGTCATCGAGTCGGCCAGCACTGGCCTGTGCGCTGAGCACCGGCAACGCGGCGGTGCCGATGGCGACGGCAACGATGCCGAGCGGAAACTCGAAGATCCGGCCAGCGTACCACAGATACGAAACGCTGCTTCCTGGCAGCAACGAAGCTAGAATCGTCGCCACCAGGATGTTTATCTGATAGACGCCCGCACCGAGGATGGTTGGCGCAAGCAGCGCACCCACCCGAGCCACTGCAGGATCGCGCAGCCGCCAGCTCGTCGACGACGCCAGACCTTCAGCACGCAAAGCGGGAACTTGAACCAGGAACTGCAGAGCCCCGCCCAGCAGCACACCCACGACCAAGGCGAACACCGGTGTGTTCAAACGGCCGTGTAACAACAGTGCCGAAACGATGATCGCCACGTTGAGAAGAATCGGGCCAAGCGCCGGAGCGGTAAAACGCCGGAAGGTATGCAGCGTACCCATGGCCCAAGCCGCCATGCCCACCAAGGCCAAATAGGGAAAGGTCGCGGCGGTAAGCGACACCGTGAGTGCCCGTTTCTCGGGGTCGGTGACAAAACCCGGCGCGAACAGCGAAACGATGGGGTCGGCAAACAGCATTCCCGCACTCACGATCAGAGCTAGGATGATCGCCGCTGCCACGCCCACCGCGAGCGCGGCGCGTAGTGCCGCACCGCGGCCTCCCTCGACCAAGCGCGAGGTAAACACCGGCACGAAGGCGGTACTCGCAGCGCCCTCACCGACGATGCGTCGAAACAGGTTGGGGATACGAAAGGCCACGAAAAAGGCGTCGGCCGCCGGTGATGCACCAAACAACGAGCCAATTACGACGTCGCGCGCCAAGCCGGCAACACGGCTGACCAGCGTCAGCCCGCCAAGCAGGCCGGCCGCGCGGGCGATGTCGCCACTGTCGTTGGCCCCCCGGACATCCGCTTGACCGCTATCGAGGCGCTTGCTAGGTTCCACGACTTACTCTCGGAGGCCTACAGGTGGCAAACCATGCTTCAGCGATAAAACGGCACAGGCAATCGCGCCTCCGCCGCCTCAACAACCAGTCTTCGAAGTCGAACATGCGTACGCTGGTGCGTCGGCTCAACGAGGCCGTGGCCAGCGGTGACAGCAGCGCCGCGCGCGAACAGCTACGCAGCGCCTCGGTGGTACTGGCAAAGGCCGCATCCAAGGGCTTGATCCACAGCCGTAACGCCAGCCGACGAACCGCTCGTATGGCGCGCATGGTCGCTAGGATGCAGGGCTGAGCCCTCTGCACGGCTAACGATCCTCTAGTATCCTCGCATAAACCGCAGCGGCCAGATCGCTGGCAATGCGTCCGCGGGCCTGCCGTTCGCGGGCCTCGCCAAGCTGAACGGCGTCGTAAGCCTCGAGATCGCCAAGCAGCAGCCGTTCCGAGGACTGGAAACCCGAACTGGTAGTCACAACTGCGGATGCGTCGGCCGCATGCGACCTGGTAGCACCGATATCGCGCCCCTTCCACAACAACTGCCCTCCGGACGTCTCCAACACCGCGGCGACCTTGACCGTGGTCTCATAGTCGAGAACCGCATCGAAGCGGTCAAAAGCCACTGGTCGCGTCAGCAGCGAAACCAGGTTCATGCGTAGTATAGCATCTGCAGCCCCAGCCGAGTCGGCAACGCGAAGACGGCCGTCACGGCGCAGCACACGCCGCATCTCACGCGCCAAGCTATCGGCAAACTCCGGGTCGAGCTGATCGCTGGCTACCCTTGCAACGTAGACCGAACGTACCTGCGCAGGGATCGCCCCCCCAGGAACGATCAGCGAATATCCACAGCCCCCGCAACCAACCAGCGTAGTAACAACCAGCAGCCTGGCCGTCGCTCTAATAACCCGGGATAACACCGTCATTTCACCACGTTAACCAACCGTCCGGGAACGACTATGGTCTTGCGCGGCTCTACTCCGCCCAGGGCCTCGAGAATACGCTCATCGGCAAGAGCCAGCGCCAGCAACTCGTCGCGGTCGATGTCTGGTGACACCGAGATCCTCGAGCGCAGCTTGCCGTTGACCTGCAGAGCAATCTCTACAGTATCACTGACCAACGCAGTCTCGTCATAGTCTGGCCAGCCTAGCTCGGCCAGCGCCGGGGCATCGCCAATACGGCGTTCCCACAGCTCTGAGGCAAGGTGGGGTACGAATGGGCAGAGCAAGCGCAGCGTCGTCGCAACCGCAAACTCGGCCACCGCATCACTACAGTCACGGTTATTGCCGCGGTAGTCGTAAACACCGTTGACCAGCTCCATGATCGCGGCAATCGCAGTGTTAAAATGCATCCGTTCGCCAATATCACGGGTGACGCGTTGGATGGTGACATGGGTCAGACCGCGTAGCGCCCGCGCTTGAGCGCCGAGCCCATCGGCACCGGGGTCTTGCCAAGCCAAGGTAGCCGGGGCTCCCGCGATAGTCATACGAAACACTCGGGAGAGAAAACGGTAAGCGCCCTCCACACCCTTCTCGCTCCACTCTAGGTCTTTTTGCGGCGGCGCCGCAAAAAGCGAGAACAGCCTGGCGGTGTCAGCACCGTAACGACTGATGAGATCATCGGGGTCGACAACGTTACCCCTCGACTTGCTCATCTTCGCGCCGTCTTTGATCACCATACCTTGGGTGAGGAGCTTGGAGAACGGCTCGGAGATATCCAGCCAACCCAAATCGCGCAATACTCGGGTGATAAACCGCGAATAGAGCAAGTGCAGCACGGCATGCTCTCCCCCGCCGATGTACTGCGACACCGGCAACCAGGTGCCCAGTTGCTGATCATCAAAGGGCGCAGAATCAAGATGCGGAGAGGTGTAGCGCAAGAAGTACCAGGAAGACTCAACGAAGGTATCCATGGTATCGGTCTCACGCCGAGCCGCAGCCCCACAGCGGGGGCAGTCGGTCAGACAGAACTCATCGAGAGTAGGCAGAGGAGAACGCCCCCCCTCGAGCAGCTGCACATCGGTAGGCAGGACCACCGGGAGGTCCTGTTTGGCCACCGGCACGGCACCACAGGACTCACAGTACACGATGGGGATAGGTGCGCCCCAGTAACGTTGCCGCGAGATGCCCCAATCACGCAAGCGATAGTGTACAACTTCTTTACCCACCCCCTGCTCGGCCAAGCTCGCGGCGATCGCCACGCGCGCCTGCGCGCTGCTCAAGCCGCTGAAATCTCCGCTGCCTACCAGCACACCGTCCTCCTCATAGGCCTCTACAAGTTCAGCCACCGCGGCGCTGCTCTGCGTCGATACCACCACCTGACGGATGTCGATGTCATAACACTGGGCAAACTCGAAATCGCGCTGATCGTGGGCGGGAACCGCCATCACGGCCCCAGTGCCGTAGCCCATCAAAACAAAATTTGCTAGATATACTGGTACCTTATCGCCATTAATTGGATTGATCGCATAACATCCGGTAAAGACCCCTTCCTTGCCCTGGGCACGATCCTGGCCGCTCTGGTTGCTGACCCGCTCGACAAAGTCTGTAACCTCGCTGCGCTTGCCACCAACATCCGCCAACAGCTCAACCAGCGGGTGTTCGACTGCAAGGCTGGCAAAGGTACAGCCAAACAAGGTATCCGCGCGAGTAGTGAAGACCTTCAAACGGGCGTCGCTTCGCTCCAGCGCAAACTCTATCTCGACGCCACTGCTGCGACCGATCCAGTTGCGCTGCATGGTCACGACTTTCTCGGGCCAGCCGCCGAGCTGATCGAGACCTTCGAGAAGCTCATCGGCGTAGGCGGTAATCCGCAGAAACCACTGGTCAAGTTCCTTCTGGCGCACCGGCGAGTGGCCCCGCCAACACTCCTCCCCGTCTACCTGCTCATTGGCGAGCACGGTGCCACACTGATCGCACCAATTGACCTTGGCCGACTTGCGGTAGGCCAGACCGCGCTCGAGCATCTCGACGAAAAACAGCTGCTCCCAGCGGTAGTACTCAGGATCACAGGTGGCCAGCTCACGCTCCCAGTCGTAGCTGAAACCCATGCGCTGGAGCTGCCTACGCATCGCCTGGATGTTCTCGCGAGTCCACTGTGCGGGCGGCACCCCGTGTTTGATCGCGGCCTGCTCAGCCGGCATGCCGAATGCGTCCCAACCCATGGGATGTAGCACGCGGAACCCACGGGCAGCGTAAAAACGGGCCAACACGTCACCGATGGTGTAATTACGTACGTGCCCCATATGAATGCGCCCGGAGGGATACGGGAACATCTCGAGAAGGTAGAACGGGGGCCCCTCACCGCGCGGCTCGCCCGCGGCGCAGTCCTGCCAACGCTGCTGCCAGCGCAACTCTATCTCGGAGGGTTGGTAGGTCGCTGTATTAGTCTCGGCCACGGTTCATGTCTTGTCGAAGAGTCCGCGCTCACGTGCAACCCTATCGAGCACACCGTTGATGAAGGCCGGGGCCTCCACATCGCAGTACTTACGCGCGATGTCGATAGCCTCGCTGACCACCACCTCTGCCGGCACCTGGTTAGCCCCGAGCAGTTCACACACACCGAGGCGCAGCAGATTTAGGTCGATGCGCGACAAACGCTCTAGCTGCCAATTATCGGCAGCCGCATCGATCACCGAGTCCAACTCTTCACGACGCTCAAGCACGGCGTTGACCAGTGTCTCGGCAAAGCTCTGGCCTTCGCGAGCGCGCTCGGGTTGTCCCTGCCAGAACTCGCTAACGGCCCGCTCCGAGGCGTCGCCCGAAACGTCTATCTGATAGAGCAACTGAAGAGCCGACTCACGTCCTTTTCGGCGCACGCCCATCCGTGCAGGGTGTCACACGCCCCCTGCACGGTCGAGCTGTTCGAGCGTGGCGAGCACCGCCGCAACCGCATCGTAGCCTTTGTTACCAACCGCGCCACCGGCCCGGGCCAGGGCTTGGGCAACATCGTCGGTGGTCAGCACCCCAAAGGCTACCGGCACCCCGGTATCCAGCGCAACGCGCTGGATACCGGCCGCGGTCTGATCACAGACGTAATCAAAATGCGGAGTCTCGCCGCGAATCACCGCGCCGAGGCACACCACCGCGTCGTATCGGCCCGACGACGCTAGTTTCTGCGCTACCACCGGCAGCTCGAAGGCTCCGGGCACCGGGAAGACGTCTTCGCCATCAAAGCTGACACCAAGCTCCGCTAGGGCTCGTTCTGCACCTTCGAGCAGGGCATCGGTAACGGCGCGGTTGAAGCGGCTTACCACGACCGCGAGTCTATAGTCGCGGCTGTCGCTCACGACTTGCCACCGCCAACATCTCCACCGTCTCCAGCAGAGAGCCGCTTCTCGTCGAGCAAATGACCGAGCTTGGCCTTCTTGGTGCGCAAATAGCCGATGTTCTCTTCGTGCGGCGAGGCCTCGATAGGATCTCGCCCGGCAATCTTGATACCGTAGCGCTCCAGGCCTTGGACCTTCTGCGGATTGTTGGTCAGCAAACGCACGCTCGCAATACCCAAATCCTTGATGATCTGTGCGGTAATCCCGTAGTCGCGCAGATCCTCGCCAAAGCCAAGATCCAGGTTAGCCTCGACGGTATCGCGCCCTTGGTCCTGCAACTCGTAGGCTCGGATCTTGTTGGCCAAGCCTATGCCCCTGCCCTCTTGATGCATGTAGATGATTGCTCCTCGAGCTTCGTCGGCAATTCTCTCAATCGCCAACTCGAGCTGATCGCCACAGTCGCAACGCCGCGAGCCCAGCACATCACCGGTCAAACATTGGGAGTGAACCCTGACCGCTACCGGCTCGTCACCAGCGAGATCGCCGGCCACCAGCGCCATATGCTCATGCCCATCGATATCATTGCGATAGACAATGGCACGGAACACGCGGCCGACACCGACCTCGATATCGCGTTCGGCAACCCGTTCGACCACCAGTTCATTGCGCAAACGATACTCTAAAACTTCGCCCACACTTACCACCGCAAGAGAGAACCTCTCGGCGAGCGCGCGCAGCTCCTCGGGTCCGGCAATGTTGCCGAGGTCATCGAGCACCAAACACATGGCGGCAGACTCGCCGCCGGTAATCTTGACTAGGTCGACAGCCGACTCGGGCATGCACGCCTTGGCCACCACCCCGTCGCCACAGACCTGAATCGGAAAGACGTGCCCGGGCATGACGATGTCTGCCGCCGACGCCGCCGGTGCCGACGCCGCGACTATGGTACGCGCGCGATCGGCGGTCGAGATTCCCGTGGTGACGCCCTCACGGGCTTCGATCGAGGCGCCAAACACAGGCTCACACGCCAACAGCGAATCTCGAGCCAGTAGCGGAACCCCCAGCGCCAGCATCCGCGACTCAGGCATGGCGACGCAAACATGCCCGCGGGCGTGGGTGATCAAGAAGTTGACACCGTCCGCGTCGATACTCTGGGCAGCATAAACCAGGTAACCGCCCGCCGCAGGGCGTGCATGGTCGACAAGCAGCACCTTACCGCCGCTCGCCAATTCGCGGGTCGCGGCGGCCAAGCTGGCGCCTTGCTTGGTGGCTTTAGTCAATTGTTCTTCCATTGCTGCTGTCCAGATCCCAGGCTCAACTACGCGCGGGCCGCCCACTCCATACCAAGTCGTCCCCGCTCGTAGCCCATTCGTGAGTCGAGAAACGCGGCCCGTCGCCCGGTTCCGCTACCCCCAGAACACCGACTAAGGGCACACCGTCGGAGCCGATCAGACGCGGATTATAAAATATCGTCAGCGCATTGACCACGCCTGCACGGATGGCGCTTGCCGCAACTTGCGCGCCCCCCTCGATGAGCAGTTCGTGGATTCCACGCTTGCCTAGCTCTACGAGGATACGCTGCCAGCCGCCACGGCCTCTGCTGTTGACCTCGAGCACCTCAACACCCGCAGCTTCGAGGCGACGACGCCTGCGCAGCGAGGCACCGCGATCGCACACGATCAGCGCCGACCCCGCCCCACAAACCACTCGCGACTTCAGCGGGATCCGCAGGCTCGAGTCAAGAACCACGCGTAGAGGATTCTTGGCCCCGCGCACTCGACAGTTGAGACGTGGGTCGTCGCTGATCACGGTACCGATACCCACCAGCACCGCACCGCTGCGAGCGCGCATGGACTGCACCCGCCGTCGCGAAACGCTTGAGCTGATCCACTTGGAGTGGCCGTTTCGTGAGGCGATGCGTCCATCCAGGCTGGCCGCAAGCTTGAGCTGTACCCAAGGCCGCCCATCTTGCACCCAAGATTCAAAGCCGCGGATGATTTCCCGGCAGCGATCGCGGCGAACCCCAACCTTCACTTCTAGCCCGGCTCGGGAGAGCCGCCGCGCGCCTCTCCCCGACACCGCGGGGTTGGGGTCACGACAACCGATGACCACACGCTTTACGCCAGCGGCCAGCAGCGCCTCGCTACACGGCGGGGTGCGGCCGTGGCTGCAGCAGGGCTCAAGAGTCACGTAGGCTGTAGCGCCACGCGAGCGTCGCCCCGCGTCGCGCAGCGCTTCGGCCTCAGCATGCGCAAGACCCGCACGCCGATGAAAACCGCGTCCGACGATTCGACCGCGGGCGACGATGACACAACCCACCGCCGGGTTAGGCTGGGTCTTGCCCAAGCCACGCTCGGCCTCGTCGCAGGCCAGGTCCATCCACCTATCGTCGGTGTTGGATGGCGACGCTAGCGACACTCAAGATACCCCCTTATGGCCGCGTTCCTTACTGATGGCCTCGAGCGCCTGCATAAACTCCTCGATATCGCGGAATGAACGGTACACCGAGGCAAAACGGACGTAGGCTACATCGTCTCGATCCTTGAGACAGCGCATCACCTCTTCGCCGATGACATTGCTCGATACTTCGCGGGTACCGGCCTCCTGAACTCGTCGCTCGACCAGCGAGGCCATCTCCTCAATAGCATCGGCCGATATCGGGCGCTTCTCGCAGGCCTTGAGCAGTCCAGCCAAGACCTTGGTCCTGCCCCAGGGCTCACGACGATCGTCTTTCTTGACCACCATTGGCATCACCGCATCAACGCGCTCGTAGGTGGTAAAGCGCCGCTGACAGGCCAAACACTCGCGACGCCGCCGAATCGACCCTCCATCGCCGGCCTCGCGAGAGTCAACCACTTTGCTATCGGCGTGTTGGCAGTATGGACAGCGCACGCAGGGCCCGCCTTGCTAGCTGCTACTCAAGGTAGCCATGGCTGGGGTAGAGAGGAAAGCGGCGACACAACGTCATGACGTCTTCGCCTATCGAGGCCAGACTGTTGTCATCACCGCTGGCTGCCAAGGCGCGCGTGAGCAGCTCGGCGATCTCCTGCATTTCGCCCTCACCCATACCGCGAGTGGTAACCGCAGGGGTCCCCAGTCGCAGACCCGAGGTCACAAAAGGTGAGCGAGTATCGAAAGGAACGGTGTTGCAGTTAGTCGTTATGCGCGCACGATCCAGCGTCGTCTGCGCCTCGCGCCCAGTCATCTCGCTGTTGCGAAAATCGATGAGCATCAAATGGTTCTCACTACCACCACTTATCAATTCGAAACCGCGACTCATAAGTCCGGCAGCCAACGCCGCGGCGTTGGCGACAACCTGCCGCTGATATTCGGCAAACTCCGGACGCAGAGCCTCACCAAAGGCTACCGCCTTGGCCGCAATCACATGCATCAGCGGTCCGCCCTGATTTCCCGGAAAGATCGACGAGTTGATCTTCTTCGCGTGCTCGGCGCGGCACATAATGACGCCGCCACGAGGGCCGCGCAGAGTCTTGTGGGTAGTCGTAGTAACAAAGTCGCAGTGGGGTATAGGCGAGGGGTGAACACCGGCAACGACCAAACCCGCGACGTGGGCGATATCGGCCATCAACAGCGCCCCGACCTCGTCGGCGATCTGGCGAAACGGGGCAAAATCTAACGCACAAGGATAGGCACTGTGTCCCGCGACTATCATCTTTGGGCGGTGCTTGCGCGCGAGATCGGCCAGTTCCTCAAGGTCGATTCGATAGGTTTCGGCAGAGACCCCGTAGGGCACGATATTAAAGAATCGTCCCGAAAAGTTCACCGGACTTCCGTGGGTAAGATGGCCACCATGGGCAAGGTTCATCGCTAGAACCGTGTCGCCCGGTTCTAGGCAGGAAAAATACACCGCCATGTTGGCCTGAGAACCCGAATGCGGTTGGACGTTGACGTGCTCGGCGCCGAACAGAGCCTTGGCCCTTTCAATCGCCAACTCCTCGACGACATCCACATACTCACAACCGCCGTAATAGCGTTTTCCGGGATAGCCTTCAGCGTACTTGTTGGTGAGCACCGTCGACATCGCCTCGAGCACCGCGAGACTGACGACGTTCTCCGAAGCTATGAGCTCGAGATTGAGTTCCTGGCGGCGACCTTCGTTACGGATCTCCGCGTACACCTGTGGGTCTTGGTCCTTGAGAATATCCACCTTGTCGTCCACGCTGCTCACCGCTTAGGCGTATCCAGGGCCGTAATCTTGTCGACGCGGCGCTGATGACGCCCGCCCTCAAAACGCGTGTTCATCCAAACCTCGACGATTTCTCGGATCAGCCGTTCTCCGAGCAGGCTGCCGCCAAGCACCAGGACATTGGCATCGTTGTGCAACCGCGACATCCGCGCACCGGTGACATCATGTACCAGCGCCGCCCTGATTCCAGAGAGCTTGTTGGCAGCAATCGACATACCGATACCGGTGCCACACAGTAGTACCCCGCAGCAGGCCCGCCCTTGCGAAACCGCCGCCGCGACCTCGACCGCAATGTCGGGGTAGTCAACCGACTCGCTGCTGTGCGTGCCTAAGTCGTCGACGACAACCCCGGCGCGTTCGAGCTCATCGATCACTATGGACTTGGCCGTCACGGCCGCATGATCGCAGCCCACAGCCATCTTCCGAATCTTGTCCTTTGCTGGAGCCGCGGGAGTCTCCCTAGGCACTGGGGCGGTTATCGATATACTCGATGATATCCTGCACCGTACGAATTTTTTCGGCATCTTCGTCGGAGATCTCCAAGTGATACTCCTCCTCGAGCGCCATTATCAGCTGCACGATGTCGAGAGAGTCGGCACCTAGATCGTCTTGGAAGACCGATTCGGGCGACACCTGCGACCGATCGAGGGTGAGCTGATCACAAATGATCTCGATTACCTTGTCAGTTGCCGACGCCATCCCTTAGCCTCCGTACACCCTACGTAAATCCGCGTATGCGCCACCCCGGTCCCGGTTACATATACATGCCTCCCTCGACATGCAAGACAGCGCGGGAGAGGGCTTGTCCACACCAGCTCCGGAGCCAATAGCCAGCCCTGGCCGGCTCCCGAGCAGCTCAGCTGGCTATTCCCGGGTGCCCCAGACTAGCAGGCGGTTGGATAACCCCGGAGCCAGCCAAGCGCCGGGCTACTAGTCCTCAGACGCTTCTATTTCGACTATCTGTTTGCCGCCGTAGTACCCGCAGCTAGTGCAAATGCGATGCTGAATGGTCTTGGCACCACAGTTAGAACAGGTTCCAAATCCCGGCGCACTCAGCGCATCGTGAGCCCTACGTCGATCACGTTTGGCACTTGAGGTTCTTCTCTTGGGAACAGCCATTTCTCTATCCTCAACTCCTAGTTACTTCTCGCCGCCCCGCGGTCAGTGAGAACACTCACAAGATCCCTGGTTCAGGTTGGTTCCGCAACCCGCGCACAACCCACGACAATCGGCTGAGCACAGCTCACCCTCGTCTAGAGCCAGCAAGGCCTGCTCGCGAACCAGCGGCGCGAGGTCCAGTTCCTCGCCCCAGTAGTGATCCAGACCCATATCATCCTCCGGCCCAGAACCCTCATGGGCTTGAACAATCAGGAACTTAAAGCTTCTGTCGAGATGCCGCTCGAAGCGCTCAAGACAGCATCGACAAGTCAGTAGCACCGGCACGCGAAGTTTGCCGACGAAAAATACATCGGTGCCACGACGGTGGATTTCGGCATCCACCTCGATCTCCCCCTCAAAATGCGCCTCCGAGAGACCCGCTGCCGCGTCGATCGCTTCGTTCAAAGCTGTGGTCGACAACGCAAAACGCTTCTGGCGAGCATCGTCGGTCAGCTCGGGGACACGAATGATCATAATCGGAGCCAGCACTCTGACGGCTACAGCCGCGGCCGCAGGGTCAACCTAGCAGAACTGAACCAGAAGGCAAAAAGTCGCGCAGTAACACTAGCTTACCTAGGCAAACAGACCTTCCTCAGGGCTCCTCAGACTCAGCGCCAAGCCGCTCCTCAAGACGCCGGACGCGCTGGAGAAGTTCGGGAAGTCGCCGCAGTGCCGCCACCCCCCGACGCCAAAGGGCGATGTCAACCGCCGGGGTACCGCCGACCACCCTAGCAGCCGCGACATCCTTGGAAACACCGCTCTGCCCGGCCACCTGCACACCATCACCAACCTCTATGTGTCCGCCAAAACCGGCCTGCCCGCCAACCATCACGCTCTTGCCCAGTGCCGCACTACCAGCCATTCCGGTTTGCGCGGCTAGCATAGACCCCTCGCCGATGGAGCAACCGTGGGCAACCATAACCAGATTGTCGAGCTTTACGCCTCGACTCACTCGCGTAGAACCGACGGCCGCGCGGTCGATGGTCGTATTGGCCCCTACGTCGACGCTGTCGCCGATGTCGACATTGCCGATCTGCGGAATAACTACCGGCAGATCACCACGACGAGGAATAAAGCCGAAACCATCCCCTCCGAGCACCACCCCCGGCTGCAAAGTGACGTCGTTGCCTATGACCACAGCCTCACGAACCACCGCCGAGGAATGAGCCGTAAAGCGAACGCCAATCCTGGCTTGCGGATACACGACAACGTGAGGATGAAGAACCGCCCCCTCGCCCAGGACCACGCCCTCTCCAACCACCACGTATGGCCCTATATAGGCCCCCTCGCCGATCTGAGCCGACTCGGCGATAATCGCGCTAGGGTGGATGCCAGGCTGAGGCCGCGGCCGAGAGTCGAATATCACCAGGGCCCTGACAAACGCGGCATACGGGTCATCCGCCCGCAACACGCTGTGCCCCTGGGCGTCCTCGTCTCGGCCGACTATTACCGCCGCGGCGGCGGAGTCGGCTAGTCGATTTCGATACTTGGGATTGGCAACGAAGCTAAGCTGGCCAGGACCGGCGTCGTCAAGACTAGCCACCGAGTGGATCTCCAGATCCCCATCGCCATCGACCGACGCTCCGATTCTGGCAGCGAGGTCAGCGAGACGCATGCTGCTCGTTTAACCCAAGGGCGCAGGAAGGACAAGGACCGTGCTGAGCGCCGCTGGGGCGAATTGCCTTTGTTCTTCTACCCCGTAAGATTGCGAGATTGCCCGGGGAGAAGCGACGACATGATAGACCTTGATTTCGCCAAGCAAGACGGCCTGGTTCCGGTAATCGTCCAAGATGCGGACGACGGAACCGTGCTGATGCTCGCCTACATGAACCAACTCGCCTTCACCACCACCCTCGAAAGCGGCAAGGCAACATACTGGAGCCGCTCGCGTAATCAGCTCTGGGTCAAAGGCGAGACCTCCGGCAAGACCCAAGAAGTTCGAGAGATCCTCGTCGACTGCGATAACGATACGGTGCTACTGAAAGTCAAACAAATCGGCGATGCGGCTTGCCACGAGGGCTACCGTAGCTGCTTCTTCCGCAGCAAGGGTGAGAACGGTCTCGAGATAATCGCCGAGCGGGTTTTTGACCCCAAAGAGGTCTATACAAAATGACGGTGCTCAAACTCGGCATCCCCAAGGGCAGCCTGCAGGAGACCACTATCGAGCTCTTGCGCAAGTCTGGCTGGCGGGTAGCAACTAGTTCTCGTAGCTACTTCCCCTCTATCGACGACCCGGAAATCTCCTGCTCGTTGGTGCGTGCTCAGGAAATGTCTCGTTACATCGAACTGGGCTCACTCGACTGCGGACTTACCGGAAAGGACTGGACCCTGGAAAATGGCTCGGAGGTAGAGGTAATCTGCAACCTGGTCTACTCCAAGGCCTCGTTCCGCCCCACCCGCTGGGTGCTTGCGGTGCCCGTAGACTCCGACATCAACAGCGCCGCCGACCTGGCTGGTAAGCGAATTTCTACCGAACTCGTCGGCTTCACCCGCCGCTACTTCGCCGCACGCAAGGTCGAGGTCTCGGTCGAGGTTTCCTGGGGAGGCAACGAGGCAAAGCTCGCAGCGACACCCCCCATTGTCGGGTTGGCCATCACCGAAATGAATAATCCGCCCGCTTCGTGACAGCGAGCCAAAGCCGCCGAAAATTTCCCCATCTGACTCAGAGACAAGATCCCTGCGTGTATCAGGATGAAG
>CAZPPZ010000003.1:0-40802 GCA_964588545.1 uncultured Myxococcales bacterium | reverse complement strand
TGGACCTTCATAATGCCCCGGTGCCCGCTCGAATAGCCTCACTCCGAGCCAAGATGGCTGCTTGGCGACGGCGGACGAGTTTCTTGACGGGCTGCTAGCGTTGAATCAGCGTCGAATGCGGAATACTAATCGTTGCTAGGACCGCCGACGGTGGCTCAATTTCAATCCGAACGACATGACAGTGATCATAAGCGCGGTTTTGCGGCGCGGTGGTGGTCGTTGGTCTCTGAGAGCGAGGGCTGGCTGCTGGCTGCAGCAATCGCCATTGGTGTGCTCACGGCGGCGGCGAACGTCGGGTTTCACTGGGCTATTGAAGGGGCGCATCAGATTTTCTGGGTCAACCTGGGGGGCGCGCTAAACGTCGCCGATCTGGCGACCTACAATATCTTTGAGACGGGTTTCTCGGGGATTCCCTCCCACTGGTGGTACATTCCGCTGATTCCAATCGCGGGCATGGCGACCATAGTGTTGCTCGACCGCCGCTTTCCCGGAGAAATCAAGGGCTATGGGCTGCCGCGTTTTCTCGAACTGGTCAATATCCAGGGCGGTTTTCTGAGGCGGCGTTGGATTACTCTCAAGACTTTTTCTAGCGCGATAACCCTTGGTTCGGGGATGAGTGCTGGTATCGAGGGGCCGATTGCCCAGATCGGCGGTTCGATCGGTTCGACCGTCGGCCGGGCCTTGCGGCCCTCGTTCGAACGACTGCGCGTGCTCATAGCCTGCGGCAGTGCTGCCGCGATTGCCACGACTTTCTCCAGCCCGATTGCGGGGGTGATGTTTGCCCAAGAGATTGTTCTCATCGGAGAGTTCCAGGCTCAATCCTTCTACTTGATAATTCTCTCGTGTGGCACCGCGACGGTGGCCTCGCAGTATTTGTGGGAGTCGCACGGACTCATCCAGGCTCCGCATTTTGCCTTTCCGCTTAACCAGGAGCTGCTCTTCCATGTGCTCATGGGGCTGCTCTGTGGCGTCCTGGCGGTGGTCTTTATCCGCGTCTTTTATGGCATACGTGGCTGGTTTGAGAGGTCACGTATCTCGCCGACGCTGCTGCCCCTGCTGGGCGGACTGATCGTCGGAACGAGTTTGATCTTCTTTCCCCAAGTCTCAGCCAGTGGCTACTCGACCATGAACGCGGCCTTTCGCGGACAGATGAGCGTGGAACTGCTGCTGGCTTTAGTGGTCGTCAAGATCCTCATGACCAGTGTCACTCTCGGTTGTGGCGGTTCGGGGGGTGTTTTTGCGCCGGCGATGTTTATCGGCACGGTCTTCGGAGGGGGGTTTGCTGCTTTCGTAAACACCTTACTGCCGGGTGCGATAAGCGAACCGGGTGCTTTCGCACTGGTCGGTATGGGTGCGTTCTTGGCAGCCGCTACCCACGCGCCGATGACGGCGATCTTCATGATCTGGGAACTGACGCGAGACATCGCGACGGTTGTTCCTGCGATGATTACCACGGTGGCGGCCACGATGGTGGCGCGGCGGATGATGCACGACAGCATCGACAGTTACGAGCTGAGCAAACGCGGACTTGATATACACGCTGGGAGCGAGGCGAACATTCTCCGCAACCTCTATGTTCGCGGTTTGGTCAGTAAAGATTTTCAACAGATCCCCGAATCTATGGCGGTGACGGATTTTGTGCGCTATGTCACCAACGGGCAACACATGTACTTCCCGGTCGTCAATAACAACGGCGATCTTACGGGGATGGTGAGTATGGAGAGCCTGCGGGGGGTGTTGATGGACCGCGAGGCCTGGCCCTACGTGGTTGTTGGCGAGCTGGCGCAGCGCGATGTGACCACGGTCAAGGGCTCGGATACGCTCTACAGCGCCATGAAAGCGATCTCGTCGTTGGGTGTCGAGCAAATCCCGGTGGTAGACGAGGACAGTCCGCAGAAAGTCGTGGGCATGCTCAAACGGGTGGACCTGCAGAACTTCTACCAGAAGCGACTGCTTGCTCGCGAAATCCAGGGCTGATATCCGCCGACGTCGGCCATGTGTTGTACGGACCCATCGCGATGAAACCTCGAGCGATTATAATTACCGCTGACGATTTGGGCCTCTGGCCTGAAATCAACGATGCCGTGATGGCTGGCTATGATGCCGGGGTTATCTCCAGCGCCGGGCTGAGGGTTACAGCCTCGGCCTCGCACTCTGCAATGGTCTCGGCGGCGATGCGCCCCGGATTGGGCGTTGGTCTGCACTTGGTACTGGCCGACGGTAAGGCCACGCTTCCGCGCAAGCATATTCCTAATCTCGTCGATAGTGCGGGTTATTTTGTGTCGCGGCCGCTCGAGGCTATCTGGCTATACCGCCGCCGCGGTGGGTTGCGCGAAGAGCTGAAGGCGGAGATTCGTTCGCAGATTGAGAAGTTTCTTGCTGGTGGGCTGGTGCTCACGCATATTTCCGCTGGATATAACCTCCACCTGCACCCGACGGTGATGTCTATCCTCAAGGAGCTTGCCGCTAATTATCCTATTTCGGCGATACGCAAACCCTGCGCGACGATGTGGCGCTGGTCTCAGAGTAACGCTCACCCTGGTTGGCGGCGTTCGCTAGAGACTCAACTGACCAGACCGGTCATCGGTTGGGGACGGGTGCGTTCGGGGGTCTTTTTGGGGCCAGATCGCGTCGAGCCGCTGAGTTTCGTCCGGCCGGTTACCGAGGGGGAAGTAGCTGAGCGCTTGAGTTCTGCGGGAAGAGGCGTGACCGAGTACGTGTGTCACCCCGGGTCGCTCGATGTGCGCTACGACGGACTCGGTGAGCTTGCGGCTGTTACCAGCCCCTGTGTACGCGCGGCTATCAACGAGGCTGGTTACGAAGTGATTTCCTACCGCGATATCGCCGAAGGTACTGAGTTGGGGCGCCTAGCGACTTGCTAGTACTAGAGAACCAGAGTCAGCAGGCCTAGAAAAACGAAAAATCCGAGAACGTCGGTACCCGCAGTTACGAACACCGACGAAGACACCGCGGGATCGATATTCAGCCGCTTTAGCCCCAGCGGCACCAAACTCCCGAGTAGTGCCGCGATGACTAGGTTGATGAGCATGGCGCTACCGAGCACCAGGCTCAGAGCAAGATCGTGCCTCCACAGGTAAACGGAAACACCAGCGATCGCCCCTAAGAAAACCCCATTGAGCGCCGCGATGACGATTTCCCGACGCAGAATCTTGACCACATGCTCGGGCTCGAACTCTCCCAAAGCGAGCCCGCGGACGACCAGGGTCATGGTTTGTACTCCCGCGTTTCCACCTTGGCTGGCAACCATGGTCATCAGCGCCGCGGCAATCGCTACCAACTGAATGGTCCCCTCGAACATCGCGATGGTAATCGCGCTGACGCTTGCAGTAAGGAGGTTGAGCGTGAGCCATGGCAGACGGCTGCGCATGCCATGTACCGGCCCCTCGATTGTCACGGTTTCAGCCGAGACTCCGGCCATGCGCAGCATGTCTTCGGTGGCTTCCTCGGAGATGACATCGACGACATCATCGACGGTGATTCGGCCAACCAATCGATCGAGATCGTCAACCACCGGGAGAGCAATCAAGTCGTATTTTTCGAAGAGACGAGCGACCTCCTCTTGGTCGATATCGACGCGTACCGGGACGATATCGGTATCCATCATCAATTCCGCCGGAGTAGAGTCGTCCGAGAGTATCAAGGTGCGAAGCGGGATTGCACCAACTAGGTGCCTGCCGGCGTCGGTGACAAAAACGCCGTGGATGTCGTGGAACAACTCACCCTCACGACGCAGATACTCGGTAATTTCGCGGACGGTAGTCCCGGTAACCACCTGCGCGACTTCGGTTTTCATTATACCGCCCGCGGTATCGTCGTCGTAGGCGAGAAGCTGAACGATATCGCGGCGCGTGTCGGGACTAGTGCGTTTAAGCAGCTCGCGTTGGCGTGTAGCGTCTAGCTCGGCGAGCAGGTCGGTAGCATCGTCGGTATCAAGATGCTCGACTATCGCCGAGAGTCGCGTATCCGAGAGATTCTCAAGGAGGAGATCGCGGGTCAGTCCGCCTGCTTCACGAGCAACTTCTGACGCCAAGGGCGCATCGAGAACGCTGAAAAGACGAATCTTGTGATCGGTATCGTCGATCGAATCGAGGAATGCTGCGATGTCTGCCGGGTGCAGACCCGCGGCATAACGCGCGAGCTTATCGTTATCGCTGGCACCGAGCAGTTCCTGGAGAGTGTCGCGTTGGAGGGACTCTTCGGCTAATGCATCACTCATGGGACAACCTGGACCTCAGATCGGGGGACCAGCATCCTAGTCCGTGTTCGGTGCGCATGCACGCGTTATCGAGGCAATCGGGGTTGGCTAATAGTGGCGGGTCGACTACCCGGTTTTTCGCGTCGCTTCGATGCCGGTAGCAGGCTGTGCGTCGTCGGATTTGATCCCAGTTGCATCGCCGCCCTGCGAAGCAACCTCACCCGACCAGTTGATCTTCTTGTAGTCAAAATCACGCTTGTCGGTGGCACCAAGCTTGACGACTTCGAAATACGGCGACAGATCGAAATCCCGTGGTGTGACCAAGAGGGGATCACAGGGGGTAAAAACTGCGGTCTCAAACACGCTGCGGCCATGGCGTCTGCGCTTGAAGACCCGAAGGACCAGCCTTCCCGAACGGTTTCGGCTGTGTTCTTGGCCATCAAACTCGGTGATGTCGGGAAGAACCGGGTAGCGGACTTTTTGGAAAGCCATGGTGATTTGCGACGAGCAGATTACGTCTTGCGAGGTACGGTCATTGGCCATCAAAGCCGTACGATCACCGCTCCAGAAGAAACCGAATGGCAACAGGTAGCGCAGCATGCCGATGATGTGTTCCACATTATAGGGGTTGCCTATCTGCTCGGTGACCGTCTCGAGTACCGTAGTCAGGTCTCCCGGACGCAGGTTGATGGGCCGGCATATGCGGATGTTGTAATTGACGTATTTTGACAGCGGGACCGCAGTAACGCCGGTCTCGGCATTCGCTTCTACCAGCAGAGCATCGGCGGCATCGCCGTGGGCCTCGCGAAACTCGTCGGCGAGATGACCACCACGTTTGGTGATAAAATCGCCTACGTACAACGCCGCATGCGACCATGAGCTCTGGGTCAGATACTTGATGATTTGGCTGATCCGCTGTGAGCCCTCGACCAGAATCACGTCGCCGGGCTTGAGGGTGGCGCGGAGCTTGTCGATGTCGTTGGGGAAGCGTTGATAGTAGCGGCTGTGCTCGCGCACGAGAAAGGCGACTACGAGGTCGACAAGCCTCTTGTAGATGCGTTTCCAAAGTTTCATCGTCGTGCTCTCGGACTCTTCATTCTAGCTCTTCGCGGTCGAGCTTGTGGAGAAGCTTGACCGTAGCGAGTGTGGCTCGCGTTTGCCCTAGCCACAATACCCTAAGTAGCTACATTATATGCAGATAACTACTAAAGCGGAGAAATCAGCCTGCTCACTACCACCCATATCGAGGTTAGCGCAAAGACCCCGTAGAACAGGCTCACCGCTGACATCGCAGCGGTCTCCAGCGATCCGGGGCGGTAGGCGGCTGGGAGGAGGCGGTGGTTAGCGGCCAACAGCAAGGGGCAGTACACCGCCATAGCGATTCCACCGAAGAAGCCCGCGGACAGCAAGAACATGAAGGGCGGCAGCGCGCTCCAGGCCCAGGTGAGCCCGGTTCCAACCACCATCCACACTATCGCCACGCTGCGGTAGCAGCGGGTAAAACCGACAGCACGAACTGCCGGATAATTGGTCATCATCAGGTCTGTACAGCTGCGTGCTACGCCATCGAGTAACGTCAACTGGGTCGAGAACAGACACGCGATGCCCACGGCCATGAACAGCCGGGCCCCGGGCATCCCCCAGACCCGCTCGAGTATCCTAGCTTCTTGGAGGACCAACATCTCTTGACTGGGGACGATGCCCTCGGCGTGGAGTACCACCAGAGCCGCAAGAATGAACAACAGAATGGTTACAGCATTGACTATCCCAAAGAACACGAGCTGGTCGCTACGGACGTGTCTGAGCCAGACGGTCCAACGTCGGCGATTGTCGGCATTGTCGATTAGCTCATAACCGGCACGCCCGGGTTGATCACCGCGAGTGTGCTCGCCCATACCCCAGCCTTTGCCTATCAGGTAGTAGGCGAACATGAGGTTGGTGGTGCCACCGGCCCCGGCGAAGACGATGGCTGAAAACATTTCGTAGGTTGGCAGCTCGGGTGGCTTGAAACCGATGTTGACTATGCCTCGAAATAGTTCAGCCAGAGCATCGAGATTGCCAACCTTGATGGCGATGATGCTCAGGCCCACGAGCATGATAACGACTAACGATATGGTGATTCGTTCGATACTGCGGTAGACGTTGCGCGGGCCGAACATCACCAGTGCGACTAGAGCGAAGGTGACTGCTGTCCAGGCCCAGGGTTCTCCTGGGCCGCTTGCTCCGACGGTGATGGCTTTGAGCGCGCCAGCGCAGGTTCGGGCCCAACCCGGCAGTATCCAGCCGACCACGTTGAGAATCAGGAATACCGGGACCCAAGTCTGGGACAGCCTCGCGAAAGCCGTGTAACTACTCTCGCCCGTAGCCAAAGTATAGCGGCCAACCGACAGATTGATGATCAGTTGCAGGCCGATGCCGAGCATTGCCGCCCAGGCGATACCCGCGCCGTAGCGCGCGGTCATTATCGGCCACACCAGCAACTCGCCGGCGCCAACCGCCAGGCCGACGAGCACCGCCCCGGGACCGACGAGCGCGAAAAAGCCGCGCGGCAGTTCGGGGAGGTGACCGCGGCGGTAGGCTCCTGGAGCCGGTCTAGACAAGATGCTTGGCGACTAGGTACTCGGCGACCATTATCGAACCTTTGGCCGCACCCATCTTGGTATTGTGGGAGACCAGTACATATTTTATGCCATTGCCAAAGAGTGGTTCACTACGGATTCTGCCCACTGAGGTAGTCATACCGTCACCGGCATCGCGGTCGAGCCGCGGCTGAGGCCGAAATGGATCGTCATGGATACGTATGAGCTGCTCCGGCATCGAAGGGAGCTTGAGCTTAGCCAGGTTACGGCCGGCACGGCTTAGCACAGTGGCAACCTGTTGAGGAGTCGCAGGGGCCGCGAGTTCGACAGACACCGCTTCGGTATGCCCCTCGATGACGGCAGCGCGTGTGCACGTAGAAGAAATCTTGACGCGTGCCGGCCTAATTCCGTTCGGGCCGAGGGTACCGAGGAGCTTGCGCGCTTCGATTTCGACCTTTTCCTCTTCATTGGGAATGTAAGGAACTATGTTGTCGATCGCATCTAGAGCAGCTACCCCAGGTGATCGCCCGGCACCAGATATGCCCTGCATCGAGACCATAGCTACACGCTTGATGCCAAAACGGTCGTGAAGCGGCTTTAGTGTTATCGCCAGACCGGTGACGGTGCAGTTGGGCTGGGGGAGTATGAAACCCTTCCAGCCGCGCTTTCGCTGTTGTTGTTTGACCAGCTTGGCGTGTTCCATGCTGACCCCGGGCAACAGCAGCGGAACGTCGCTTTCGTAGCGGAACGCCGACGCGGTGCTTACCACCGGTGTAGTCGCAGCAAAGCGTGGCTCTAACTCCCGGGCAACATCAGACTCGACCGCCGAGAAGACTATATCGACATCTTCCATGGACATTTCAGCGGCTTCTTCAACGGTGATCCCAAGTGCGCGCGGTGGTGGCTCGGAATCGGCCCACCAGCGCAGTTGACCACTGTTGGTGTCGCGAAGCGCTACTCCGTAGGGCTTGCCCCCCGAGCGTGCAGATGCCCCCAATCGGGTAATCCTAAACCACGGGTGATTGGCAAGTGCTGCAACAAATTGCTGACCTGCGATACCGGTGGCACCGACAATCGCCACTCTCTTCTTCTTCATCGCTACAGTTCCTTTTCTTTTCTCTATGTTTACTAGTCTCGGGCTCTACGAACCGCGGTTACCGCTGCGCTGCGTCGTGGTGCGTCATGACTACTGTGTAGCGAGGTTGCAGCATCTCAGCCACTTCATGCGCATCAACGGCTGGTTGCATCAGTTGCCCGATCCGCAATCCCTCGCTATGCTAATTCTCGTATGGCACGAACGTCTGCGTCGCGGAAGTCTCAGAGAGTCGCAACCGTCTTCGACTTTGTGCCCTTCATCGTTCGCCGCACGCTCGGGTGGCGGATTGGTCCTCGCGGAATTCTTCTCTCACGTACCAGTCCAAGTGGTGTAGTGACAGTGGTGCACCGCCTACGCGACGCTTGTTCCAAAGAGACCCTAGATCGCCGTATCGCTCAACTTCGCCCGGACGAGGCTGCTGCCTACCAGCTTTTCTGGAAAAAGGGGAATGGCAGATGGACGGCGTACTACGACGAGCGTGGCGACGTGTTTCTAGGTTCTCTGTCCGAGTGTTTAGACGAGATTTCCCGCGATCCGTTCAACTGTTACTGGTCCTAGCCGCCTCCGCCTCGCACTAATCCATTCGAACTTCCGCCCGGCTGCGCTGGACCCGTTTGTCTGCCGCGTTCATAACAGCAGAGATGCTCGAACGAAGAGCCAAGCTACGAGTGCTAGTGACGCGGCTCGCTCTCGTAGCCGCTACGGTTGCGGCAATGACGGCGACGGGCTGTGACGGTCCACGGCGTATTCCGAGGATAGAGCCGGATCTGCGTAACTGGGAAGAGCCCTACGTGGGGGTAGCGGGGCTGAGGATACACATCTTCAATACCGGTGGCCTCGAGGTGCCGATGGCGCTCTTGTACGAGGGCGGAAGCTGGTTCTCGACGCGAGAGTTGGAGATGTCGGCCTGCGTGATCGAGCATCCTTCGGCGGGGTTGATCGTTTTTGATACTGGCTTCAGCCCGCGTATTGCCACCCACCCCAACGCCTATCTGGGTTGGCTCGCGCCGGCGGTTGGGGCGTTTAGCATGGCCGAGGGCCAGGATCTGCCTTCACAGATGCGCGCCGTTGGTCTCGATCCTGACGCTGTAGCCTACGTAGTGCTTTCGCATCTGCATTTTGATCACACCGGTAGTATCGAAGCCTTCGCCAACGCGACTGTTGTAGTCGCTCGAGATGAACGTCCGAGTCGTGCGACGGATAGGTGGTACGAGCCCGCGTTGCTGCGAAGCGAGGATTACGACGGAGTGAACGATTGGTTCGAGATCGATTTTAACTCGAAGGATCCCTACGCGACTTTCTTCGCCCATTACGATCTGATTGGCGACGGAAGTATCGAGCTCATTGATCTGCGCGGACACAGTGCGGGATCTCAAGGTATGATTGTGCATGCGCTTGGTGGTCCAGTCTTACTTGCCGGCGATGCTGTTTGGGTTGAAGAGAACTGGCGTTATGGAGTGAGTCCTTTGCTTGCCCACGATGCGGATCTTTTGTGGGAACAGATCTGGCGGATCAAGAAATTCGCGCAGCTAGTTCCATCAACGGTGATCGTGCCGGGGCACGACACTCGAGGTGTGATGCGCCGCAACGCGGAGTCTATAGAGCTGCATGGTTTGGAGATTCAAGCCGGGCGTTGATCACTCGCCACCAAGTGATTGGCCGTGGGAGAACTCGACGAGATTGCCGTCGGGATCACTCACTATACAATAATAGCCGACGATTGGCCCTGCATCGGTAGGCCCATCGACGAGTATCCCGTCTCGACGAGCCATATCAGCTAGGGCATCAACACGGTCACGGGAGTCGACGCTGTAGCCGATGTGAGCCATCGGTCCCTTCTTGGGCGCGTTGTCGTGATCATTCCCCAGCAAAACGATGACGAAACGCGTCTCGTGGCCTAACTCGCCCAGCCACACCACGGGCATACTGCCATCGGCGCGTCGATGTACCTCGACGAGTTCGGCGTAACCCTGGTAGAAGTTTACCGACTCGGTCATGTCGCGGGCGTAGATGGCGATGTGGGTGCAATTGGGCCTCATCATCGTCGAGTCTAGCGTATCGACTATTGCGAGCCAACGTGTGTGGTAGCGTGAGCAACGCTCACAGCTGCTCGGGGTTAGGGTAATGCCTGTGCCCAAGAAGGTAGGCTGCCAACGGTTATGTCGAACACCGGTAGAGCAATAGTGTAGGCGATGGCGATGACGACGAACACGGCGATCATGTTCAATCCTACGCCGGTTCTTGCCATGAATGCCACCGAGAGATGTCCTCCTGAGAATACGATAGCGTTGGGAGCGGTTCCCGACGGCATCATGAAGCAAAGTGACGCTGCAAGCGTACACGGGATCATGAGTAGCAGTGGATCACAGCCGCCAGCCAGGGCACTGGCAGCCAACACCGGCATCATGATGGTGGTTATCGCGGTGTTGGTGGTGATTTCGGTAGCAAGGCTGATAGTCATGGCGATCACGGCGATGCTGAGTAGAGGGGGGGCCGACCCCACCCACGCGAGCGCTGTACCGATGTCGGCTGCCAGTCCCGAACTGCGAATTGCTTCGGCCAAGGCGAAGCCTCCCCCTAGCAACAGGATGACTCCCCATGGCAGCCGTAGCGCGGCCTCCCAGTCGAGCAGACGCGAGCCCTCATCATCTCCGGCTGGCATGATGAACAACAGCAAGGCCATGCTGATCGCTACGGTTGAATCGCCAACCGCAAGCGGCCGCGGTAGCAGCTCTGCCCATCCGGGAATCACCAGGACTCCGAGATCTAAACTCCGTCTGAACATCCAGAGACCCGCGGTGACGATGAAGAGCAGGAGAACACGCTTTTCGGGCCGCCGCATCGGCCCGAGAGCAAGGAGCTGTTGGCGGATGACAGCAGAGCCGGAGGCCAGGTCGTGGCGATTCAAGCACGAGGCTACGCGTACCAAGTACAGCCAAGTTATTGGAATGAGTACCACGACTAACGGTACACCGACTAGCATCCATTGGAGGAATCCGATCTCCGGAGCGTTGGGGAAGAGCTGTGCCATCGCCCCCACGAATACCGCGTTTGGCGGGGTGCCGACGATGGTTCCTACACCGCCTATGGTCGCGGAGTAGGCAACAGCTAGCATTAAGATCGGGGTGAGTTCCGCTCCGGCCGCGGCGTCTTTGTCACGGATGTGTTTACACACCGCCAGCGCGATCGGCAGCATCATCATGGTTGTTGCCGAATTGGAGATCCACATCGAGATTGCAGCGGTAGCGACCATGAAACCGAGTACCAAGCGCGATAGAGCCGAGCCAAACAGCTGTACTACGTGGAGAGCCAGTCGCTGATGGAGGTTCCATCGCTCGAGAGCCGTGGCGATCATCAAGCCACCGAGGAACAGCATATTGGTCTTGCTCGCGTAGGGGGCTGAGACCTCCGCCGCGTTGAGGATGCCGAGAAGCGGGAAAAGTACCATCGGTACCATCGCGGTAGCCGCTACTGGAACCGCCTCGGTAAGCCACCAAGCTGCCATCAACAGCGTGACCGCGGCTGTGAGCTGCGAGTCACGTGACATACCGCCGAGTTCAGGCAGCAGCGCTACTATCATGAAGATCGCGATGCCTAGCGCGAGTCCGATGTATCTAGGTCCGGTGCTAGACACTACTCGATGTGGGTGGCGGTGTAATAGTCAGCTAAGGCATCGAGGGCTGCAGCGCGAAACAATCCCCAGTCGTTCCAGGTCGGCTCGAGCTGAGACAGCTTGTCGGCGTAAGTTCGTAGCTCGTCCGGGAGTACTTCGCACCAGTCGGAGATCTTTTCAGAGGGATCGTTACTCATGAGTTCTCCGTCGATTTCGCACAACAGGAACAGATGGGTGCGGAAGCTCGGTTTGGTCGAGCGGTCGTGGTAGCGGAGCACGGCAACGAAACGGTCGATGGTGACGGTCAGGTTGGTCTCTTCCCAGACTTCACGTAGCAACGCATGTTCGATGTCCTCGCCGGCCTTGATACCGCCCGATGGAAGCCGCATGACTGCGCCCGGGTATGACTTTTTTGTCTGCAGCAAGAACCGTCCGTTGGGCCGCAGGATAGCCATGCAGACCTCGCCATACTTACGTTCACTTACCGGTGGAAACGCCACCGAAGGCAGCTCACGGGTGATACGTTTAGGTTGTCCGTAACGAGCGGCTAAGTCCTCTAGAGTTCCTTTCACTACTCCAGCCCTTTGGTGAGAGTATCGGCCAGCTTCCGCGCGATTTCAGCAGAACGGTCTTCACTGGCAGTTACGAGTTCACACCCGGCGGCTGCGGGGTGGCCACCGCCACCGAACATACCTGCTAGCCGGGACAGGTCGACGTCGCAATCGGGAGAGCGTCGCAGGCTGATACCATGACTACGGTGGTCATAAAGCGCGAAGACCGCTCGTTTGAACGATTTGCCCCAGCGGTCGGCTACTTCGCCAGCGTAACCATCGCACTCGGCGGCCACGACTACTCCGCCGCGCACCGCTACTTCGACCGTGTGCCGAGTGCGTTCGGCCATCGCGTGGGTTCGTTCCAAGTCGGCAACCACGCGTTGGGCGGCGGCGGTGAGCTTGGGGGTGTAGGCGAGGGTAGAATCCATCGCCAACAGAGCAGCATAGGCCTCGTGTTGCTCCATCGCTCTCACCGCGAGTGCGAGATCCCGCGAACCGTCGATCTCTAGTATCCAGCGGTCAACGTCATCAGCGAGCATAACAAGATTGTGCAGCGCGAGAAGATCAGACTGGGAGTGGTCTCGGCGCTGCGCGCGGTGCAACAGGTAGTCGTAGAGAAGCCGCGAAGCTGCCCATTTATCGTCGAGTACGAAATCGGTGAAGGGTACCGAGAGCAACCCCTGACTGCGGCGGTCGATTGCCGACTTGTGGTGGTCTACCCAGTAGAGTTCGAGGCCCGCGGCGACTAGGGCTTCGAGATGAATATTGGTCGCGGGTTCACGCCACGATATATCGGTTATCCACAGTTCCTCGAGATCAGGATTGGTCGGGGCGTAGTGTTGCAACACCTGGTCGATTTCACGGTTACTGGCAAATATGGGTTCGAAACGCCTACCGGAAAAATGGCGAGCCGCGACTACCGCACAGGTCAAGCCGTCCAAGCAGTTGGGGCCGTGGCTAACAACAGTAACGCGTCGGTCTAGCGGCATATCTCGCCATACTACGGTCGCTCGCCAGGCATCACAACAGCTTCGAGGCGGCCCGAGGCGGCGGCTCGATAGCAGGCGGCGGCGATGCTCACTGCTGCCAGCCCGTCGCGGTAGCAAATCATCGGCTCGCTTTGATCACGCCAGTCGGCCACGAAGCGTTGCAGGGTCTCCTCTACGGTGTGGCGCGGGGGTGACAGCGGTATGTCTTGTACACCAGCGCCATCGATACGGTGCAGCGTGTTGAGCACGTGATCGCCGACCAGTTGTCCCTTCTCTCCGGAAATCTCGATCAGTCCGTTGCGGCTCTGTGTAGTGCGAGAACAGGTTACCAGTGCCAGGGCGCTGCCGGGCAGCACGAGTTCAGCGGTAAAACTGTCCTCGGTGTCCTGGGTATGGATGCGTCGGGCGATGCACGATACCGCCGTCGGCTCCATCTTGGTGAAGTAGCGTAGCAGATCGAAACAGTGAACGCCGGTATGTAGAATATTGCCGCCGCCCGATAGCGCGGGGTCATCGAGCCAGCCAAGCTGCGGTTGGGGGGGGAAGCGCTGACTGAACAACAGCGTGTCGATGCGTCCCAGAGAGTCGATATGTTCGACAATGGCCTTGACCACCGAGTTGAAGCGAAGCGTATGGCCCACCATGCAGTAGGTGTTGGCGTTTTCGATGAGATCGAGAATTCGCGCGCCCGTGCTCGTGTCGATTGCTGCGGGTTTTTCTATTAGCAACCGTTTCCCCCCGGCGGTCGCTGCAGCAACCAGCTCCTCGAGTAACGACGGCAGCGTGACCAGCACCACAGCGTCAATGTCGCTGCGTGCGATCAACGCTTTGGCATCGGCGATGTACTCACAACCGAGTTCTTCGGCTAGTGCCTTCCCCTTAACTGAGTCGCGGCGACACACTGCGGCCAGTTCCAGACCGTCGATGTCGCGTGCCGCGTGCCGCGCGTAACGGCTACCGTGCCGCCCGACGCCGACAATTCCCACTCGTAGTTTAGCCATCTCGCGAAACATAGTCCGGGTTGAGGGTTTGGGTCAATTGCTGACCAATGTTCTCGTGGTCTTGCAATTCGCCCGCAGCCACTCTATTGCCACCCGCGTGACCAGGCCGAGCGCTCAAACCGTAGCGGTGGACAACCGCAACATGCCTCATGTAATCAAGCGCTTGCGCCTTGCCTATGCTGCCAGCTCTGCTCCTGTGGTGACTTTCATTGCCGCTGCTAGCAAAGACCCTTACCGGGTACTGACCTCGTGCATCCTGAGCCTGCGCACTCAGGATGCGACAACCATTGATGCGTCTAAGCGGCTCTTCGCTCTGGCTCCAAACGTGGCCGCGCTGGCTGCCGCCAGTATCGGGGATGTACGCGAAGCCATTTATCCGGTCGGCTTCTACAAGACCAAAGCTCCGCGTCTGGTGGAGATGGCTCAGCGTATCGTTGCCGAGTTCGGGGGGCGGGTGCCTGACGATATTGATACCTTGATGACTTTCAACGGTGTGGGTCGCAAGACCGCCAACCTGGTGGTAACCGCGGCATACGGAAAGCCCGGGATATGCGTCGACACCCACGTGCATCGCATCTCCAACCGCTGGGGATACGTAGCGACTCGCGTTGCAGAAGAGACGGAAGTCGCCTTGCGCGCCAAATTGTCGCGCCGCTACTGGCTGGAGTACAACCAACTCCTGGTGTCGTTTGGACAAACCGTGTGTGCGCCGACATCACCACGCTGTAGCGACTGTGTGATCTCCAGGTGGTGCGCGAGGGTAGGTGTGATGCGTAGCCGTTAGGGCTATGAGCGCGTTACGCTTCGATAGATCCGCGGTAGTTCTTCGGGCAGCATTTCTATGTCGTCGATGACCGCGTAGCGTGAGCGCGGACACATCTCGCCCAAGTAATCGTGTCCTCCTGGATCTACGGTGATGCAGAAAGTGCGGATACCTTGATTCTCGATCTCTTGAAGTGCGACCATGGTGTCGCGAATCCCGTGGACGTTGGAGCGGCGATCATCACCGTAATCGAAGTCTTGGGGGAACCCGTCGCTGAGAAGAATGATATGACGTGCGCGCGCCGAGACCGTAGCGAGCTTGGTAGCCGAATGCCGCAGCGCTGCCCCCATTCGCGTCGACCGCTTTGGTTCGATTCCTCCAAGGCGACCACGCACCTCGGGCCCCAAGCCCTCGGTGAAGGCTTTGATCGGGTAGTATTCCACATTGTCCCGTCCGTGCCCGGAAAAGCCGTAGATGGCATAGGCATCACCGATTTCGTCGAGTACCGCAGCGAGTATGGCCAGTGTATCTTTGGTAACGTCGATTACTCTACGCGGCTCATCGTCGCTACTGCCTTCGAGTGGCTCGTCGGTGGATGCGCTCATGTCTACAAGAAACAGCGTGGCGACATCGCGTTCTTCGCGCCGTCGCGCGATATACAGGCGCTCTGATGGTGTCTTTCGCTGCTTGCGATCGGCGTGTGCATCGACCAGAGCTGCGAGGTCGAAATCGTCTCCGTCTTCCATTCCGCGAACCTTACGAAACTGCTCGGGCTTCATCATCATGAACTCACGGCGCACGTTCTGCAGAAGCTCACCGCAGCGCGACAACAGGCGGTTGTAGTAACGACCGCCATCGCTGTTGATGTCGTTTTCGCTGAGACGACACCAGCGATGCCGGTAGTCGCCGATGCGGTGATCCCACTCGTCGTAGTAGTAGAAGTTCTTGCCGCGCTGGGTGGCGAGCCAGGCACGAACTGAACTGGCGTCACCGGCCGAGGCTAGCTCACGTAAACGCTCAATCTCTTCGTTAGGGAGTTTGCCGAGCAGGTCGGTGATGTAGAGACCGAGCGATGCGCCGACATCGCCGTGGCCTTCACTAATGTGCAAGTCGACACCCTGTTCTATCAGACGGCGAATCTCATCGGGAGTAAGTGGAATGCCCACGCCGGTGCTGTCGTCGATGGCAGCTTCGAGTTCGAGTGTGATGTCGTGGTCGGCGACCTCGCCATCGACGTCGATGGGTGGCGCCGGGCTCGAAGCGCTGGTTGCTGTGAACGGTTGCCCCTGTTCGCTCTCGCCGTAGTCCTCGAGGGGATCGATCACGGTGGCGCCGCCGAGGTCGAGCAGTACCGCGGGATCGTCCTCGTCAACCCCTCGCAGTGCGGCCAGCTCAAGAGTGGCGTAACAGTTCACCAACAGCGCCGCACTGTCGTAGACGTCGGCCTCGGGGCGAGTGAGACGCGCGAGCATCGCCGCGACCGTAGCCGAGTAGGGCCGAAGCCTGGCTGGCAGCTCATGCTCTTGAAGTTTGGCGAGAGAGCACAAGAACACCGTTTCTATCAAACGCTCCCCGCTTCGTTCGGGTGCTTCTGGTGGGGGGTGTTCGGCATAGAAACGGCCGAGACGTTCGAGCTCGGGGCCTAGCCCGGCGAACTCGCGTGTAAGAGCCGCATCGATGCGCGTTCCATCGAGCATGGTAAATAGTACCGAGGCCAACAGCGGGTTGGGGAAGGCATCAAGAAAAGCGACTATGTCTTGTGCTTGGGGTGGGTCTCCAGGGAGTGGATGTCCCAGCTCTTGGTAGTGCGACAACTGGAACGAGTAGCTCCCGTACTCCCAACGGCCAGCCGCGTGGGCAACCGTCAACTTATAGAGAAGCTGATTCTCTTCAGCGGTCGCGCACATATCTACGCGCTCGGGAACGCGCACTATCGCGTCTTGAGCCGGCGTCAGCGGCGGACGAAACCACGTGCCTTGGCCGCCGACTAGGCGCAGCGGTCGGCGCGACATCATCATCAAGTAGCGAGTCAGTACTTGTTCGACCTCGCTTAGAGCAACCGCGGTGCTGTGTTGGACGAGAAGCTTGTGAGCGGTTCTACTCTCGAGGCGGAAATGCGCGATGCCAGCGTCACGATTGGCCTGGCCAATACGGATGCCATGCTCGACCCACAAGCGGAATCCCTCTGGACCGCCCTGCTCCCAGGCTCGGTCCATACTGCGCAAGTAGGAAACCGTTCCCGCCGCGAAGCCGCCAGCGACATCAGAGAGAAAAGCGAAGATCGTTTCGATTGCGGGGCCTTCGATGGGCCTGCAAAGGGCGGGTAGCATTTCGATCGCATCGGCTAACTCAGAGTCGTGGCTGGCCACTTCGACCGCGCCAAGCAGGGCTCGGGCTGCGCCGTTTCCGAGCTCGGCACTGGCAGCGGGAAGCGCGGCAAGCAGGCGGGCGGGATTGGGGGCTCTAGCCTTGGCTGCTAGGTTGCAAACCTCCAGCAGCCGCTGCTGGAGGTTGTCATCCAATTCGGTCAGCCGTGACGGCGGGTCGGGGCATTGAGGATTGCGTCCGCTCGAACCAATTTCCGCGCATACGCTGGCCCACAGCGCGACCGCCGGGGGTGATAGTTCAGCCATGAGAACCGCGGCGCTGTCTATTAGCCTCCCAGCTAGAAACTCCCCACGCCATTGCTGCGATTGCATCGTTGCTACGATCGCCTCAGCCCAGGCCGACAGAGTCTGAGGCGACATGTTAGACGTTCGGCATAGTAGAGAGCCGCAGGACTCGGCGTAAGCGACGGCTAGGCGGCGTGATTCGCTATGGATGTTCAGCGTAGCATCGGCCCACGCGTCGCGACTGATCCGTGGACTTGCAAGAAACACCAGAGGGTTGAATTCAAAGAAAGCCTGAGCAAGACTTCGCCCCCCACTACACTCTAGAAAGCGCCGAGCGTAGCCATTCCACTCGGCCAAACAGCCGGCATCCGCTGCCGCAACCGCGGCCACAAAGTAGCCATGCGCTAAGCTGACCGACAACTCTGCCAAGCGGTCGCAGTCGTCAAGAATTGCGTTGCGGGTCTGGGCGTCGAGTGTGGCTAGTCGTTCTAACGCGCTGCGGCCGCGCGGGTTGCGATGCAGGTGTGTACTCTCTAACCAGCTTCGGCGCTCGGCCATCGAAGGAGAGTTCCTAAGGAAAAATCGAACGAGTTAGTTCGGCGATTGCTTGTTGAGTCTGCCGGTCATCGGTCAAGCCGCGAACCACAGTCGCATCGCAAGCATCGTGGGGAGACAAGCCGTGTTCGATCAGCTGCCCTGCATACACCAGTAACCTGGCACTGACCCCTTCTTCTAGGCCGCTTGATTTGAGTTCGCGCACACGCTCGGCGAGATGAGCCAGATCGACGGCGACCTGCATTGACACACCGCTCTCGTGGGCGATGATTTCAGCTTCCTTGTCTCGAGGGGGATAGTTAAACTCGAGCGTTACAAAGCGCTGTCGGGTCGACGGCTTGAGGTCCTTTAGTACCGACTGATACCCGGGGTTGTAGGAAACCACGAGCATGAAGCCATCGTCGGCATGGACGATCTCGCCGAGCTTGTCGATCGGGAGTATGCGCCTATGGTCGGTGAGCGGATGAATGAGAACCATGGTGTCTTTGCGCGCCTCGACGATTTCGTCGAGGTAACACAGCGCGCCTTGGCGCACCGCTTGGGTCAGTGGGCCGTCCATCCACACGGTCTCGTCACCACGGATCAGATAACGACCGACGAGATCGCTGGCGGTGAGGTCTTCGTTACACGCGACAGTAATCAGCGGATTAGGACGCCGCTCGCTCGCCGCGATCAGGCGCCAGGTCATGTACTCGACGAAGCGCGTCTTGCCACAGCCGGTCGGGCCTTTGAGCAGCACCGGAAGCGACTCCTCGTAGGCCGTCTGGAATAACTCGATCTCGTTGCCGATCGGCAAGTAGAACGGAGCGTCGTTGAGCGAGTGTTCTGAAGTAGTCATGAGCCGCCAGCTTAGGGGTAGCCATCGGCTGGGACGTCGAACACTCCAATCAGCTCTTTACCATCGAAGGTATCCATCACCCTGTTGCTAGCCGCATCCACCAACGAAACTCCGAGGCCGGTTAGCGAGACGGAGTACTTGGTCGCTAGTCCGGAGATCTCGCCATTGATGGTCGACTTGAACTTGTTGCGCATTACCGGCGGCATCTTATCCATCGGGAAATTGTCGAGCAGAATACTTGCCGTTAAGTCGCCAGTCCAATCGATTTTTACTACACGTGGCCCGACTATGCGGTGCCCGGTGAATAGTTGGTCGACTCCCTTTTGAAATTCGGACTGTGCGTTTGATGCCGCGGTAGTCGCCTGAGGCCGTGGAGTCGGGCTAGTGGCTGCAGCCGAGGGAGCTGCACCCGGGTGCCCCTCCGGCTTGGCGCCGGCAGCGGCAGCAACGATCTGGTCGATCCTCTTTCGCTGTTCAGGATCTTTTGCGACCTCGCGAGCGTGTTTAAACAAGCCGGCCGCCTCCTCGGTGTTGCCCTCAGAGTGCAGCGCGATTCCGAGATTCACGTAAGCCTGGGGGAACTGCGGACTGGACTTGATTACCGCCCGGTAGATCTCCTTAGCCTCTTCTCTGTTGCCAAGAAACAGCAGAGTTGAGCCGAGATCGGTGCGTACCCCGGGATCGTCGCTGTTGAGTTCGAGATAGCGGCGGAAGTGTTTTGCGGCGCTAGCATAGTCGCCACGATCATAGGCAACGTTTCCTTGGGTACGGATACCGTCAAGATTGTCGGGATCGAGTTCTAGTAGATGCTCGAGCGCCTGTTTGGCCGGCTCGTAGTATGAGGGGTTGAGCAGAGCCGCGCGGTAACGAGCGCGGGCCAGTCGTTGCCAGATTTCCACGTTGTCGGGCGCCGCTTCGGCCTCCTCCGAGAGGCGATCGATGAGTTCGACTACCTCTTGGGGTAGCGCGATGTTGGGGTGACCTGGCGGCACGCCGCCAGGGGTTTCGGCACCGGGCGCGGCCGAGGGGCTACCGGTTACCGCTCGTTGTACGGGCTTGGTGGTGGAGCTGAAGTACATTGCTGCAGCACCAACCCCAAGAAGGATGGTCAGCACCACTACGGCGGCAGCGCGCGAGGGCGGGCCGTTGCTATCGGCAGCCAACGGCGAAGCCGCGCTGCGAGTGCCACAAGAAGGGCAAAAGGAGACCCCATCCGCTAAGCCAGTTCCACAGCCGCTGCAGAATTTTTCGCTACGGCCGCTCGGGCCTTGGTCGTTTCCCATGACCGCGCATGTAGCAGGGATCGCGGCAGAGGTAAAAAAGCCTCTACTGCGCTTTGCTATGCGCATCTATGTGCGCAGGGGCTGCGATTGCCCCTGGAAGACCCAAGTGTTTGCCCCGCGGTCTTTTTGGCTCGAGGCGGTCGTGATACAAGAGGCCCATACTACTTAGCAGGGCTATCACTCTAAAAGCATGAATGTAATAAAATCTCTCTGGCGGGGCCTCCCGCAACGTCTCCGTTCGCTCATCAGCTTTGCCGTCAAGGCGGTGATTACCGTGGGCGCTTTCTACCTTCTCCTCACCCACGAGATCAGCGCTGAGGGCGCCGGCCGAATCCCCATCTACCGGGCGATCGGTGATTACATCAATACCGTAGATCAGACGACCTTCGTCTTTTGGCTGATCATGGCGATGTTGATCAAGTTCGTCGGGGTGATCTCCTCGGCCTGGGGGTGGTCGCTGTTGTTGCGCGGGCAGCGCTTGGTTTACCCGTTTTGGCAGCAAATCATGACGGCTTTCTTGATTGGCCGCTTCATAGGCACTTTTCTGCCCTCGACCATCGGTCTTGATACCTACACGCTGTACGAAGCCGGACGTTACTCGAACCAGTGGCACCGCGTGATTACTGCCAAGGCGCTGGAAAAATTCATCGGTATCGCCGGGTTGTTCATGGGAATACTGCTTACGCTTCCGGCCGGTTACCTGGTGCTCACCCATGTTGCCGGAGATAGGGCGCTACAGCTTTCGCTAATCATCGGGGGGCTATGCATTGCCATTAGCGGTGGTGTCATAATTGGCCTGGTAAAGCCCCAGGTGATCCGCTGGGTTCTGGGTCACACCGGGAAAGTAGTGCCCGGGCCGGTACGCCGACATCTTGACCAGTTTACGCTGGCGGTGACCGCATATGAGGGGCAAATTGGCCTGCTCGTCAAGGCCCTGCTGGCTAAGTTCGTAACCCATTTCACTACAGCTGTGGTGTATTTCTTCACGGCCCTGGCCATCGGTGTGACCGCGATAGAATTCATGCCGATTGTCTTCGCGAGTCTCATTCAGATTCTCGGCACGCTGTTTTCGCCGACGATCGCGGGTGAAGGTGCTCGAGAAGCCCTACAGGCCCTGCTGCTCTCCCACTATTTGGGTGGTGTCGCCCAGGCCGTGCTCTCTGGGGCGCTTGGATTTATTGCTGCCGAGGCTGCCACCATGTGGGGTGGCGCGTTCCTGTGGACACGTAAAGCAGGATGGCGGCCCCATTTCGTTCTCGTTGACGGCGAGCAGGTCGACTACGCCTGGATAGAGGGCGACGAGGAAGGCCTCAAGATCAGCGAATTGGCTGCTGGTAGCGGGGTTAAGCCCTAGTATAGCAACAAAAAAGGGGCGACTCAGTGAAGAGCCGCCCCTTTGTGTTATCGGCTGGAAGCCATCGCCTCAGCCTTTCTTCTTCGCCTTGAGGATGCCGTCGATGATGCTCTTGTAGAGCTCAAACGACCGTCCCTGAGGCTTCTTGCCGTTGATGAAAATCGTCGGGGTGCCACGTACGCCGGCCACCCTGGCTTCTTTCATCTCGTCGTCGATAACCTTCTTGACCTCGGGGCTCTCCATGTCCTTCTTGAACTTCTCGACATCGAGGCCGAGTTCCCCGGCTGTCTTTACATAGAGCTCGTTGCTCAATGTCCGATAGTTCGCGAAGATTTTGTCGTGCATTTCCCAGAACTTGCCCTGCTTGCCAGCAGCAACGGCTGCTTTCGCGGCAGGCATTGCGTTCTTGTGGAACGGCAATGGGTAGTTCTTGTAAACGAAACGGACGTCATTGGGGTAAGCCTTTACAACTTGAGCGACCAAACTGGCCGCTTGCGAGCAGTAAGGTCATTGAAAGTCCGAGAATTCGACCATGGTGACGGCCGCATCCTCGGGTCCTTTGGTAAACGAGTTTCCTACCGGAACGTTGTAAACCTTGTTGGGGTCTTCCTGAGGCTTAGACGGTCGTGCTGCCGCTGGGGCCTTTGCCAGAATCTGCTTTTGCCCTTTGCCAAGCCCTTCAAGCTTGGCCAGGACGTCCTTCTGCTGTGCCTGGATCTCGTCGACCTTGGCCTTGATATCGCTGATTTCCTGCGGGTCAGCGCAGGAGGAGAGCGACATTACTGCCACTGCGACGAATGCAGCAAGCCACGTGGCGCGTTTGCCCATTGTTTAACCTCCGCTTCGATCTTGCTGTGAGATACTTGAGTCCCGCCCTCGGAACTCTCAACGCCCCATTGTTTCGTGCGCGCGCGCTGCTGTCAACAACGATTTTGTCGCGGACCACGGCACTTTGAGCGCCGCCCCGGAGGCTGGTATCGGATGGGGGTGCAGAGCAGCGACTCAGGGGCTCGGGCCCGCGCCAAAGGCTGGGTGGTGCGGGCGCTCAAGCTGGCGGTCACCGCGGCAGCGGCCTACTTGGCCCTGCGCGGTATCGATAGCCGTGAGCTCGGGCTGGCACTAACTACGGTGGCGCCGGCGCCGGCACTGGCCGCCTTCGGTCTGTATCTGGCAGGCCAGCTCCTAACCGCTTGGCGCTGGCACCTGATCACCGCTGCGGTCGGCTTTAGCCAGAGTTTCAGCCGCAGTGCGATCTTCTATTTTGTCGGAATGTTCTTTAATCACGTCGGCCCCAGCACTCTAGGTGGTGATCTGGTTAGAGGACTGTATCTTGGCGCAGTAGCGGGCCGCCGTCGTAGCGCGGTGGCTACGGTGGCCCTTGACCGCATGGTTGGCTTGGCGGCTTTGCTGATTATTGCCTCGGTGGCAGTTCTGGCGTCGCAGAGCGTGGTTATACCACCAGCGTTGGTGTTGGTGACGCTGGCTGCTAGCGCCGCGCTGACGCTCGGCTGGGTGCTGGCCCGTAGTGCAACCGCTAGCGCTCTTCTAGCCGATACCGTCTTTTCCCGTATTGCCGATAGCGAGGTAGGCGTGGTTGCTCGCGACCAGGCCATGCTCGGCCGTTTGATCGCGATATCCATGGTTTTTCATGGAATCCAGATTCTTGCTGCGATGGCCGTGGGCCGCGCCGTTGGTCTTGAGGTTGGGCCCTTCTACTACCTGGTTTTCCACCCCTTGGTGGCGGTATTGGCGGCTCTGCCGCTGAGTATCGCCGGGCTGGGGGTACGCGAACTAGGCTACGTGTACTTTCTTGCTGACCTTGCGGCCGTGCCTCAGCATACGGCTCTGGCTTTCGCTATGGTCTGGTTGGCCTTGGTACTGGGGGCCTCGGCGGTGGGTGGTTTTGTGTTCTGGCTGAGCGGGCTCGGGCTGCCCGCTATGCGCGAGAGCCCGAGCACCGGCGCTGCTGCTCAGTCCTCGTCTGAGTCGAGCCAATCCCCCTCGTCGTCATAGCTCACGTCGTAGCGCGTCTGCATCAGCTTGCGGAAGTCGGCCGCAGATTTTTCTTGTCCCTTCTTCAAGAAATCAGGGAACTGCGATGCAAACCAGTTCATGTCTTGGGTGAGGTCTCCACCATGTACCCCGTTGACGACGTAGATGGGTACATCATGGAGAAACAGTTTCCATACCTCGATCTGGGATTTGAGCCGGTCAAGTAAGACTCGCCCCAAGGCTTCATCGCCATTCATCAGCGCGGCAACGTCGCCGCGCTTGGCTGCCTTGTAGGCATCGAGGAGTCGATCGCCGGTGACCCCCTGGGCGATGAGCAGCCCCGAAACGTCGGTACAGTCGTTGTAGAACGGCTGAGCGCCGAAGTCTTCGGCGACACTGCCACGCATGATGTAGTCGAGCGCGTCCTTGGGGGCGATACGACGGATGGCAAAATCCAGGTCGTCGTCGTTTTCGAGCAAGACCAAGGCCGAAATTCGGTGGACGTCACGGTCGGCGTAGTAGTTGTCCCAATCGGGGTCGTAGAACAGACGCTCGTGTGGGTACTCATGAACGGTGCGGCCGAGGTGCTCGCGCACGCCCGATGCTCCGTAGTCGGCGGTGGCGTTTTCTACTATCGGTTCGTTCTCGGAGAGGATGAGGTCGCGGCTGAGCAGCCCTCGGCTGCGCATGTAGAACTGCCGCTCGGCAGGCCACACGTCCCACTGACCTTCGCCCGAGGGCACGATTTGCAGCCAATCATCCTGGCCCACATAGCCCACGCTCTGCATTATGCTCTTGGTGTCTTTATCCGCGGACTTTTCGCTGGCGTAGCGTTTTTCTAGACGCTGACGACGCGCCGGATTGTTGCGCTCCGCCCAGAAAGTTGCGGCCTTGGATTTTCCAGACCCGCTGGTACCCATGAACAGCGTCGAGGTGCCCTCGCTGTTGAGAATGACACTCGAGGCGTGGGCTGCGAGTACCTCGGCCATCGACATCGCGGTGGCTACCCCCGAGTGCACCCCGCGCGACTTAACCTCACCGTGGTAGTCGGTGTTGATGGTGATCACGTAGATCGAATCGCCGACTTCGTCGAGAGTGCACGAGTATATGAAACACGAGGGTACTATCGACTTGGTCGCGGCGTCGAAGAACTGGGAATCGCGAAGCCGCCCTGGCAGCCCCAGCGTCATCGGGTTCTGCTTCTTCTGTTTGAGCTGGGCGACGTACTCCTTGTAAGCACGCTCATTGGGAGGCACGCCGACTACCGATATCACCCGTACCATCGGCACCGGGCGTTCCAACAGGCGGAAGCGTTCCTCCAGAGCCGAGGACAGTTCCAGTGACAGTGGGTCGTTGATCTGGAAAAAGTTGACCTGCACGGTCTTGTAGAGCTGGGGAATGTTTCCGCGGTGCTCACAAGCCACGCCGGCGCTGAAGAAGCGTGTGCGCAGCGTCTTGCCGTCGTTGAGCACGTTCATGGCTTCGAGCCACGCTCGTGCTTCTTTTACGTCACGGTCGTGAGTTTTCTTGTCGATGCGCGCGACCAGGCGCGAGGTCAGCGTCGACTGCGTGGTGTTGTAAGAGGTTAGCACCGGGCCGATGGTCGGATCCTCGGCGGTGTCGATATCGAGTCGTAGTATTACGTCGCCGCGGTCGTTGATCCCGACCTCGCGTATTCCGGGGTTGTGGCGCAGGTAGAGGCCGTCTTCGACTATCAACCGCCCAACTTGAATCTTGGCTCCGGCCGCCGGAGCCGAAGCCTCGCCGTCCATCTGGGCTACCTCGATTGGTATGATGTAGGAGGCCATCTGCTTGGTCATATCCGAATTGTAAACGCGCACACGGCGCCCCAATTCGGTTACGGTTTTTCCCGCATCGCGAATCCTATCCATATCGAGCGCGCTCTCTTCGACCATCATCAGGCGGCCTTCGGGGTCGCGGGCGAGCTTGCGCGAGGAAACGGCTTTGGGTTTGAGAAACTTTTCTATAAGCGTAGACGTGATGGGATCCATCGAGACTCCTGCGCCCATCAAGCCGGTTGCCCGACGGGACGCGTCCAACGCCGTGGCACCCCTTGGGGGCCACGAGCACACAAACGAACGAGCCCATATATGCGAACACTGCCAGCGGGTCAACGCGTTGGGCTGCGGGCGGGGGCTTGTGCGTGCCGCCGGAGCCCAGTAGAGGCATGGGATGCAGCTGGCCCGGACAGTTTTTGAGCGGATCTGTGGGCACGCCCTGGAGGCCTATCCGAGCGAGTGTTGTGGTGTCGTCGTCGAGCTATCGGGGGGGAAACAGCAGGTTTTCCCCATCCGCAACATCCAGGATGAGATGCACGAGCGCGACCCCTTACGCTATCCGCGCGACGCTAGAACCGCTTACACCGGGCATCCTGGCGACCTAAAAACAGCCCTGGCGGCGGCAGAGCTGGGCGATAACCGGCTCTTGGCGTTCTACCACTCCCATCCCGACCATGCGGCCTATTTCTCTGAGGAGGATGTGGCCCAGGCTACGCCTTTCGGCGAGCCGTCATATCCTGGGGCGCTGCAGCTGGTGGTGGCAGTGACCGAGGGCGCCGTAGGCGAGATCAAGGCATTTTGCTGGTCACCGCCACAGCAAACTTTTGTCGAGACTCCACTCGAGCTCGTCTGAGTGTCCGCTGGTGCGAGGATTGGCGGATAGCGCGGCCGAGTTGCCGTTGGATTGGCGCGCGTGCTATGTCGGGCGGACTACACTGCGTCCCAGGGGGTTAGGGGCTACATGGAAACACGCTCTAAAACAGTATTTTTATCGGTTGCCTTTGTTTGCGCGGCACTCATATCGGGGCCGTTCGTCGCTCGGGCGGCTGATTCCGGCGATGAGGGCAGCAGCCTCGGGCGACGCGTTGACGTCGAGCTCGGAGGCGGCTTCTTGTGGGGGCTGTCTAACGACGTCCATGTCAATGACAACATCACTTATGGGGCCGCGGTGGCGATTGCCCTGAGTCATCGTCTCGATCTCGAGTTGGGCTTCCAGCGCACCGATACTCACATTCGCTCGGATGCTGCTAGTTTCCCTGATGAGTCCCAGTCGGTGGAGTATTTCAAGACAGCCCTGCGTCTGTATCCCTCGACCAAGCCCGATGACCGTGTGCGGCCCTACATCGTTTCGGGCATTACCCACTACTCGGGACTTGACCCCGGCGACTCTGGCTATGGTTTTCTCCTCGGGCCGGGGATTCGCATCCGTGCCGGTGAGCATAGCGGCGTCGTCCTCAGCGCGCCTTTTGTCATGGCTACCTCTGGCGACACCAAGCCGCTGATGCTGCCCAATCTTAATTTCTTCTGGTCGTTCAATTTCCACGACGGTGGCTTAGGCCACTAACGCGCGGGACCAGCGACCTTGATTCTCCAGGCCGGTGAGCGTTCGATAAGCTACACGCTCGCCGGCCCGGAGAGTTCTCCCTGCATCGTTTTTATTCACGGCTTGGCGGCCTCACAGCAGGTGTGGGCTGAGCAGGCCACAGTGCTTGGTGACAGTTTTCGCGTGCTGCGTTACGATTTGCGCTCGCACGGGGGCTCGAGCGCGCTGCAGCAGGCCTGCTCGCGCAGCGACTTGGCCGACGATCTGTTCGCGCTTCTCGATGGCCTCGAGATCGATCGAGCCGTCATCATTGGCCACTCGGCCGGCGGAGTGGTGGCCATGCAGGCGGCGCTCGACCGACCGTCGAGAGTCTCGGCGCTGGTGCTGGTGGGAACAGCCAGTGAGTGTAACGACAAGACCGCCAAGTGGTATGCGGCCACCGCCGATAGTGCACGCCGCACAGGTGGCGAGACGGCGATGAAGGCGATGGGTATGCGCCGCGATTCCGGCCCTGCCCCGGATGGCTGTGGCTTTGCCCACGTGGCGCTGGCCATGCGCACTCTAAACCAAGATCCTTTGACCGAGGCACTACGCAGCATGGTCATCCCGACTCTGCTGGTGGTCGGTGAAAAGGATTTTCTCGGCGTCGGCGGATCGGTGATTCTCAGCCGGGCGATTGCCGATAGTGAACTCGAAATCGTACCCGAACGCGGACATGGCGTTTACCTGGAAGACCCCGCGTGGTTTGCCGAGAGGGTAAAACGCTTTCTCGCAGCCAGGGTGGCAGGGCTCTAGCGCTAGAGCTGTTTTCCTCGCAGCGTATGCGAGCTTGCCGACTCGATTCTTACCTGGACCAACTCGCCAACTCTCGCCGTGGTCGGTTCGAACACCACGGTTTTGAACTGTGGATTTTTCCCGGCTAGCCAGCCAGTCTGGCGCTTGGCCGGGGACTCGACGAGGACCTCGGTTACGCTGGATATGGTACTTTTGTTTATACGCTGCGCACGTGCCTCTTGTTCGTCTATCAGACGTGCGAGGCGAGTGCTCTTGAGTTCGTCGCTTACCGTTTCCTCAATATTCGCCGCACGTGTTGCCTCGCGGCGAGAATACTTGAACAAGTAGGCGTGGTCGTAACCAATCTCTTCCATCAAGCGTGAAGTTGCTTCGAAATCAGCATCGGTTTCTCCGGGGTAGCCAACGATGATGTCGGTCGACAACGCCAGTTCGGGCACCGCTTCGCGCAGACGTTCGACCAAGCGGCGGTACTCGTCGATGTTGTGACCCCGGTCCATCGCTGCCAGTAGTGAATCAGAACCGCTCTGTACGGGCAGATGGAGATGCGGTGAAACCTTGGCACAGTCGCGCATGGCTGCGATCGCCGACTCCGCCATGTCGGCCGGATGAGGCGAGGTAAAACGTATTCTCGCTAATCCGTCGGTGCGGTTGGCTATACGCAGCAGTTCGCCGAAATCGACGCCGCCGTGCTGATAAGCGTTGACGGTCTGGCCGAGCAGCACCACCTCGCGATAGCCAGCGGCGGCCAGACGGCGCAGCTCGTCGGCGAGTACGGTGGAGGGAAGGCTGCGCTCGCGGCCGCGCACGTAAGGCACCACGCAGAAGCTACAAAAGCGGTTGCAGCCGCGCATGATGGTCAACCAGGCGCGGACCCCTTGGCCGCGAAGCGGGGAGATGTCCTCGTAGGTCTCACTGCGATCAAGCCTAAGCGAGCTGCTGCGCCCGTCGGCGTCGAGAAGCTCGGGCAAGCGCCGGTATGCGTCGGGGCCGACTATGAAATCCAGTCCGGGAATGGTGTCGAGAAGCAGGTCACGATGGTGTTGCGCCATGCAGCCGGCCAGCCCTATTCGCGTGCGCTGGTTGCCCGACCGGGCAGAAATGAGTTGGCGAACCCGCTGAGCTACCCGCTCTTCGGCGTGCTCGCGAATCGCACAGGTATTGAGCAGTACGACATCCGCGTGGTCTGGGTCGTCGACCGCCGAGTACCCACACCCGGCAAGCACGCCGAGGATCAGCTCGCTGTCGGCCAGGTTCATCTGGCAGCCGTAGGTTTCGAGGTATACGGTCTTGGCCACAGCGTCGTATAGCTTGACCCAGGCGCAGCCGAAAGCACTGTTGCCGCCTGCGGCTGACTTGGGAGGGTGACCGCGCTAAGTTCGCACGATTCGAGCCCGCGAAAGACCCAGATGAGTGTCGACGAGCACAAGAAGCAATCTCCACTAGCCACGGGCTGTGCCATCGTGACGGTGTCGGATACCCGCAGCCAGGCCGAGGATGGTTCGGGTGCGCTCATTCGAGAGATGCTTGAGAGCGCCGGTCACGCCATCGTCGGCTACGTGATCGTCCGCGACGACCCCGAGGCGATTAGCGCTGCGGTTAGCCGCTTCGCCGCCGAACAGAGCGTTGACGCTGTAATCGTCAATGGCGGCACCGGACTGTCTCCGCGGGACAACACCTACGAGGCGATCATGGCGGTACTGACGAGCAAGATCGACGGCTTTGGCGAGTTGTTCCGCTCGCTTAGCTATCTCGAGATCGGCTCCGCGGCGATGCTCTCGCGTGCCGTGGCGGGACTGTTGGGAACGACCGTGGTGTTCGCTCTGCCAGGCTCTAGCGGTGGCTGTCGGCTCGCTGTCGACAAGCTCATCGTTCCAGAGTTAGGTCACATCGTATCTCTGGCCAACCCAGACAAGTGGGGAGGGGGGTGAGGTGGCGCTAAGCGTGCTCTACTTCGGAATAGTTCGTGAGCGCATAGGCCTGCGCGAAGAGAGTGTCGAGCTGCCCGACCCACCGACCGTGGCTGGTCTGTTGCAGGCGCTCGGGCAGCGTTATCAAGAGGTCGAAGCAGCGGCTGGCGCGATTCGTGTAGCCGTCAACCAAGAGTACGTCGACCAAGCGGCCCCGCTTTGCGATGGTGACGAGGTGGCCATAATCCCCCCGGTTAGCGGAGGCGCCCCGTGTTCGAGATCGTAAAGTCCCCTATATCTTTGGACTCTCTAGCGGCTTCGGTAGCCGATGAGGGCGCGGGCGCTACCGTTACGTTTCTCGGTACTACCCGCGCCACCAATCGTGGGCGCAAGGTCCTGAGGCTTGAGTACGAGGCTTACGAGGACATGGCGATTGCGCAGCTCGAGAAAATCGCTGCGGAGGCGGGCGAGCAGTGGCGGATTACCCGGATGGCGATAGTACATCGCGTCGGTGTAGTGCCCATCGGCGAGTCTAGTGTTGGCATCGCGGTTTCTGCACCCCATCGTAGCGAAGCCATAGCCGCCTGCCACTACGCCATCGATCGGCTCAAGCAAATGGTGCCGATTTGGAAGAAGGAACATTTTGAGGGTGGCGAGGTCTGGATAGGCTCGATGGACGATCGCGTTGCGCAGGCCTGAGCCCCTCTAGCCACGAGGCTGGGGTAGAATAATGCGGGCTAGTAGGCTCAAGCGGGGGCTTTGCCCGCGGGCGACGGCGAGCTTCGACACTGCAGGTAGTAATCGAATAGCACTGCCATTGCCGTGTACGACACCAGCAGTAACACCATCACCAGTGGCAGCCGGATTAGCGGCGGGGTAAATACCGCTGGCAGGGGCGCCGCGATACTCAAGACTACATATGGTGCCAGACTCCAGCGGATTTTTGCGGTCATGCGGCTGCTCGCCAACAGCGGCCAGGCGATCACCGACAGCAGCCGCCGATGCAGGCCCTGGGGTTGCTGCTCCTGGTAACCGCTGCGATCCTCGAGCACTGCCAAGAACAGCACAAAACAGAATCTAGTGAGCAACGTAACGGTGATGACCACGCTGACTATGGCAGCGGCGTATGGCCGTACTGGGGTCTGATCGAGCATGGTATAGAGGCTGGCCATTACCAGGGCTCCAGCGCCGTAGCTGAGGGTCACCGCTGCGGTTAGGAAGTAGACCGTGGCCAAGCCCCGGCGTACGAAAACGTCCAGTAACTCTCTCCATGACCACGGCTGGGAGGTTGCGGCGGCTGCGAAGAGCATAGGCTGAAGGATGGCGACGATGAAGGTTCCGGCTACATCTGCGAGCATACGGGCGCTTGATGCCGAAAACGGCAGCTGCTCGGAGGCCGATATGAAGGGTGAAGCCACCATGACGATGGCAATAACGCACCACAGCGCCAAATCGGGCCTGAGCAGGCGCCAGCTGTGGCGCATTTCTCCCGGGAATTTGGTAAATAGCCAGCGAAGGAACATACGAGAGCAGGGTGTTAGCCTGTGGGCCCGAAATCGGCAACCAAGATCAGTGGCAATCACATTGCCCAAGTCGTGTCGGCCGTGGTAGGCTGACTAGATTGCCAATGGTTGTCGTTTCGACTCGTAGTGTTCTTCGCGGCTGTTTTGCGGCCTACTTGGGGCTGGCTCTAGCTGGCTGTGCAACCCTCGACGGTCCCGTCCGCCGTGGCGACGGGACCTATCGTGGCCGCGACAATACCGTCTTTCGTGGCGATGCCTTGAGCAACCAAGAGGTGGCTGCCGGGCATTATCTAAAGGCTTTGGTGGCCTCTAACGGTGGCGACGACGGGCTCGCCTTGGCAGAGATGAGTGCGGCTGCGCTGCACGACCCCGACGAACCACGTATTCGCGAGCGACTCGCCGAGTTATACGTCAAGGCCGGCAAGCTCGATGCTGCGGTGGAACAAGTCGAGACGCTGATCAAACTCAATCCCGATCGTCCCTCACCGCGTCTGCTAGCCGCCGATCTGATGACCTCGGTTGGCCGTCGCGAAGAAGCCATCGAGCGTTATCGCGAATATTTGCAACTGGTTCCCGCCAGCGAAGAGGTGTTGGTCAAACTGGGGTCGCTCTACAGCAGCGTTCACAAGTACGACGAGAGCATCGAAGTATTATCGCGCGCCGCCGCGTTGGGTCCCGATTCGTTCATCGTGCAGTTTTATTTGGGCCGTTCCTACGCACTCAAGGGTGATTTTGAGAACGCGGTGAGGAGTTATCGCGCGGCATCAGAGCTGAACCCGTCCTCGGATCAGATTTATTTGGAGATGGGGTTCGTCTACGAGCAGCGCGGCAGCAAGCGCAAGGCCGTCGAGAGCTATCGCAAAGCTCTCGAGTTCAATCCGCACTCGCTGCTTGCTCGGCGCCGACTTGGCGGTATCTATGTCAGCGAGGGCAAACTCGAAGATGCAATCAACGAGTACGAGCAGCTCATCGATCTCGAGGACGACCCACTGGATACGCAGACCAAGATTGGTCTGATAAGTCTCGAGAAAGGCGACTACCACCGTGCTGCGATGGAGTTCAACATGGTGCTCGGTGCTAAACCTAGCAACCACGATGTGCGGTATTACTTAGCCGTTACCTATCATGAGCTTGGCGATCTGCGTGGTGCCGAGGCCGAACTCCGCCGGGTACCGTCTCGGGCTGAACGTTATGTTGAAGCACGGATTCACTTGGGCCAACTTCTATACGAGAGTGGCCGTATTGCAGAAGCTGCTGGTGCTGTAGAAGAAGTTCTCGATGTCGCGCAGGCAGAGCCGCGGGCACTACGCTACCTCATAGAACTCTACGAGGCGCAGGGGCGGTTCGATCGGGCGCTGGTTTACGCGGAACGCTTGGTAACCAACAATCCCGACAATGACGAGTACCTCTATCGCATGGCGTGGGTGCACGAACGCGCAGGTCATCGCGACGATGCGATCAGGCTTCTACGTAGTGTTATCGAGCTCAACCCCGATAACGGGCCGGCTCTGAATTTTCTCGGTTACACCTTTGCTGAGAGCGGCGAGAACCTCGACGAGGCCGAGCGCTTGATTCGCCGCGCCCTCGATCTTCACCCTAACGATGGGTTCTTCCTCGATAGCCTGGGGTGGGTCTATTACCAGCGTGGCGACTATGAGGCCGCGGTCATTGAACTAGAACGTGCCGTCGAGTTGGCCGGTAACGATCCGGTAATTGGTGAGCACCTCGCCGATGCTTATCTCCAGGTGGGCCGTGGTGCCGATGCGGTTAGGGTTTATCGTGATGCCGAGGCGCGCACCGAGGATGATGAGCAGCGTGACCGTCTGGGCAGTAAGCTCATGCAACTAAGAAGCCGTGTCCAGTCGCGGATTCCCGGCGCATGATATTTGTGAGCTGACGGTTCAGGTGGCAGCACTCAGAACCGAAGCGGGTGTACGGTGACCTGGCTGAATCTTTCGGCGCCGCGTCTGGTACTAGCTGTGGTTGTGGCAGCCTCGCTCGGTGGCTGTGCCATGCGCCAGCGTCTGTTCGCGCAGCCACCTGCGGCGCAGACAGCCTCCCCGGTACCTACCGAACCCAATGAAGCTGACATACGTGCGCGGATGATTGGCCGGGCCGAGGCCTTGTCCACATTTCGTGGCCAGGCTCGTCTTGAGTACAAGGCCAAGGGCAAAGAAAAGGCTCGCCGTTTTTCGCAGATGATCGCTGTCAAATCTCCTGATCGTTTGCGCATCGATTTCATGAACCCTTTTGGGCCGAGTTACACGGTGGCTACCGATGGGAGCCAGCTCATTGCTTTCGATAGAGGCGAGAAGGTCCTCTACCGTGGGCTACCGAGTGCGCGCAACGTGCAGCGTTACACCCGAGCGGCGGTAGACGTAGGCGTGCTCGCGGCGTTGATCCGCGGGATTCCGCCGCTACTAAAGAGAGCCGCGCACGCCAAATTGACGCGCAAGGATGAGGGGTGGTATTGGGATGCGGCCATCAAAGGTGGTGGACGGCTAACCGTTGCCTTTGACTTGGAAAGCTTGGACCCGCGTCAAGTAGTCATAACCGGTGCAGTGCTGACCGGCGATCTGCAGGCATCGTTTTCTGATTTCCGCAGAATCGACGGTGTCAGCGTAGCCCATCTGGTGCGCGCGACCTTACCTGACGGTACCGATGTCGAGCTCAAATATTCGAAGATTTGGCTGGGGATCTCACTCAGCGATAGTGGGTTTCGCCTCAAAGCCCCATCCGGGGTGACAGTTGTGGACATGGAGGAGGAGTGGCGACGTGAGGAGTCTGGTTGAAGTCAGCGCCATTGTGATCTGCGTGGTGCTGGCTGGATGTTCGTCGCCTGACCAAGCAGATTCTGACCGATCTGTTGCAACTGCCGATCTAGCCAAGGCCTACGGTGATACCATCGTTGGCGGCAGTATCGGTGACGCTTCGGTTTTGATTCCGATGCTCGCCGGGGACAGTGCCTCGCATGAGGTCGCGGGCCAGATTTTTGACGGGTTGATAGCCTACGATCGCAACCTCAGTGATTTCGAGCCGCGCCTGGCCGAGAGCTGGGAGGTATCCGAGGACGGCCTCCACATAACCTTTCACCTTCGCCAGGATGTACGTTGGCACGATGGAGTGGCGTTTACCGCGCGTGACGTCGAGTTTGGGTTCAAGGCGATCACCAACCCCGATACGCTCACGGCGTATGCCGAGGACTACCTGCAAGTATCCAGTTTCGAGCTGCTCGACGATTTCACCATTCGCGTCTCGTACGCGAAACCCTTCGCTCCAGCACTGGGAAGTTGGGGGTCGTTGGTGGTGCTGCCGCGTCACCTTCTCGAGGGTAAGCCGATCAACGAGCATGCCACGGGTTTCGGCCGCAACCCCGTCGGACTTGGTCCCTACAAGCTTGATTCGTGGGAATCGCAGAAGAGAATCAGCCTGACCGTGAACAAGGATTACTACCGCGGACGACCGTATCTCGATGGGGTGATGACGCGGATTATTCCGGACACACAGACACAATTCCTCGAGCTTAAGGCTGGCGGCTTGGACCAAATGGGTCTGACTCCGTTGCAGTTCAGCCGACAGACCTCAACCGCTGTCTTTGAGCGCAATTTCAACAAGTACAAGTACCTGACCAACTCTTACACCTATCTTGGGTACAACTTGAAACACCCGTTGTTTGGCGATGTGCGTGTACGTCGTGCGCTAGCTCACGCGATCAACAAGCAGGAGATTGTCGATGCTGTGCTTCTTGGGCTCGGCAGTCCTGCCGCGGTCCCGTACAAGCCGGGAACGTTCTGGGCAAATCAGAACATATCCGGTCCGGACTACGACCCGGATAAAGCCCGGGCATTGTTGGCTGCGGCGGGTTGGACCGATAGCGATGGCGACGGAGTTCTTGACAAGGATGGTAGCCGTTTCACCTTCGAGTTGATCACCAACAAAGGAAACGAGCAGCGAGAGAAAGCCGCAACGATAGTCCAACGTCGGCTTGCCGATATCGGCGTCGAAGTCACTGTAAAGGTCATCGAGTGGGCGGCGTTTATCAATAACTTCATTGATACCAAAAAGTTTGATGCGGTTATCCTCGGTTGGAGCCTGAGTCCCGACCCCGATCAGTACGACATTTGGCACTCGAGCAAGACCAAACCGAAGCAGTTCAATTTCGTGTCATTTGCCAACGAGGAAGTCGACGGCTTGCTCGAGAAGGGCCGTAGAACTTTCGATCGCAACGAGCGCAAGAAGTACTACGATCGTTTTCAGGAGATCCTCGATAGCGAGCAGCCTTACACTTTTCTCTATGTAGCTTACGCTTTGCCTATCGTTCACAAACGCTTTTACGGAATTGAGCCAGCCCCGGCCGGGATTTACCACAACTTCAAGGATTGGTACGTGCCCAAGTCTCTACAAAAATACGCGATGTCGGTGTCGCCCTGACGGTCGATCATGTTGGGATATATCCTTCGCCGATTGGCCGGAAGCGTTCCTCTGCTGATTGGAATAACGCTGGTCTCGTTCCTGGTGATTCAGTTGGCGCCGGGGTCGCCGGTCGAAATGATGACCGACATGAATCCAGACGCCAGTCCCGAGTTGCGGCAGAAGCTCGAGGAATACTGGGGGCTTGATCAGCCCTTTCACGTCCAGTACTGGGGCTGGCTAAAGAAGGTCGCGGTCGGGGATTTTGGCATATCGTTTTCGACCGACCAGCGTCCGGTAATCGACAAGATTGCCGATGCCCTGCCGATTACGCTGCTGCTCAACGCTCTGTCGCTGTGTCTGATCATGGCGGCAGCGATTCCCATAGGGGTTCATTCGGCTTCTCATCAGTACTCGGCCGGCGACAGGATAACCACGGTGTTGGTGTTCTTAGGCTTTGCGATGCCGACTTTCTGGCTGGCATTGTTGTGTATGATGCTCTTCGGTGTCGAGCTCGGCTGGCTGCCGATCTCGGGGCTCAAATCGCTGGACCACGACAGCTTGAGTTTTATTGGCCGCGTGATTGATCGTGTCCAGCATCTGATCTTGCCGGTGATGGTCGCCTCGGTGACCAGTCTGGCTGGACTGTCGCGTTACATGCGCTCAAGCATGCTCGAGGTAGTCCGTCAGGATTACGTTGTAACCGCGCGTGCCAAGGGGCTCGACGAACGCAGTGTCATTTATCGCCACGCGCTGCGTAACGCATTGTTACCGGTGGTAACGATTTTAGGTCTGTCGATTCCCAGTCTGATAGGCGGTTCGGTGATTTTCGAGACGATCTTTTCTATTCCCGGTATGGGCCGACTTTTTTACGACAGTGTCATGCAACGTGACTACACCGTTGTTATGGGAGTGCTGGTCATCGGCGCGGTGCTCACCCTAGTGGGTAACCTGGTTGCCGATGTCATGTATGCGGTTGTCGATCCGAGGCTACACAGGCGATGAGTCTTATGTCGAGATTGCTGGCGAATCGGCTCGCAATGGCGGGGGCGGTGATAGTCGCGGTTCTCTTCTTTGTTTCACTGTTCGCGCCGTTGCTCGCGCCTGCCGATATTGGTGCTATCGATGCTTCCCAAATTCTCATGGCACCGAGTTGGCAGCATCCGCTCGGCACCGATGGTTTGGGCCGCGATGTGCTTAGCCGAATGATCTATGGCGCACGGGTTTCGCTGTTGGTGGGTTTTGTATCGGCGGGTTTGGCCTGCTTGATAGGTGTGATGCTTGGAGCAGTGGCGGGATACTTCGGCGGCTGGATCGATACGTTGATCATGCGGTTCGTCGACATAATGCTATGCTTCCCCTCGTTCTTCCTCATTCTTGCGGTTATAGCCTATCTCAGCCCGAGCATCTGGACGATCATGATAGTCATCGGCGTGACATCGTGGATGGGGGTGTGCCGGCTGGTGCGCGCCGAATTCCTCGGGCTGAAGAAGCGCGAGTTCATGGTGGCGGCCGAAGGTCTGGGGCTGCGGCCTGCTGCGGTGATCATGCGTCACGGGCTGCCCAACGCTCTGGCGCCGGTGTTCGTGGCGTTTATCCTCGGGGTGGCCGGGGCGATCCTCACAGAGAGTGCACTGAGCTTCTTGGGTATCGGCGTTCAGCCCCCAAATCCGAGCTGGGGCAACATTCTCACCGAGGGGAAGTCAACGATCGAGGTGGCTTGGTGGCTCTCGGTTTATCCGGGCTTGGCCATTCTCATCACTGTGCTTGGCTACAACCTACTTGGTGAGGGGCTGCGTGATGTTCTCGACCCACGCTTGCGGGAGCGCTGAGCGATGGCAGCTTTACTCGAGGTCAGAGGTCTGAGAACGGTGTTTGACACCGCAGCGGGTCCCGCACGAGCGGTAGACGGTGTGGATCTGAGCATCGACGAGGGCGAAACTCTTGGCATCGTCGGCGAGTCGGGATGCGGCAAGAGCGTTACCGCGCTGTCGATCATGCGGCTGATTCAATCACCTCCAGGACGTATTGCCGAGGGAAGCATCGTATTTGATGGACGCGACCTTCTCTCGCTCGGGCCTGAGGAAATCCGCGCGGTACGCGGCAACGATATCGCGATGATTTTTCAGGAACCGATGACATCGTTGAATCCGGTCTTTACCGTGGGGCGACAAATTGCAGAAGCGGTTAGCATTCACCGCGGGTTATCCAAGCACGATGCCGCTGAAGACGCAGTGCGCATGCTCGAGCTAGTTGATATTCCCGAGCCGCGTGCGCGTGCGGATGACTATCCCCATCAACTGAGCGGCGGTATGCGGCAACGGGTAATGATAGCGATGGCGTTGTCATGTAACCCGAGATTGTTGATTGCCGACGAGCCCACCACCGCGTTGGACGTCACTATACAGGCGCAGATTCTCGATCTTCTCGATTCGCTCAAGCGTCGCCTCGGGATGGCGGTGATGCTCATCACCCACGATCTCGGAGTGGTCGCCGAGCAGGCCGGGCGCGTGGCTGTCATGTACGCTGGGCGCGTCGTCGAGGAAGGAGCGGTGGAGATGGTGCTGCACGAGCCCACGCATCCCTACACCCAGGGTTTGTTGGCGTCGCAGCCGTCGGGAAATGCTGTTGGTGAACGTCTACGAACTATCCCCGGTATCGTCCCGCGCTTGACCGAGCTCCCCGAGGGCTGCCGGTTTCGTGACCGCTGCGATCTCGCCGAGCCGAGCTGTGCTAGCAGCGAACCGTTGCTCGAGGTCGTCGATGAGGGGCACCGAGCCGCGTGTATAGTCAATGCACCGTCTTTAGGGAGGCCGAGGTGAGCGCCAAGCCGTTGGTCTCGACTCGCGATCTACGCCGCTACTTTGCGATTGGTGGTGGTGTCTTTTCTGCGGGAAAGGCTGAGGTAAGAGCTGTAGACGGCATCGATTTGGAGATCGCCGAGGGCGAAACTCTGGGCATCGTTGGCGAGTCTGGTTCGGGCAAGTCCACTCTCGGTAGGTTGTTGATTCGCTTGCTCGAACCCAGTTCGGGCGGCGTATTCTTTGACGGTGTCGATCTCTCGGCGCTGTCGCGCCGTGAGCTGCGTGGCAAGCGCCGTGAGATGCAGATCATCTTCCAAGATCCTTACGCTTCGTTGAATCCACGGATGCGTGTCGGGAAAATCGTCGGTGAAGGTATCGAAGTCCACAATCTGGCCAGCGGCGCAGGCGTACGTTCTCGAGTATTGGAGTTGTTGGAGCGGGTCGGCCTCTCAGCGGATGCCTATGATCGCTACCCTCATGAGTTCAGCGGGGGCCAGCGTCAGCGCGTTGGGATTGCCCGAGCGCTGGCGGTTGAGCCTCGTTTCATCGTTGCCGACGAGCCGGTGTCGGCGCTCGATGTGTCGATTCAGGCGCAGATAATCAACCTCATTATGGACCTTCAGCGCGAGCTTAATCTGACCTTTGCTTTTGTCTCTCACGACCTGCGCGTCGTAGAGCACGTGAGCCACCGTGTCGCGGTGATGTATCTCGGACGAATCGTAGAAATCGCACCGGCATCACGCATCTATACCGCGGCCCGCCATCCCTACACTAAAGCGTTGTTGTCTGCCGTTCCACGTATAGATCCGCAGCAGCGAGGTGAGCGAGTAGTGCTCGCCGGAGATGTTCCCAGTCCTATTTCTCCACCGAGCGGTTGTGCGTTCCACCCACGCTGTCCAATCGCAGAGCAGCGCTGCAGCGTAGAGACGCCGACACTCACCAACTACGGCGAAGGCCACCGCGCTGCCTGCCATCTTGCTTAGGAGTCGAGGCGGACGGTCTAGCTAGCGAGTACGAATGCGCGCTGCCTTTCCGGTACGGTCACGAAGATAGTAGAGGCGGCTGCGGCGTACGATTCCGCGGCTCTTTATCTCGATCTTATCGATGCGCGGCGAAAACAACGGAAAAGTCCTCTCGACACCGACTCCGTATGAAGTCTTGCGTACGGTGAAGGTGGCGCGGTTGCCTCCGGCACTGCTGCGGATGCAGATGCCTTCAAAGATCTGGATACGTTCCTTGTCGCCTTCGACGATTTTAGCGTGAACACGAAGGGTGTCACCAGGGCGAAAGTCGGGATGTTCACGAGCAGTCTGCTCAGCTTCGATCTTGTCTATGACATTCATTGAGTGAGGTCCCTCCGAAACAAGGACCGATTCTCTTATCGCGTACCGGCAAGCCGGTCAAGAATAATTGCTGCGGCGGCCCTAACGGATAGGTGATTGTAGTCGCTTGTAGCGCAAATGGGCCGCAGCCGGCGCGCCGCGCGCTCTACCACCTCGTCAGCCAGCCCCCACCCGGTACCCAGGAGCAGCAGGTAGGGCCGGTCGGTCTCGGCCATCTCGGCGGCAAGTTCGGGGAAATCTAGGCTGCCGGGCAACTCGCGCGCACTGGTGACGACGACGATGGGGGTGGTTCCGCTCTCTTCTTGAATATCGATTTCTACTCCTTCGAGCGTCCTCTCGAGCCGGACTAGATCCAGAGCTTGCTTGCGGTTGGGGTTGTAGTGGCTGCCCGAGCCTTGCTGCCAGTGGCGCATGATCTTTCGTACCAACCCGCGCAGGGCATCGACCGGGGTGACGACATAGAGGTTCTTGACGCCGTAGCTACGGCAACTACGAGCGATGTCGTGAACGTCGATGTTGGTTACCGCCGTGGTGACGATGTGACGGTGTTTGTCGTATACGGGGTAGTGGATCAGCGCCACGTAGAGATCGGCCACCGTCAGTCATCGTCCTCGGCGCCGTTGGTGGCGAGCAAGTCTGGCCGCCTCGCGCGGGTTCGGGCTTGGGCTTGGGAATGGCGCCAACGCTCTATCTCACGATGGTTGCCCGAGAGCAGTACCGGCGGGACGTGTTCGCCAAGAAAAACTTCGGGACGGGTGTAGTGAGGATACTCGAGCAAGCCACTGCTGAATGACTCCTCTACGGTTGATTGCTCACTCCCGAGCACACCGGGGACGAGACGGCCGACGCTGTCGATGATCGCCAATGCAGCGACTTCTCCGCCGCTGAGCACGTAGTCGCCTACGCTGACTTCATCGTCAAAGATCCGGCGTACGCGCTCGTCCACGCCCTCATAGCGTCCACACATCAGTAGTATCTGCTGCTCCCCCGATCCCGTTGACGTCGACAGTTCACGGGCCATGCCTTGATCAAACGGCTTGCCCTGGGGGGTGAGAAGAATCTTACGGTGCGGACCGTGACGACTGACGACGTCCTCTACGGCATCGAATATCGGCTGAGCACGCATGACCATACCCGGGCCACCGCCGTAGGGCTGATCGTCGACCAGGTGGTGAGTGCCGTGCACGTAGTCGCGCAACTGGTGCGGATGTGTCGCTATTAAGGCGTCGAATA
>CAZPPZ010000002.1:0-49355 GCA_964588545.1 uncultured Myxococcales bacterium | reverse complement strand
GGGATTCCCGGTCCCTGCCGGACAAGGCGATCGCCCTCCTCGACGAGGCCGCATCGCGCCTGCGAATCGAGAACGACTCGATGCCGGTGCAGATCGACGAACTGCGACGACGCATCATGCAGCTGGAGATCGAACGCGAGGCACTCAAGATCGAGAACGACGAGGCCTCCAAGAAGCGGCTCGGGGGCCTCCAGGGGGAACTCGCGACCCGCAACGAGGGGGACGACGCGCACACAGCCCGCAGTGCTATCGTCGAGATGGGCCGTATCGGCGGGCGTACCAGAGGAATAGTCGCCAATCAGCCCAGCCACTTGGCTGGTTGTCTAGACTGTGATGCGTCGAACAAGATCGCGCGTTTCATACGCTTCTGCGACTGCTTCAATATCCCCATCGTTACCTTCGAAGACGTGCCGGGTTACCTGCCGGGCACCCAGCAGGAGTGGGGCGGAATCATTCGCCACGGTGCCAAGATAGTCTACGCATACTCCGAAGCCACGGTGCCGAAGATCACCGTGATTACCCGCAAGGCCTATGGCGGGGCCTACTGCGTGATGGGCTCTAAACATATCCGTACCGACGTCAACCTAGCCTACCCAACCGCTGAAATCGCGGTAATGGGTGCCGACGGAGCCGTCAACATAATCTTTCGCAATGATGTCAAGAAGGCCGCCGACCCCGAGGCCCGGCGCAAGGAACTAGTGACCGACTACCGCAAACGCTTTGCAAATCCGTTCCGTGCCGCTGAACTTGGCTACATAGATGGTGTCATTTCGCCGGCGGAAACTCGGATACGCATCGCCCAAGCGTTGGTGATGCTGGCGAACAAACGCGACAGTAATCCTCCAAAAAAACACGGGAACATTCCGCTGTAGACGCAAGCGTCGGCGATCCCGCGAGAAGACGGAAATAGAACGTGGAAACTTCGGTATTGAGCGCCTCTAACATGGTCGTGGTCGGTGTTACCACGGTCTTCATCGCGCTGGCGCTGCTGATCGCCGCAGTATCGCTGCTCAGCCTGCTGCTCACCAAGTCGAGCAGCGCCCAGGCGACATCCGCGCTCGCCCCCGCGACCCAAGCGCCGGCCGCCCCCACCCAAGAGTCGGCCGAACATACCTACCGCCTGGTTGCGCTGGCGGCCTACGCTTATCATCTGCGAGCAAGCGTGAGCATCGCGCAACCACGCTCACCGTCTCCATGGTTGCGCGCGGGCCGCCAGCAGCAGGTACAACGAGGCCGAGGCGCTTGAGCGCGAGCCCAATAGGTTGAAGAGTGGCTACCTACAAGATCAAGTTAGAAGGTAAGGAGTACCAAGCCGAGGTCATCGACAGCGGGCACGGCGCCCGTGTTACCGTCGAAGGGCACAGCTTTGAGGTCAGCCCCGCGGTGCTTCGCACCGCCGCAGCCAACTCGGCGCCAGCGGCGGTGAGCGTCGCTGCCGCGCCACCGGCGGCACCAAAACCCCACGTGTCGGCTATCGGATCGGGCAGCGGATCGATACACGCTCCCATACCCGGGGTAGTAACTGCCCTATGCGTCAAGGTCGGCGACAAGATCGAAGCCGGCGCAGTAGTCCTAAAGCTAGAAGCCATGAAAATGGAGAACGACATCAACAGCGCGATAGCAGGCGAAGTCAAAGAAATAACGGTATCCGAGGGAAGTGAAGTCAAAGACGGCCAACTCTTAGCGGTCGTAGGCTAGCGTAGAGAAGCGCTGACGATGCTCGATGCCTTCCTAAGTTTTTTCAGCGATACCGGCTTCGTACTTTTCGGCCAACACCCTCAGAACTTGATCATGATCGGTGTCGGCCTGGGGCTGATCACCCTGGCCATTCGTAAACAGTACGAGCCGCTACTGCTCTTGCCAATCGGCTTCGGCATGATCATGGGTAACATCCCTGAGTCCGGAGCTTCGGCCTTCGATCCCGAAGGGGTGATCCATTTTCTCTACTTCGGGGTCAACCACGAGATCTATCCAGCCCTGATCTTCCTCGGGCTCGGCGCGTTGACGGATTTCTCGGCGATGCTCTCTCAGCCCCGCCTGATCCTCCTCGGCGCCGCCGCCCAGATCGGAATATTTGCCACCTACTGGGGCGCAACCGCACTCGGCTTCACCCCCCAGGAAGCTGGAGCCATCGGTATCATTGGTGGGGCCGACGGACCGACGACAATATTCATAGCCTCGGCTCTGGCTCCCGAGTTGCTCCCCGCGGTGGCAGTCGCCGCCTATGCCTACATGGCCATGGTACCGATAATCCAGCCGCCTATCGTACGTCTGCTTACCACCCGCGAAGAGCGACTGATCAAGATGCCTACTCCGCGAGAAGTATCGCGTACCGAGCGCATCCTCTTCCCGCTGATCGCCTTCATCATTACGACCCTGGTGGCCCCAAAAGCAACGGTACTGCTCGGAATGCTGTTCTTCGGCAACCTCCTCAAGGAGTCTGGCGTCACCGATCGCCTGGCCAACACCGCCAAGACCGCCTTCATCGATTCGGTCACGATCATCCTCGGCATTTGTGTTGGTGCGGGCGCCACCGCCGAGCGATTCCTGAGAACAGAATCGCTGAAGATTTTCGGCCTAGGCTTGATCGCCTTTACCATCGCAACCGCGGGCGGGGTACTTTTCGCCAAGCTCATGAACAAGGTTTCGCGCGCACCGGTTAACCCGATCATTGGTGCTGCCGGCGTGTCGGCGGTGCCGATGGCTGCCAGAGTGGCGCTGACCACTGCACAGAAAGAGGATCCTAGCAATTTCTTGATCATGCATGCGATGGCACCAAATGTGGCGGGGGTGATTGGATCTGCGGTAGCGGCAGGCGTGTTACTGTCACTACTCGGCTAACCGAGTTAGACATTTTCCGATACGGGAGGCCCTGCAATGGCGACGTTCGACGAAAGACTCAAGCAATGGCACGAGCAGACCCTCGACTCCGCTCTCGAAAAACACGGTGAACGCCGTGACAAATTTGAAACCACGTCGGGGATCCCGGTAGAACGTATCTACGGCCCGCGCGAGGGTAACTACCCCGAGCGCCTCTCGCTGCCCGGAGAGTACCCCTACACTCGCGGCGTTCAGCCAACCATGTACCGCGGCCGGCTGTGGACCATGCGCCAGTACGCCGGCTTCGGCGATGCCGAAGAGTCCAACAAGCGCTACCGCTATCTCCTCGATAAGGGCACCACCGGCCTGAGCGTAGCCTTCGATCTTCCGACCCAGATGGGCCACGACTCCGACCACGATCTGTCGCGCGGTGAAGTGGGCAAGGTGGGAGTCGCGATTGATTCTCTCGAGGACATGGAAACGTTGTTCGCCGAGATCCCTCTCGACAAGGTGACAACCTCGATGACGATCAATGCTACCGCATCGATCATGCTGGCTTTCTACCTGGTCGTTGCCGAAAAGCAGGGCGTCGCTTGGGACAAGGTCGGCGGAACGATTCAGAACGACGTACTCAAAGAGTACATCGCGCGCGGCACTTACATCTATCCACCAGCCGCGTCGATGCGTATCGTGACCGACATCTTTGCGTTCTGCAGCAACAACGTACCGCGTTGGAACACCATCTCGATCAGCGGCTACCACATCCGCGAGGCCGGCTCCACGGCCGTACAGGAGGTCGCCTTCACACTCGCCGACGCCATTGCCTACGTCGATGCGGCGGTCAAGGTAGGTCTCGACGTAGATGGCTTCGCCGGACGCTTGTCGTTCTTCTTCAACGTCCACAACAACTTCTTCGAAGAGGTGGCCAAGTACAGAGCGGCCAGGCGGCTGTGGGCCAAGATCATGAAGGAACGTTTCGGGGCCAAGAAGGCACGCTCGCTGATGCTGCGTTTCCACAGCCAGACGGCAGGATCTTCGCTGACAGCGCAACAACCGATCAACAACGTCATCCGCACTACCGTGCAAGCCCTAGCAGCAGTTTGTGGCGGTACTCAGTCGCTGCACACCAACTCATTCGACGAGGCGTTGGGGCTTCCGACCGAATCTGCGGCAACCACGGCGGTGCGAACCCAGCAGGTAATCGGCCACGAGTCGGGTGTAGCCGACACCATCGATCCAATGGCGGGATCGTACTTCGTCGAAGAGCTGACCGATGAAATCGAGCGTCGCGCCTGCGAATACATCGATGCGATCGATAAGCTTGGCGGTGCGGTTGCAGCCATCGAGCACGGGTTCCAGCAACGCGAGATCCAGCAGGCGGCCTACGTCTACCAACAGGCGATCGAGTCAAAGGACCAAATCGTGGTTGGCGTGAATGATTTTACCGTCGAGACTGAAGAACCCATCGAGGTCCTGCGCATCGACCCCGAGCTCGAGAATCGCCAGGTCACCAAGCTAACGGCTCTGAAACAACGCCGCGACAACGATGCGGTTGCGCGTGCGCTCACACGCATCTCCGAAACCACCGCCGGTCCGGACAACCTGATGCCGGTGATCATCGACGCCGTCCGCGCCTACGCGACCCTGGGGGAGATCTCGGACGCGATGCGCGACAAGTTCGGGCAGTTCCAGCCTCCCGTATTCGTTTAGTGAACAGACATGGTTCCAACTAAGGCTTTTCTCACCAAGGGTGTCGGACGTCACCGCGAAAAGTTGGCCTCATTCGAAGAGGCGCTACGAATTGCCGGTATAGCCCAGTTCAACCTGGTAAGCGTTTCAAGCATCCTGCCGCCCCACTGCAAGATAGTGACAAAGCGCGAGGGGCTGCGCGAGCTACGCGCGGGACAGATCGTCCACTGCGTGATGAGCCGTGCCGACACCAACGAACCCCACCGACACGTCGCCGCATCGGTGGGAGTAGCGGTTCCGCGCGATCGCAGCATGTACGGCTATCTCAGCGAACACCACAGTCACGGTCAGACCGATGAGCAAGCCGGCGATTACGCCGAGGATCTTGCCGCACAGATGCTGGCAACCATCCTCAACGTCGAATTCGATTCCGATACCAGTTACGACCAACGCCGCGACATTTGGCGGTTGAGCGACCAGATCGTCACTACCCGCAACATCTCCCAGTCGGCCCGAGGTGCCAAAGACGGGCGCTGGACGTCGGTAGTCTCGGCCTGCGTGCTGATCATCTAGAGTGTCGGGGCGTCGCTTGGATCAACCCGAGAACGATGACGGTCTGAGCCGCCGTGTCCTCGCTCAACTGCGCTCTAGCAAACGTAAACACGCAGTGGTCGCGCAGCTCGCCGCCAAGATCGGCTGTTCGGGCAAGCAGGCCAACCGCGCGCTCGATGACCTCATCGCCCGCGGTGAAGTAATCCGTACGCGTAAGGGGCACGTAGCGCTCTGTTCACGGCTGGGGCTGTTGCGTGGCACGGTAAGAAGCGGCAGGCGCGGACGTGCAGTGGTCGTCCCCGACCCCGCCGACGCGCCCATAGCCCTGCCTCGTGGTGGCATCCGCCCGGCCATGAATGGCGACCGCGTGCTCGTAGAGGTCGAGCCCTACACCCGCCGCGGTCTTCGCAACGGCAAGGTCAAGGCCGTACTCGAACGCGCCGCCCGCTCGCTGGTGGGAACCGTCAGCACAGTAACCAAGGGCTGCGTGGTGCTTACCCCCCTCGATCCCAGAGTGGGGTACGTAGCGACTTTCAGCGACGACTCGGTACTGCCGGCAGCGAACCTCGTGATCGAAGCCGAAATCGTCGAGTACCCGACCTCGTACCGTGATCCGGTGGTACGCTTCACTAAATCGCTGGGGCCGGCAGGAACACTGGCCACCGAGATCGTCGCCAGCTGCGCCAGTGGCGGCATCAGCATCGAGTTCGACTCCGAGGTGGAGCGCGAAGTCGCGCGCTTGGCCGATCCAACTCAAACAGCTCTCGGTGCACGTGAGGATCTCCGTTCGAGCAGCTATGTGACCATAGATCCGGTAGATGCCAAGGATTTCGACGACGCGGTATCGATACAACACCATGATGGCGGCTATCGGCTCGGCGTGGCCATCGCCGACGTGTCGCACTATGTCGCTGTGGGAAGCGCGCTGGATCGCGCAGCCTACCAGCGCGGCACCAGTGTGTATTTTCCTGGGCGCTGTGTACCGATGCTCCCCGAGCGCATCTCGGGCGACCTCGCCAGCCTCAAACCCGCAACAGACAGACTTACACTGTCGGTATTTCTCGACGTCAATGGCGATGGAGAAATCGTCGCTTCGCGCTTTTCGCGGTCGATCATCCACAGTCGCCGCCGCTTCACCTACGAAGAAGCCGAAGACATCCTCGCTGGCGCCGCCAGTAGCGACAGCGAAATCGACACGATGCTGCACAGCATGGCTGAATGCGCCGAGGCCATGCATACCTGCCGTATGCGACGCGGTGCCATCGATCTCGATCTGCCCGAGCTGGAAATTGAGCTCGACGATAGCGGCGAGCCGGTATCGCTACGGCGCAAGTCCCGGCTGCGCACCCATCGACTGATTGAGGAGTTCATGCTCGCTGCCAATGAGGCAGTCGCCCGCGAACTCGAGCGTCACAACAGCGACGCGCAGCCGCTGGCGTTTCTCTACCGTATCCATCTAAAACCAGACGCCGACGCGGTCGACGCCATGGCGACCAAGCTGCTGCCTCTCGGCTACCGCATAGCTGTCGATACCGACGGCATCAGACCCGCGACCATTCAGGCTCTGATCAACCAAGCAGCAGGAAGTGCCGAGCAGGCTCTGGTCAACCTCCTGGTCCTGCGCTCGATGCAACAAGCGCGCTACAGCGAGCGCAAAGCCGGCCATTTTGGCCTGGCGAGTTCTAGCTATACTCATTTCACCTCGCCTATCCGCCGCTATCCCGATTTGGTAGTACATCGAGCCTTGTGTGCCCTGCTCGACCGGACGACCGCCAAGCTGCCTAGCCACGAGCGCCTCGCCGGCGTGGCCGAGCACTGCTCGCATCAAGAGCGCCGCGCGGTGGACGCCGAGCGTGACATCACTGCAGCGGCCACGGTAATGATCATGCGCGCGCATATCGGCCGCGAGTTCGACGGTACCGTCACCAACGTCCAGCGTTACGGATACTACGTTGAACTCGATGGATTCTTCGTCGAAGGATTTGTCTCGGTGGCGCGTCTCCGCGAGTATTACAGCTACTTGCCCGAGCGTATGGAGCTGCATGCCAAGGTGTCCGGAGACGTTATTGCGATCGGCGCGCGCTTGCGCGTGCGACTGACGGCGGCCGATCTTGCCGAGCGCGCTCTTGAGCTGACGCCGACGAAACAACGATGAAGATAGTCGCGGCACTGTTGACTACAGCTACGCTGGCCGGCCTCGCATCCCCCTGTGACGCGCGAGGCTCGGACGGCAACCCCAGACGAACTCCGGTGGTCAAGGTCGTAGAGACCGCGCGACCGGCGGTCGTAAACATTCATACCGAAACCATCGTCAAGACCCCTTTTCGCGCTTACGGACCGTTCTCCGGCGATCCCTTCTTCGACGAGTTCTATTCCCAGTTTTTCAACCGCCCGCAGCTCGGCCAACGCACCGAGAAGCGAACCTCTCTAGGCTCCGGGGTTCTCGTTGATGCCGACGGCACCATCGTCACCAACGAACATGTGATTGTACGTGCATCAACCATTCGGGTGATGATGGCCGACAAGAGCGAGTTCACAGCAACACTCATCGGTGCCGATTCCGACTCGGATGTTGCCGTTCTCAAGATCGAGGCTGACCACCCACTCCCTTACGTCGAAATGCCTGAAGACGAGGAGGTCATGATCGGTGAAACCGTTGTCGCCATAGGTAATCCCTACGGGCTATCTCATACGGTCACGGTGGGGGTCGTAAGCGCGGTGGGCCGGACCATCGAAGCCGGCGAGAGAGTCTACCACGACTTCATCCAGACCGATGCCTCGATAAACCCGGGAAACTCCGGCGGACCACTGATAAGTCTCGACGGCACACTGCTGGGCATAAACAGTGCGATCCACCGTTCGGCCGAGGGTATTGGTTTCGCCATCCCCGCCAGCCGTGTTCACCGCATAGTCGAGCAGCTCATCACCTTCGGCACGGTCAAGCCGCCGTGGGTGGGTATTAAGATCCAAGGCCTCACTCCGGAACTCGCGTTTCACTTCGGGGTCGAAGCCAATGGCGGCGTACTCATCAACGGCATCGAAGAGGGCAGCCCTGCCGAAAAGGCAGGGCTGGCCGCTGGAACCGTGATCGAACGTGTAGAAGACGAGAAGATCCACAGCCCCAGCGAGTTTGCCAAGCAGACCGCCGGACTGTCCGCAGGTGAGAAGCTACAGCTTACCGTTCGCACCGAGGGCAAGAGTCACAACGTTGTAATCGAGGTCGCGACCTTGCCCGACCAACGCATCGATGCGCTGGCCTGGCGCCGCCTCGGTATCGAAGTGGCCGATAACCAACGCGGCAACGGCGTAGTGGTAACGCGCGTCCGCAAGACTAGCCCGGCTGACCTCATCGGCATGCGTGCGGGCGATGGTATCAGTGCCATAGGTGGCCGCGATATCTCGGTGCTTGTCGATTTCCGACGACGCTTTGCGGCCTTCCGCAATAGCGACAACGTGTTGCTAACGGTCGTACGCGGCCGTCGAGTGTATCGCGTAACCCTACCTCTCGATCGTCATTTCTAAGGCCACCTCCGGCCTTGACAGCTAACCAAGCGGACTTATCTTCTACTTCGTGCGCAAACGGATCACTCTTCGCCGAGCGCACTAAATCGCCGTGGAGGTGACGTGATGACTCTCAGCGTCTGGGAACCCTTGAGGACAATCGACCGATTCGACCGACTTATTGGCAACCTGTTGGCTAACGACCGCGTGGACGGAGAAGTATCCATGCACAACTGGCGTCCTGCCGCAGACACCATCGTTGATGATGACGGGTACCTTCTGTGCATCGATCTTCCCGGAGTGGCCAGGGACGACATTGACATAAGCGTAGAAGACGGGCTGTTGAGCGTTAGCGCCGAGCGTACACAGCGTGATCGCGACCAACAAAATGGTCGTGTCTACCGTGAAGAAGTCCGCTACGGCCGCTTTGAGAGGGCGTTCCGCCTGCCCGCCGATGCCGACTGTGATTCGGTAAGCGCCAACTGCAACAACGGTGTTCTAGAAATCCGGATCGCCCGCTCTGAAACAGCAAAGGCTCGCAAGATCCCGATCGCTCATGCATAGATCTCCAATAGGGAGGCATGGCAACAAGCAGCTCTAGCTAGTCGGTTGGCGCAACGCCTAAGCCTGCGCCAACCGACTAGCCGATCGTTCAACCCGCGAGTTCCGCCATAACAATAGGCAAGGCTTCGGCTACCATTTCGGCCATTATGTCACGTAGCGTCAAGTCCGCGTCTTCGAGCTTGACCACCAGGTTACTGAGAAGCGCAAAGTAGCGCTCAACCTCAGCGAGCTCGGCTTGCGCCATCCGCGACTCCATGAGTTCCGAAAAGCGGACGTGGGTCTCGCTTAGCTGCTGGCAAATATGTTGCTTGAGTTCTGCTGAATCGTTCATCTTCCGCTTAATCTCCCCAACCGAGCTCATAGCGGCTGGTGGCTGACAACTCCATCGCACTCGGCAGTTGGCATCTCAATGCTCACGATATCAGCCTGGAGGCCACGATAGTGACCGGCCCGCGAGCAGGTGGAAGTGAACGTGAAACACCGTCTGGCCACCGTCGGCGTTGCAGTTGGCCACCACGCGGTAGCCAGCCTGGGCGAACCCACGGCTGCGGGCTATATCCGCAGCCAGCGCATACACCCTACCCACGGTAGCGAAATCATCCGGTTCAAAGTCGGCGGGGGTCGGGATGTGCTTGCGGGGTATGAGAAGAATGTGGGTAGGCGCAGCCGGATTGATGTCGGCGATGGCAAACAGCTCAGCGTCCTCATGAATCTTCTCGACCGGCATCTCTCCCGAAGCGATCTTACAAAACAGACATTCGCTCATAACACTTCCCTCTGGTTTTCAGCATACAACCAACCGTCATATGCGCACACGCTCAAACCATGCGACCGACAAGATCGTCTAGATCTTCAACCCCGAAAAGAAAATTGCCCGGACGCGACAGTACCGATATCAACGCACGGCGCGCGGTGGCTGCAACCGGTGGTTGGCCTACGCAGCGTTCGGCAATCAACTCCAGCGTAACCGCCGGCGCGATCAGGTCTCCGCTGATTACCAGCTCACCGATACGTCCCGATGATATCCGTGCAGCCACCTCGACAACCCCCAGACTCTGCAGCGCTAGTGCAGACACCCAACCCTCGGGCAAGGCCCGACGCTCGGCGCACAGAGCAACAAAGGCCTGCTCGTCGAGCTCGCTCATATCCGCGAGTTCGCTCGGTGCTTGGCTGGCGGTACTGACACTACAGCCGAAGCTCGCGCCTAGATGCTCGCCAAACAGCGTCAGCCAGTCTTCGCGCTGCGGTACGGCTAGCAGCTCGCCAAGACTCGTCGAGTCGGCAAACGCCGAGGGATCACTAGCTGCTACACCCGCAGGGTCGAGCTGGGCCAGTAGCGAGCTGGTAGCAGACAAACACCCACTGACACCCAAGTGCTGTTCGATCAGCAAAGCGCCATCGGGCATCGCCGTGAAGGCCGCGTGAGCCAAGCCCCGCCCGTCCACCGTGACCAGATCGCGTCCAGGATAGAAAGCGGCAACCCCAAGCTGACGCAGCAGCGCGAGGAGCGGGCGCAGAGCGCGGTTGAGTATCTGTTCAGGAGCGGGCTCGGGTTTTCCCGGCTCGAGCCACCCCGCCCCCGGTAGCACCAGCGTGAGCCCGAGTATGCCAGGGCCCAGAGCAACGATCTTGCCCCCGCTAAGACGCCGCCCCATAGCTCGCCCAGCTTCGGGCATACGATGGAAACGCCCAAAAGCCAGCCCCTCCAGCGGCCAGTGCCACAACCTGGCGTAAGCCTTAGCGCAAGCTGCATCAGCCCCCACACCGCACCTAAGCGCCGCGAGCAGGGCCTGATCACGCTTGAAACCGAGCCAGGGGCCCTCTTCTCCGCCGTCCCAGAGGTATACGCAGCGCATTAACACCTCTTAGCAGAATTGCCGATCTAAGGCCCGGGCTCGCCCACGTGAGCACCTGAGGGGGTTTGCGTAGCACACGGCAGCTTGTTAGCCCTATTATTAGCGGGGGGGCAGACAAGCGGTGGAGAAAACCAGAAAAAGAAAATGGATAGCGGCGGCGCTGTTTATCGGCATCGTCGGCGTAGTAGCGGCATCGTTTTTTGGCGGAGACGACATCAAAGATGGCAGCTATATGGTTCTCGACCTCCACGGCGATTATCCGGAAGGTCAGCCCAAGAGTTCTCTCTCGCGAATCCTCGAGGACCGTACCGTCTTCGTCGAACTCCTTGATAGCATCGCCGCGGCCCGTGGCGACTCGAGAATAGCCGGGATAGTACTGCGTGTCGGCCAACTCGGCATAGGCTGGGGACGCACCCGTGAGATTCGCGATGCTATAGCGGAGTTCAAGAACAGCGGTAAACGCGTAATAGGATTCCTCGATGCTGAAATCGCGGGAAGTAACCGCGAATACTACCTGGTATCAGTAGCCGACACCCTCTACATACCACCGGCCGCGTCACCGTTGGTTACTGGCTTGTCGGCCAACTATCTGTTTCTCGGCGGGCTTTGGGAGAAGTTCGACGTTGCCATGGAGGTAGAACAGGTCCGCGAGTACAAGACCTTCGGCGACATGGTAGGGCGTCGCGGCATGACCCCCGCGCATCGCGAAATGGCCAATTCGATACTCGACGATATCAATCACGACTTCCTCAAGACCATCGCCGATGCGCGTGGCGTATCGACCGGAGAAATGGGCGATATCATCGATGCCGGGCCGGCTTCCGCCACTGACTTCGTCGAAGCCGGGCTGGCCGATGGCGCGCTATTCTACGACGAGATCGCCGACACACTTGGCGGCGCCACCGCCGTCACGCTCATCGATTCAAGCGACTACACCTCAGCGTCGAGTTCTTCGCTGAGCCTGCGCAGCCGGCCCACTGTGGCGATCATTCACGCGGTTGGCAATATCGTTCCCGGCACGGGTGGGAGCCGTGGCGCCTTTGGCGTAACCGTGGGTGCTGACACTTTGTCAAAGGCCTTTCGCCAGGCCAGCAAGGATAACAACGTAGACGCCATAGTCTTCCGCATTGATAGTCCAGGTGGTTCGGCACTGGCCTCGGACCAGGTGTGGCGCAGCGCCAGACTGGCGCGCGAAAAGAAACCGGTAATCGCCTCGCTAGGCGACGTGGCTGCCTCGGGTGGCTACTACATGGCTTCGGCGGCCGACGTCATCATCGCCGAACCGGTAACGCTGACCGGATCGATCGGCGTGGTGATGTTCAAGCCCAACATCGCCGGGTTGCTCGGCAGGCTCGGGATCGGCAGCGAGACCCTCGGGCGCGGGCGCTACTCTCGCATCATGGACATCACCAAAGGTATGGATCGCGCAGAGATCGCCGTGATCCGTACCCAGCTCGACGGCATCTATGGATTGTTCCTCGAGCGCGTCGCGGTTGGCCGCAGCATGACCTCTGAAGAAGTCGATGCAATCGGAGGTGGCCGGGTGTGGACCGGTCATCAAGCCCTAGATCGTGGGCTCGTCGATGAGATGGGCGGCCTCGGCGACGCCTTGCGTATCGCCGCTACCAAAGCCGGAATCGTCGACCTCGATGAGGTCGACGTCATCTACCTACCTGAACCCAAGGGCTTCCTCGCGGAACTCGGGCTGTTCGGTGCAACCGCCACGACCGGGTTGTTCGACACTCGGCTCGGACAGACCCTCGCCAAGATCGGCGCTCGCAGCGCTCTCGAATCCGGCATCTACGCTCTAGCGAGCGGCATCCTGACTATCAACTAGATAGTGGTCGCTGCTAGAGAGTTCCGGCACCAATACTGGTTAGTCGACGCACCCGTTCCTCGGTAGGGGGATGGGTGCTGAACAACGATCGCAGCCCCCGGCCACCCGACAGCGGCGCCATGATGAACAGGTGAGCCGTGGCCGGATTCGCGTCTAGCGGAGCCCGGCGTACAGCAGCCTCGATCTTGTTGAGCGCCGCGGCCAAGCCCTGTCCATCACCGGCAATGCGCGCGCCAGCGGCATCGGCGGCGTACTCTCGTGATCGCGAAATAGCCGCTTGGATAATCATAGCAGCCAGTGGCGCCACCAGTGCCGTTACCAACAGAGTCAGCATGTTTCCACGGCCGTTCTCATCGCGTCCGCCCACACCAAAAATCGCCGCCCAACGCGCCATACTGGCGAGCATCATTATCGCGGCGCCAATCGTCGCGGCGATCGACTGAATCAAGATGTCGCGGTTACTTACGTGGGCAAGCTCGTGCGCCATGACTCCAGTCAGTTCTTCTTCGGTGAGCAAAGCTAGAATACCTTGGGTAGCCGCCACCGACGCATGCGCGGGATCGCGCCCGGTGGCAAAAGCATTGGGCGATTCGGTGGGGATCAAATACACCTTGGGCATCGGCAGCCCGGCTTTCAGCGCCAAACGCTCGACCAAGCGGTACAGAGGGTGATCGCCGTCGACCTCCTTGGCGTGGTACATTCTTAGAACGATACGGTCCGAGAACCAGTACGAGCTGAAATTCATCACCACCGCAAAGCCGAAGGCAATGATCAATCCAGCCTGACCGCCGACGGCTCCACCAATGAGTATCAGTAGAGCGCTGAGTGTGGCCAACAGAACTGCTGTTTTCGCGTAACTTCCCATGCCAGACATTCTAGCCATGCTGCACCGGCCCGCAAGCTGCCGCGAGCACTCAGAGCGCAGCCGCGCTTACACTAACCGGCACGCGGCTGTCACTGCTTGTCGCTATACCCAACTCACACGCGGCCGAGCCGCGGTTGACTGCAATCTCGAGATAACCGGAGCTGCCTATCAGCGCGACCATCTCACCGACGGCAACCTCGGAGTAGGTCAGCGAAATGCCCTTGATCCGCCGCCCCGCCACCTCGACCAGCAGGCTATTGTCACAGCCACCGAGATGCTCACGGCGCAACGAGCTCAGCAGGTTACCGAAGCGATCGACGTGAATTATCTCGCCCATGCATACGCCAGCCTGCACAGCTGGCTCGGGGATCTCGAGGTCGACCATCGACTCGCAGCGAGTCGCCAACTGGCCGCAGCCTAGCCCCGCAGCAAGGTGCCCAACGATCGCTGCAAACACGTCGCGGCCATGAAAGGTAGGGCTTATCTCGTCGGCGAAGTAAGCCGGCCTATCAAGGTGGTAAATGCGCCGCGGCGCCGTCGCGGCCAGAGACAGCAGGCCATTGTCGGGACCGACAAACGTTGCGCCGGCGGCTTCGATGAGCAACGGCCGCCTATCACCACCCACACCGGGATCGACCACCGCCAAATGAATGGTCGCCGTTGGAAAACTCGCTGCCGCCGTCTGCAGAGCCAACGCAGCGGCAAACACATCACAGGCGGGGAGGTCGTGGCTGATATCGATGATGTGGGCGTCACGACACAGGGACAAGATAACCCCCTTCATCGCCCCCACATAGCCATCGCGGCTACCGAAGTCTGAAAGTAGGGTAACTATTGGCGCAGAGTCCATCGAGCGTTCAGCTGGGATCTGATTTCTTCGGCGTCCCAGCCTGCGAAGCGATCAACTCGAGGTTACGCTCGACCGCCTCGCGATCGTCACCGGCCAGCCCTTTTATCAGCTCGCCGCTGAGCGCGCGCATCATCGCCCCTTCAGCCCCACCGAGCTGATCGCCCAATCCAGCCAGCCCGGTCATGGCACGAGCAATCGCCGCAATCGCCGCATCGCGGTCGCCGCGGTCGCGCGCCGCCAGCGCCCGTCCGAGCTCATCCTTAGCAGCATCTACCGCCTGAGCAGCCGCGGGTCCAAGAACCGTCTTTAGTTGGTCCACACCCGCAATGAAGCGCTCCAACGCCCACTGTCTTTCGTCTTGAGCCATCTCAGTATAACCTTGCAGGACAACCTCATCGGGCAGCCGAGAGCCGTAGAACTCGGCGGGTAGGAGCAACATGTTATACGTCATTATCGGACGCGACGGCCCCAATGCAAAGGAACTCCGTCCACAGATACGTGAGCAACACCTGGAGCATCTAGGAATCTACGACCGCGCCGGCCGCATTCGCCTCGCCGGTCCCTTGACCGATGGCAGTGGGAGCTTGATCGTAATCGAGGCTGACGACGATGATGACGTCCGCACCATCGCCGATAAAGACCCCTATGCACTTGCTGGGGTATTCGCGAGCGTAGAGATCCACCCTTTCAAGCAAGTCCTGCCGTCGATCCAAGGCTGAGGGGGAATCATGACACCACATGGTCCGGGCAAAGAGGTATACGCCCGAAGACGCGCAGCGGTGATGGACAGACTACAGCGAGCCGTGCTGTTCCTGCCGGTCACTGCCGAGGTGACCTACTCGGCCGATGTCCACTACCGCTACCGGCAAAACAGCAATATCCGCTACCTCAGTGGCTTCGAAGAACCCGCCGCGCTGATTCTAAAGCCCGCGGCTGACGACGCTGACGGTGAGCAGTCCAGCCCCAACCAAGGCTTTTCAATGTTCGTGCGCCCGCGTGATGCCCGCTCCGAGACCTGGACCGGACGCCGTATAGGTATTGAAGGCGCACTAGAGCAGTACGGAGCCGACAATGCCTACCCTCTGGAGGAAGTCTTCGCAGTACTACAACGCTGCCTCGAGAGCGCCGAACAGGTTTATTTTTCGCACAGTCAGGATCCGGCCATCAACCGCCGCGTTCTCGACACCGTACACGCCGTCAACGGCCAACGCCCGCGCAAGGGCTTGGCAATGCTCACCATCAAAGACGCAGACGAACTGCTCGGAGAACTGCGGCTGGTCAAAGACGCAGATGAAATAGAGCTCATGCGTGAAGCGGCACGTGTCAGCGTCGCTGCGCACTTACAATTGATGCGAACCCTACGTCCGGGCATGTTTGAGTATCAGGCCGAGGCGTTGCTTGAGTACGCCATGCGTGACGGTGGTTGCAGCGGGCCCGCTTACGGCAGTATCGTCGCCGGGGGGGCCAATGCCGCCGTGCTCCACTACACCAGCAACCAAGAGCGCCTGTGCGAGAACCAGCTGGTTCTTATCGATGCAGGGGGTGAATACGGCGGTTACTGCGCGGATATCACTCGGACTGTTCCTGTAGGGAAGACATACAGCCCCGCCCAGGCTGAGCTCTACGACCTCAGCTTGGCCGCACAAGGGGCCGCGATTGCCGCGGTCAAACCAGGCGCAAGTGTAGAGAGCGTACACCAGGCCGCGCTGGAGCTACTCACCCAGGGGATGATCGATATAGGTCTCATCGAGGGCTCGCTGGAAGACTGTCTGGCTGAGCGCCGTTACCAGCCCTACTACATGCACCAGACCAGCCACTGGCTAGGCATGGACGTCCATGACGTTGGCCGCTACCGCCTAGACTCAAGCTCGCGCAGTCTTCAGCCCGGCATGGTGCTCACGGTCGAGCCGGGCATCTATATTCGCAGTGATGCCGAGGTTGCCGACAAGTACCGCGGCATCGGTATTCGCATAGAAGACGACGTGGCGGTTACCGCTGAGGGCCACGAGCTGCTCACCGCCGGACTTCCGTCGCAGCGCGCCGACATCGAGAGCCTGCGCTCGAAGGCCGGCTAGCCGGCCTTCGGGTCGGGTCAACGGCCCCCCGAATTACGCCGGAGGTAGGCGAGAATCGCGTCCTTATCCGCGGCAGCCAGCGGCACACCACGCCTGGACATCTCAGAGTCCATCCGTTCAACCATGGCCGTCCACATGTCCGCGGTCATAACCGTCGGGTAGTAGAGGTTGTGACAGGTACCGCCACAGCGCTGGCTGTACAGTTCAGCGGCGGCACTGCCGGGTTCAGGCAGTGGCTTGGGCTCGCAGCCCATAGTCACCACCAACATCACCACCACGACCGCGGCTCGGATAGTTCCCACAAATGTGGAAAAGCGCATCTGCTGTATTTCGTCGGCCATCTATCTAGAGATCGACGCGGTAACGGGCTTCTTGTAACGGAGCTTCGGCAACTGAGACCTCTATACTACCGACCACACGACTGTCGAGTACCTCTAGTCCGGTGAGCAGACGCTTGCACACGTAAGCTGCGAGCTCTTCCGCCGAGGAGTGAGCGATTGGCAGGATCACACAGTCTGCACGCGGAAAGCAAAACACCGATCCGTCTTCACACTCGAGCGTTATACTAACATCACTTTCAACAAGCTTAAGACAGTCGCTGAAGCGGGGAACAATCACGCGTTCGTTGATCTCATCACAAATCACACGTGCCGCCCGCTTAATATCACCAAAATCTATTACATAACCATCCGAGCCGAGCTCACCCTCTATGCGTACCGCCACCCGATAGTTGTGGCCATGCAGACGTTCGCGAAAGCCAGGGTACGCCATAAAATGCGCAGCGTTGAACTTGAAATAGTCCTTGCTGACAAAAACTTGGTACTGCTCATTCATAGAGTCTTACGCTCACGTTGCTTCAAGCGACCGCCTCGAGGCTAGCGGCTTCACGGCTATGGACAAACTCGGCAAAGATCGCGTCTACCTCGGCCACTGTCTTGGCCATGCCGATTGCCCGCCGCGCGGCTGCACCGCCACGCATACCCTTGACCAGACGACAGGCCATGCCTCTGAGACGGCCAACAAAAACATGGTCGGGGAAACACTCGCGCAACACATCGCGAAAATATCCTAGTGCCGCCACGCGTTCGCCAGGAGCGGGTTCGGGACAGTTTAGGCCTTCAGCCTCCGCCTGTATCTGCTTGAATACCCAGGGGTTTCCTAGGGCCGCGCGGCCAATCATCACACCATCGGCAAAACCCGCGGCGAGCCGCGATAGCGTCCCTTGGGCATCACCAACGTCGCCACTGCCGAGAACCGGGATGGCTATGGCTTGGCGAATTTGCCCCACCAAGCGCCAATCAGCCTGTCCGCTGTAGAGCTGTCGGCGCGTGCGGCCGTGCACCGACAGCATGTCGGCTCCCTCGCCTGCGGCGATGCGGGCGATCTCCAACGCATTGAGGCATTGATCATCCCAGCCCGAACGTATCTTCACGGTCATGGGAATGCTCACCGCCGCGCGTATACCCGCCAAGATCTCACGCAAGCGCTCGGGCATACGCATTAACTGCGCTCCACCGCCGCGCTTGACTACTTTTGGAGCCGGACAACCACAATTGATATCCACGATATCCGCACCACACTCTTCGACCATGCAGGCTGAACGTACCATGCGATCAACATCGGCACCGAATATCTGTATCGATATCGGCCGTTCCTCTTGCTTGTAGCGCAGCATCGACAGGGTCTTGGCATTAGCACGGGTCAAACCCTCTGCCGCGATAAACTCACTCACCAGTAGTCCCACCGCAGAACCACTACAGCGTCTGACCACAGAGCGGAATGCACAGTCGGTCACACCCGACATCGGCGCGAGCACCAGATTGGTGGAGGTGCTCACATCGCCGATACGCAGCGGCGCTATATGATTGGCGGAACTCTCCATGAACGTATGCTGCGCGGCCGATCTAGACGCGGCTTGCCTTACCGGCAACGAATTGCCACATTCGCCCGGGAGTCGGCCCCGTCCGCGCTAGAGGCGGCTATCCAAGTAGTCGATTTAGCTAGAGTAGTGCTATGAGTTCGGACCTGCAACCGGCGCCTGCCGGACGAGCAAGCTACCCCCCGAGGGAGGGCAATCGTATCGGCATCCTCATCGATGGTGAGGAGGCCTTCGGTCGCATTTTCGCCGCCGCCGCGGCAGCAAAAACAGCACTGTGGATTACGGTTTCGTTCGTCGATCTCAGCATGCGACTTCCCGGCAGCGAGCACACCCTGCTCGAGTTCGTCGATAGCCTGGCCCGGCGGGGTGTCGATGTGCGGCTGCTGTTTTGGTGGAGCGAGTACCGTGGCATTGCCAGCTTTCGTGGCGAGGCTGAAGAGCTTGACAGGCTCGCGCGCGAGGGTTGTCGCGTGCGTATGCGTTGGGATCAGGTGCCGCACGGCTGCCACCACCAGAAGAGCCACATCATTGATGGGAGCATCGCCTTCGTGGGTGGAATCAACCTCACGACTGACGGTCTGTCATCGCCGCAACACCGCGGCGGTGGCTACCACGACCTCTTCGCCGAGATCCAAGGACCTGCCACCGCCGACGTCGAAGCGAACTTCATTGAACGCTGGAACCAGGCCACGCGCACCCTAGAGTGCGGCCAGGCTTTTCCGTCACTAGAAGTAGCCGACGACATCGCCTCGCGCTCACTCGATACTCGACCAGCAGGATTCGCTGATGGCGTGCCCGCCCAAGTGCTTCGCACCATCCGCCGCGATCTGTATCGGGGGACGGCAGGCTGGCAGCGTGACCAACGCTTCGAGATGTCCGGGGGAGAGCACTCGATCCGCGAGTCGGTGTTGGCCTGGATAGAGGCTGCGCAAGACTTGATATACCTAGAGCATCAATACCTGACCGACCCCGACACAATCGCCGCGCTCAGCGGCGCGGCCAAACGTGGGGTGGAGGTGATTGCAGTGCTGCCGCTGCGCCCCGATGCCAATCTACTGCTCTACCCGGAAGAGGACATGCGCAAGACCAGGAGCGCACTGCAACAACTAGCCGATGAGCCTGGAGCTGCGCTGTTTGGACTGGCCCACGCCGGCAATCTCGAACGCCCCATCTACGTACACGCCAAGCTGATGATAATCGACGATCGCGCGTTGATGCTTGGCTCAGCCAATCTCTGGCCACCTAGTTTCAAGCGCGATTCCGAACTAGACGTCTGCGTCTGGGACCAGGCCCTGGCCGTTTCTACGCGCAAACGCCTGTGGCACGAACATCTGGGAAGTGACGAGCTCGATGGCCTCGCGGGCTGGCGTGAAGCTGCGGCCGCCCACCCCAGGGCCCGCGACTGCCGTGTGGTTATTATCGACGCCGCTCGCTACTACAGCTTCGACAAAACCGCGGTTGCTCCCTGGGCTAACCTCGAAACAAGCAACTGAGCTGACACGCGGATATCGACGGGCTGCGTTCCCTGCTAATCGCGGCTCTGGGCCGGGAAGTATGGCTTGCGGGTAACACCATAAGGCTTCTCTTCATAGATGAACGTTTCCTCCACCGACACATCGAGGGCCGTGCAGATCTTCAACGCGGTTCTCACCGTCGGTACTATGCGCGAGTTCTTCACGCGGTTGATATAGCTCTGGGCAAGCCCGGTTCGGCGCGACAGTTCCATCTCGGTCCATCCCTTGTCGTACAGTATTTTCGAGAGACGAGTCTTCATCATTGGCCGTCCTTTGTCATAGTGATCGTCTCTTAACGAAGCTTAGACATCGGCGTCAATGACAGCGAGGCATGCTCTGTGGGTTTGATAGAAAACGGGTAGTGGGGATTATCTAGGCTGTTGGTCCGAAGCTTTCATGTGCTCGAGACTCTCTACGCTGAACAGATTTTCACTCAGCCCACCATCATAACCGACAGCGCTCAGAGTCAGCACAGAGAGGCTGCCCAGTTCCTCATTGCTCATAGAAATGCGCATTGGTGTGGGATGGCCGTCGGCGTCAACGATCTGCTGCAGCGACCCACGTCTGAGTAGCCGACCATCACCCGCGAAGAACTCCGAGAGCAGCGGCAGCGCGCTGTCGCGTGCGATCGTCGACAGCATCCTGCTGTAGGGAAGGGTCGCATCTAGCTCGACACTCTCGATTACAACACAGGGTTGCCCGGCGAACTCGCGCTCACCAACAACACTATGCCGACCTGTCTCTTGACGAACGCGGCCAAAATCCGCGTAGATGAAGTCGCTGCCAATGAAGGCATCTCCAGCACCATGAACTGCGACCCGACGCACGCGCTTGTAAGCAGGCAGATACAGCCATTGATCGGCAGCTTGGTTGGCTACGTCCCGACTCAGAAATGCTAGACCGGCAAGTGACTGCGGCTGATCTATTACATAGATGCGGTCCGCCAAACCACCATCGCGTGTTCGCCTCAGTACCCTGCCGCGGCGCTCTACCACCTTGCCGTCGCTGCGTTCGATTCGCAGCCGAAAAGTCGCCTGCATGTCCTTGCCTGGGAAACGCGCAAGCTGCGAGCGGTTGAGCCATTGCGCAGCATCGCCATCTGCGGCTTGGGCGGGAGTCAGCCCCGCAGCAATACAGACGATAACCCATGTAGCATAGCGCAACATCGCGATTGGCCGCCGGGCCGGCCGCTCAGGTTAGTCGCGCGAGCGACAATGAGTCAAGCCGCTGCCATCGCCGTCCCTAGGGACAACCACCAACTCCCGGGGTGTAGGCGGTCACACCATCGGTGCAAAACGTCGTCGCCGCAGCCGCGTTGGTAACGCGTCCCGGTCCCGGCAGTCCGGCAACGGCATTGATGCCGGCATTACCAGTCCGCCCGATGCAAAACGCTGCCACTCCGATCGGAGTGGCAGGATCCGCCGTGCCCGTGGCGCTAATCGGATCGAGGAAACAGCTACGCCGAGTCGTAAGCGTGCAGGTGCCTCCAGGCAAGCCGATGATCGCCGGGGTGCAGTCGGCATCGTTGTTACACGCGAGGAAGCCTGATCCATCAGAGAGCAGGATACCGTCACAGAACCCATCGTCGGGGCCGATACTACACTCGCCACGACCACCGATGTCGGAACACAAGCCGTTGGTACAGTTGTTGGGGAACACCGCGCCGTCGGGATTGGCGCAGGTCTCGTTGCCGATGCCGGCGCAGTCAGCGTTGCTGGTGCAGGTGTCGACGGTAAAGTCGTTCGGTGAGGGAAGGCCCGTAGAACACTGCCCGCAGGGACACAAGGACTCGGCAAATATTGGGAAACCACACTTGACCCCGGCCAGTGGCAAACTCGCGGTCCCAGTAGTCTGACTCAGAGTAATCTTTAGACCGGTTCCTGAGACGTTCTTGCCCGGGTCAGGGAAGCAGTCGAGACTCAAGCCTGCACCTGACCCGCCCGGAGCCGGGAAGGACTCGTGGAAGGCCCCTATGTCGCAAGACTGGCCGTCGTTCAGCCCCTTGAAGCAGGTGCCGCCACGCAGGCCATCGTTGGCCACAGCGTCGAAGTTGCTGCAGGTGCCGTCGTTGTTGAAGGTACCGGAGGTCAGGCCGGTGTCACAGTCTAGGTCGGTGGCACAACCGTTACCTACCTTGCCCGCCGTACAGCTACCGCCGCAGGCCGGACACGGCAGAACCAGGTTCTCGCCAAGATGGGCCAGTGAACGTAGATTGGCGGTAATCGACCCACTGCCTAGATCTACATTGGCGGTTCCCGAGATGTCATCGAAGAAGCGGTTGACTACACACACCGGCGTGTTGCCTGAAGACAACGGCAACGGCGCGCCGAAGAAGCAATCGCAGATCCCACCCCCACAGTTAACGTTATCGACCGCGAAGGGCTGGTCGCAGACAGTGCGATTGTCCCCCTGACAACGGCAGTAGCCGGGGTCAGGATTGAGCCCGGCTACAGTACAGTCGCCGCAAGGCTCCGCGTTCAAAGCGTCGAAGGGTCCTGGGCAGATCAGGGTGCCAACCGTGAGAACCTGATCGTTGATATCCGACCCGTGGGCAATACCGGTATAGCCGGTGTCCAGCCGCGTAGTAGTAACGCAGCGTCCAAGCCCCAGGTCGCAGCTGCCCACCACACAGTCGAGATCACTTGCGCAGGCAACCCCGGTGGTCCCGGCGAACAGTATCAGCTCGCCGCGGCTAGGACACAGCGGATCCTGGGCCACAGTAATGGTCGTCGTAGTCGTGCTGGTCGTGGTGGTGGTCACCATGGTGGTGGTCGTACCCATGGTGGTAGTCGGACCGCCACCTGCCTGCAGCCCGTAGAGAGCCTCGAAGACTTGCTCGCCGCGGGCGTCCGAATCGCCGAGCACACAGGAGATCAGCGCGCTTAGGTTGTTAGGTGAGCAGGACTCGACAAAGCCGAGCTGGGCAGCGGCACAGGCATCGCCGATCTTGCCGGCGGCCTTGTCACGGGCCCGCTGAATCTTGCCCTTGGGGTCGCCGAGGGCACAGGCACTGGTATCCATTGCCCCAGCCTTCTCGCTGGCTTTCTGGCACTTGACCCGCTCTTTGAGAATAGTCTTGAAGTGTTTGGTCTGGTTCTTACCAATGGCCGCATGACAGGCGGTCTCGACCGGCGGCAGGGGAACAACCGGCAGGCTCTGGGCGTTGGCGCTCATAGCCTCGCCCACGTCCTCAACCACGCAGCTCAGGCAATCAGCCACGTCCTGCATAGTGACGATCGCCGGCACCGTCGTATCGCAGGGAAAAGGGCAGCCCAAAAACAGCAGATCGGCAGGGATGTTGCCTGCGCACTTGGAAGCCAGCTGGCCGCTGAGCTTGGCCGCAGCCTTCGCTATCTTGCCTTTTGGCGGATCGGCCTCGAGCACCGTGCGACAGTCTACGCTGGCAGCAATCTGGCCGTTGCCGCGTTTCTTGTGGCAGGTGCTCAGAGTCTTGGCCACAGTCTCTGAGAGCTTCTCGCCGCGCTTGGCAACCGTCTCCCTACACTTGCGCTGCAGCGTGCTAAAGCCCGCCTGAGAATCGGCCACACCAACGCTGAGAAATACCAAGGCCAGCACCGAAGCTGCCACTCTTATACCTGGGGTCATGAAGCGAACCCTCCTCAAGACTATAGTTCTAGCCACTACCGGGCATCAGCCAGCAACCCCCCGGCTGAGTGGGCCTATTGTGTGTCCAGCTCTGTGTAGTTGGCAAGAGGGAAACTCATATGGGTAGGACTTGCCTAGCGCTAGAGGAATACGGCGAGGCCGTCGCGACGCGCCGGCCTCGCCTGAGCGAGCCTACAGTGCTATCGCTTTGGCCCCTGCCCGGGCGGGGGCCAATAGAAGAGAAGTCGTGAAAAACCGTGCTCTTATAGACCTCGTAGGGGTAGCATGCCCGCTTAGCTGGGCACGCACCAAGAACCGCCTCGAGGGCATGGAACAAGGCCAGCTGCTTGAGCTGATAACCGACGACCCCAGAGCCCTGCGCGACATTCCCGCGGCCGCCGAGGGGGAGGGGTACCTGGTTGTGAGTATCATCAGCGACGACGGCCGCGGCGCCGCCCGTATCATCATCGAACGCTGAGCCGCGGCGACGACTTGGCCACCGCCAAAACGAGAAGAGGGGCCCCAAAGGGGCCCCTCTCACACAGCCAGTCTCGCGCGACTGGCCGCTAATCGCCGTCCTAGCCCTCGGGGTGCCAGACAACCTGGAACTGCACGGTGTCGATGGTATCGTCCGTGCTCGCGTTGTCGTTGAAAATACTCGCATCGGCATCGTCGTGACGATACTCGAGACGGAAATCAACGCCATCAGCCAGAGCAACCGATCCAGTCAGGGTTATGCTCCAGAGTTCAAGATCACCCGGAGAAGTAAACCCTAGGATCGAAGCAAGCTGACCCTCGTCATCGGTGTAGTCCCAACGCAGGTCGATAGCCGCAGGGCCGATATCCGTGCCCGCGTAGACACCGACGTTCCACAGCTCAGCCGCCGCACCCGACTTCGGATCCATCTCCGAGTAGTTGCCCTCTATGGCATAGCGCAGGCCCGAGCCACCAGCATCGATGGCACCGGAGAGGATAGTGTTGATCAGAGTACGATCCACGCTATCGCCTTCCTCGGTGAAAATACCGGCCACGTAGAGATTGAGCTCGTCACTCAAGCCAGCGCCAACCGAGGCAATGATGCCTTTCTCGTCATCAATATCGTTGCCAGCAGTATCGCCGACAGTGAAGTTGTTGACCACGCCGACCATAATATCGACGACATCAGCGCTACCGTTGATGGTAATACCATCGTGGTTGATAGGCTGGGCCTGCCAGGCCCACGAACGGCTGATGTTGGCGTTGCCCCAGGGCTCCAATACCTCGTAGCCGATTGGTGTCGCAAAACGACCAGCCATCGCCCCCAGACCATCAGCGTCGTAGGTGAGATAGGCTTCCTGCAGGGCGATGTCGCCGTCAGAAGAGTCTCCCGCCAACGCCGCCAAATCACCAAGGTCGACCTTGGCACCGTAGCCAACGCGGCCGCGTTGGCCATTTACGCCAATTTGCACCAAGTCGATATTAAACGACTCGTCCTGCTCCTGACTGGCGTAAGTAGCTCCGTTAAGCCCGGCTGGCCCTTTCGGGTCATTCGCGTCAAACGTGAACGAAGCCGACGCCCCGAACGTAAAGTTCGGCCCCTCATCGTCAGCCTGGGCAACCCCCGCGAGGCCTACGAGGAACGCGCCAGCCACGAACAATCCTATAAGATTCCTCATGTCTTCCTCCTTCTTCTTAACCGTTAGTGGACACTCGTTAGCGTCCTAGCCGCCTGGCTCGGCTGCAGCATCATGAACTCGCCCAAGCACCCCCACCCCGGATAGGCCAGGCCTGCGTATAGGGCTGCCCCCAAAGGGGGGTACTTGATTCAAGGTGCCTACCAGCCTAGCGGATGTCAATACACACGCTGGGCATTCTGCGCAGTACGGCCATGACACGCTGCGGCATTCACCGCAGCATGTCAACTCTCGGCGGGTCGCAAGCAGGGGCATCCAGGGCCCAGACGGAGCTAGGAGCAGTCTTTCTGACGGGCCAACACCGACGCCAGGCCAAGACAGAGGCTGCCCAGCACCAGGCCCATGGGAGCCGCACTATAAGCGCCTCCCAGCAGCAGCATGTGGCGCGGCTCGGCCATCTTGAGCTCAGTTTGGTACAAGACGTTGCTCGGATACTTATCGAGCCCTCTCAGCGCCTGGAAATAGGCCTCGTCCGCGCTAGCGGCCCTCCAGGCGTGGAGGCTGCCCATCAGCCCCAATACCACGAGAAAACCGCCTAGAACGCGCAGGTACGCTGCCATGAGAGTCCTCTCCCCCGGCACCCAGACGCCGGTCGTTACAGATCCTTGGCCAGTACCGTGGGCATTACACCGCGGCGTCGCTCGGAGCCTCCCGCCTGTCGCCACTTGGCCGCCGGCACCTCGCTAGCCTCAACACGGTCAAAACCGTTACGCGCGAAGAAATCAGCCGCGCGGGCGTTGGAGCTGCAGGCGAAAATCCGCCTGCAGCCCTGCCGTTTAGCCACGGCGGTGAGTTCCGCAAGAATACTCACAGCGACGCCCCCGCCCTTGAAGCGGGTGATGGTATAGAGGCCAATGACTTCAGCCACCCGCTCCCGGCAATAGCTGTCGGTATCGAGTGATGCAATCCCGGCCAGGCGCCCCTCGAACCAGGCCCCGTAACCGCCAAGCAGCAGCCGAGCACGCTGGCGCGAGTCGCGCGGCAACAAGAAACCTTCGCGCTCGCCGCGGTCGAGCAGGCCGAGGGCCTGAGAAAAATCGTCGATACGCAGCCTGCCAACCCGACAGTAGTCGCCACTTGTGAGCAGTGTACCCGCGCCTTCGTAACTGAACAGCTCAGCCTCGAGAGACTCGGCGGTGGTCAGGTTGATCGACTCGACTCCACCGCGCAGTGCCGTTATCAGTGGCTCTAGGTCGCGAGCATGCCAGTGCTTCAGAGCCCCACCGGCGAGCAGCCGCTGCACACCAGCACGGTTGACAAAAGAGCGTAGCCCCTTGGCGGTCTGCATACCGCCGCGGGGATCGACAACCACCAGCTTGTGGGCACACAGCCCGCTAGCGACGGCGGCAGAAAACCCTAGCGCTCGAACACCCACCATCCCTGTGGGCAGGGCTATGCGCACAACTCCGCGCGCAAGCAGCTCTTCAGTGGCTTCGAGCAGTACCTGCTTGCGAGCCGCCTGACCAGAATGCGCGGATATCAGCTTGGTGCGGCCAGCGGCAAGCGCGGCACCGACCACGACAACCATCGTACGGTTAGCAACCAGAGTGTCCACAACACTCTGGACATCGCTTGCGCTGTAGGGAGAAGCCAGATGCACGACGATCGAACGGTCGCGAAACAGCCGTAGGTAAAATTCTTTTACTGAATGCGCCACGCTGCCCCTGGTCCTATTCATCAACAGCCGCGGCTGTCTTGCAAATGGGCAGACCGGGGCCTAGAACCGCCGCAGATGTTAACCACACGCGCATCGATACTCATGGCACTAGCGCTGAGCACACCGGGGCTGGCCTCGGCGGCAGCCGTGACCGGACCAGGCGGCGCGGTAGCCGCCGACCACGGCCTGGCCTCAGCGGCTGGTGTAGAGATTCTGCGTGCCGGGGGTAACGCGGTAGACGCTGCCGTTGCTGCCTCTCTGGCCGGCGGGGTCGTCAACCCTTCCTCGGCGGGTCTCGGCGGCGGTGGCTTCATGGTGATCTACCTCGCGACCGAGCAGCGTATCCACACCATCGACTACCGCGAAACAGCGGGGTCACGGGCGCAGCGCGATATGTATGTTTACGATGGCAATCTCGACACCCGAAAGAGTAAGATCGGGGGGCTGGCAGTCGCGGTACCCGGCGAGGCTGCCGGCCTGAGCATGGCGCTCGCGCGTTTCGGCAGTCTGCCGATGCACATCGTAGCGGCCCCGGCGATTGCTCTGGCCGAGCAGGGGTTTGTCATCGAGCCTCACCTGGCGGCATCGATAGCCCACTACCGCGACGCGCTCGCCGCCGATGAAACTCTGGCCGCAGCCTTCCTCGATGGCCAAGCAAAGGCCTACAGCGCCGGCCAACTCATGCGCCGCCCGGATTTGGCCCGCGCCCTGCATCAACTGGCCGAACACGGTGCCACGCCCTTCTACAGCGGCGAAATCGCCGCCGCGATGCTATCCACGATCCGCTCGCACGGCGGCATCCTGAGTTCGTCAGACCTGGCCGCTTACCAAGCACTTGAACGCGACCCGGTGATCATCGACCACCATGGCTGGCGCATCGCAGGAATGGCGCCGCCCAGTTCCGGTGGCGGCACCATCGGTGCCGCGCTGGCGATTCTCGAACCTTACGCGCTCGCCGATCTCGGCGCCCACTCGGCCAGTTACTACCATCTCTTGGCAGAGAGCCTCAAAGCCGTGTTCGCCCAGCGCGCCAGCTATTACGGCGACCCGGGTTTCACCGAGATACCGCTTAGCTGGCTGCTCAGTCCCGCCCACGCGGAGGCGCTCCGCGCCAGGCTGCGGCCGCATCAGGTAGTGCCGGCCTCGGTTTACGGACGTCAGGCAACCGCCAACGACTCGGGCACCTCACACATCTCGGTAGTCGACGCCGCCGGCAACGCCGTGGCCTGTACCACCAGCATCAACACCGGTTTCGGTTCCAAGCTGGGGGTGCCCGGCTATGGCCTGGTCCTGAACAACACCATGGATGATTTCAGCCTGCAGCCGGGAGTACCCAACATCTACGGGCTGGTGGGAAGTGAAGCCAATGCCATTGCCGCCGGCAAACGCCCGCTCTCGAGTATGTCGCCTACCCTGGTCATCGGTCGCAATGGCGTGCGCCTGGCGCTTGGAGCATCAGGCGGCCCACTGATAATCTCGGCCACGGTGCAGACCATCATCAACGTCCTCGACTTCTCGATGGATGTTGATGCCGCCATCGCCGCGCCGCGGCTGCACCACCAATGGGCGCCCGACAGACTCCGAGTCGAAGCCGATATACCCGAGGTCGTACGCGCAAGTCTTGCCCGACTAGGCCACCAACAATCACTGATGAGTTTTAGCGGCGCGGTCCAGGCCGTGGAGGTATTTTATCAAAACCAGCAGCGCTGGGTACGTGCAGCCGCGGACCCACGCAAGGGAGGTATCGCCGCGGTTGAGTAAGCTCGAAGATTCTCAGGAAAAGGTCGGTGAAAGCACGATCGTTTGATCGCGGCCCGGGCCGATCGAAACCAAACCTACACGAACCCCGAGCAGAGTCTGCAGGCGTTCTACATAATTGCGCCCGTTTACCGGCAGGTCCGATAACTCGTTGGCACGGCTAATGTCGCCCTCCCAACCCGGCAGTTCTTCGTAGACGGGAACCACACGCTCGAGCTGCTCGGCCAGAGCCGGCGGCTCGTCGAGCGACTCTCCGTCTAGCTCGTAGCCGGTACACACCAGCAGGCGCTCGAGACCAGACAAGACATCGAGCTTGGTTAGGGCGATTGCATCCACACCGCTGGTACGCACCCCCTTACGCACCAGCGCAGCGTCGAACCAGCCGCAGCGCCGCGGCCGGCCAGTGGTAGCGCCGAACTCGCCACCCTCGCTGCGCAGACGCTCACCAAGTTCGTCAAAGAGCTCGGTCGGGAACGGCCCACTGCCAACCCGAGTGGTGTAGGCCTTGGAGATACCCATAACCCGGCCGATGAGCCGCGGAGGCACGCCGGCGCCAGAACACACCGAACCAGCACCGGTATTCGAAGAAGTCACGTAGGGGTAGGTCCCTGAATCGACATCGAGCATGGTGCCCTGGGCGCCCTCGAAGAGCACACGCTTACCCTCGTTGAGGGCAGCACATAGATAGCGCGAAACGTCGCCTACGTGTGGAGCCAAGCGGCGTCCACACTCGATTAGACCATCGATCATGGCGCCGTAGGCTAAAGCACGCTCATCGAGCATGGTGCGCAGATAAGAATTTTTCTCGTCGAGAATAGCGGCGAGGCGACGCCGGAAGTGCTGCTCGTCGCATAGATCGACCACGCGCAGACCTACGCGAGCCGCCTTGTCCTCATAGGCCGGCCCGATACCACGACCGGTAGTGCCAATACGTCCCTTGCCGCGGCGGCGCTCACGCGCCAGATCTATAGCCTTGTGGTAGGGAAGTATGAGGTGGCATTCCTGGCTGATGAGCAGTCTGCCGTCCTCGCGCAGAAAACCCCGAGCCTGTAGTTCGTCGAGCTCAGCAACCAGGGCCGTCGGATCGACAACCACTCCGCCGCCGATCACACAGGTAGTCCCCGGATGCAGCGCGCCCGAGGGAATCAAGTGCAGAATCGTCTGTTCGCCGTCAACAACCAGGGTATGGCCGGCATTGTTGCCACCTTGGAAGCGCGCCACGACTTCGGCTTCGATCGAAAGTAGGTCGACGATCTTGCCTTTGCCCTCGTCACCCCACTGAAGCCCAACGACGGTGACACTGTTGGCCGGGGTCTGGCTATCTCCGCTCACGGGCTAACCCAAGTGGCTATACCGCCACCCACCATGTGGTTTCGGTCGAGGTCGTTGCAGCAGCGCTTCATCGTTCAGACCAGACGGGCCATGTGCGCGCCAGTTATGTCGGGAAGCTTGCGCAACTCGTTCAACTGGGCCTCGTCGAGGGCGGAATCGACGTGCACGAAAGAAACCGCCTCGCCACCTACTCGGCCTAGCTCGAGACCGGCAATGTTGATCTTCTCCTTGGCCAGAAAAGTCCCGACGTTGCCAACCACTCCGGGCACATCGCGGTTATGGAGGACCAGAATGATGCCCTCGGGAACCGCCTCGAAATGGAAATCGTCGAAGCGAACCAGGCGAATAACATCTGCGCCAAACACGGCTCCTTCGATTACGTTAGAATGGTCGCTGCCGACAAACTCCACCTTGATAGCGTTGGTGAAGCCGACCGGCTGGGGGTTGCGAAGCTCGACCACGCGAATGCCACGATCAGCAGCTAGAAAAGGAGCATTGACGACGTTTACCTGGGTGTCTAGGGCGCAGCCTAGCAATCCCTTGAGGACGCTGGCGTGAACTGGTCGGCAGTCCATATCAGCGATGTCGCCCTTGTATTCGATACGCAGTTCGCTCGGCACGCCCTCGCTAAGCTGAGCGTGAAGACAACCGATCTTTTCGGCCAGACGCGAGTACGGCAACAACTTCGCAGCTTCTTCCTCAGACACCGAAGGGACGTTGACCGCGTTGCGAATGACCCCGGTGACCAAGAAATCACGCACCTGCTCCGCCACGGCAATAGCGACGTTGAGCTGAGCCTCGCCAGTATTGGCCCCAAGATGGGGTGTCACGACGATCAAGGGGTGGGACAGCAAAGGATTACTCGCGTCGGGAGGTTCGTCGACGAACACGTCGAGAGCCGCACCGGCAATCTTTCCGTCGTCGAGGGCTGCGAGCAGCGCCGCTTCATCGACGATACCCCCGCGCGCGCAGTTGACGATACGTGCGCTCTTCTTCATCTGCGCAAACGCAGCCGTGCCTATCAACCCTCGAGTCTCATCGGTGAGTGGAGTGTGAACGCTAATGAAATCAGCACTCTTGTAGAGGTCTTCGAGGCCGACGAGTTCGATCCCCATCCTCGCCGCTGCCTCTTCGGTAATGAACGGGTCGTAGGCGATTACCTTCATTTTCAAACCGCGAGCTCGGTCAGCAACGATAGACCCGATGTTACCAATACCGACGATACCGAGGGTCTTGCTGCAGACCTCGGAACCGACAAAATCGCTACGCCGCCACTCACCAGAGCCCAGCGAGGAGTGGGCCTGGGGGATATGGCGGGCCAACGAGAGCATCATCGAAACAGTGTGCTCAGCAGTGGTCACGGTGTTCCCGCCGGGGGTATTCATGACGACGATGCCACGCTTGCTCGCAGCATCAACATCTACGTTGTCGACACCGATACCTGCGCGGCCAATAACCCTCAGCGAAGTCGCCGCATCGATGATTTCGCTGGTCACCTTGGTGCCGCTGCGAATAATCAGCGCCTCGTAGTCAGCCACGGCCGCCCGAAGCTGCTCCGGCTTCATACCCGGCCGCAGATCAACCTCTAGCTGCTCAGTTTCGGCGAGAATCGAGACGCCCTCGGGAGCCAGCTTGTCGGATATTAGAACTTTATGTGTCAACGACCTCGTCCTAGTGTCAGCAACCGAGCACGCGGCTACGGGTGCATCTGCGTGAGCACCTTCTGAGCAGCCCCTGGCCCGTGACCAAGCGAGAGCTCATGACCGAACTTGCCCAGTGCCATCTCTAGCGCAGCTAGCGCAACGACAACGTCGAAGGTGTCGGCGTAACCGATGTGGGCTAAGCGCACGATCTTTCCTTTTAAATGTCCCTGCCCACCGGCGACGGTAACCCCCATGGTATCGCGCATATACTTGGTCAGCTTGGCGCCGTCGACGTCCTCGGGAACCCACACGCCGGTAGCCGCAGCGCTCGGGGAATCCGGCGCAAGCAGCGACAGTCCCATCGCGCTTACCCCCTCTCGGGTCGCCATTGCCAATAGGCCATGCCGGCGGTAGACCTCGGAGAATCCGCCACTCTCGTCGATTACTCGATAGACTTCACGCAACCCGACGATCATCGAAACCGCCGGCGTATACGCCGAGGTGTCCTTGGCAAGGTTGGCGCGCTCTTTGGCCAAATCGAAATAGTAGCGAGGCAGATCAGATTTCTCGTGAAACGCCCAGGCTTTTTCACTGAGGCTCACCAGCGCAAGCCCCGGGGGAAGCATAAGTGCCTTCTGTGAACCGGTGACCAAGACATCGATGCCGGTGCTATCCATCGGCATCTCAACCACCCCCACCGAGGTAATGCCGTCGACGATCAACAGGCACTCTCTAGTCTTGGTCAGCGCCGCCAGCTCGGCTATCGGATGGAGAACCGTAGTTGAGGTCTCGCTGGCCTGCACCAGCAGCGCCTTGGTCTCGGGATGGGCAACAAGAGCTGCCTCGACCGCGCCCGGATCAACCGCGCTGCCCCATTCGACGTCGATGGTGGTAACCTTCAAGCCAAAGCTCTGAGCGATCTCCGCCCAGCGCTCACCGAACTTACCGGCATTGACGACGACGACGTGATCGCCGCGTGAGAGAGTGTTGGTAAGCGCGGCTTCCATCCCGCCGGTGCCGGTACAAGCCAGCATCATTACCGGCTGTTGGGTACCAAATAACCGGCGTGAGCCTTCAGCGGCCTCGCCAAAAATGGCGCTGAACTGTGGGGTGCGATGGTGGATTATGGGAGCCGCCATCGCTAACAAAACCGCGGGCGGAACCGGCGTCGGCCCGGGAGCCAGAAGATATCGTTTGAGCATGTACCTCGGTGGTACTGCGCACGGATTGGTCACGCCAGGCTGTGGAATTGCCTGGTATAAATAGTGCCTGCGCAGAATCCCAACCAGGCTCTGTATTCCCGGCTACAAAAGATGTCAAGGCAGCTGTTTACCGTCTTGACAGTCGAAGCAACCGCAGTGAAGCTGGAGGCGCGAGGCTTTGGCCTCTCGACAGAGACCGGCCGACCCAGGAACCGCGGCTCAAACTGCTATGCCTAACAAATCTCGACTTCTCATGGCCCTGCTGCTGCCCCTGCTGACCTGCCTACCAGCACAGGCGGGCGGGGCCGACAGCTTCGATAGTCGCACTCAACACTACATCGATGGCTTGGTCAGCTCACTCGAGGCTCGATCCGCCAAACCACAGCCGATCACGCTCAGCGAGGCAGTGCTCGCGGCCGTAGCCAACAACCCCGGGATCGCGGCCAAAGCACGCGTTCCCCAAGCCGAGCGCGAGGGAGTGTTCACCGCCGCGGCAGCCTACGAACCCAAGGTAAGCGTCGAACTTGGCTACTCCGACCGCAAGATTCCAACCACCAACTCTCTCGACGGTGTAAACGGTCGTCGCAGTGGGGTCCGAAAAGATGACGAGTACATAGCCAACCTCGGGATCTCCAAACTACTGCGCAGCGGCACATCGGTAGACCTAGCCTGGAACAATCAGCGGCGCACGACTAACTCCGACTTTGAGGATGCCGTGCCGCGCTTCGATCCCACCCTCGGCATCACCGTGTCACAGCCTCTGCTGCGCGATTTTGGGGGCTTCAGCGCGAGAACAGCGGTAAGCCTCGCGCGCAATCAATCAGGCCGCTCAGCGGCCGAGTACGAAGCCTCACTATCGAGCTTTGTCGCAAGCGTCGTCGACCAATACTGGGCCTACACCCTGGCTGAAGCCGAGCTCGAGGTCGCTCGCCGCAGCCTGCGACTCGCTAATGAATTGGCCGAGGCGGCGCGGAAACGCGTAGCCATCGGTACTGTACCACCGGTAGCGGCGCAGGAGGCGCACGCTGACGCAGCCGCGCGCGAAGAAGAAATGATCGCCGCCGAGAATACACTCGACAGCGCTAGGCGCACCCTGCAGTACACCATCATGGCAGGGGCCGTCGGCGGGGCCGTCGGCGGTGCCACCAGCGGGGCTGCACCACTGGCGATCAAACCCAGTGATCGCCACCAGGTAGCCGAGATCGACACCGCACGGGGTCAAAGGCTACTGACCGCAATAGAGAAGCGTGCGGAAATCCGCGAGGCAAGACTAGCGGTGGACAACGCAAAGATCGCCAAGCGCTTGAGCCGCAATCGCCTGTTGCCAAGTTTGGACCTAGTCGGAAACTACGACCTGGTGGGCCTGGGTGGTAAGCGCAACACCGATCCCGCACCCAGCGTTGTGATCAATGAAAATTTGAACAGCCGCCCCAGCCAGCTTGCCGACAGTGAAAGCGGAGCCTACGGCGACGCGCTCGACTCGCTGCTGTCTGGCGATTTTTTCCGCTACCGCGTCCGCCTCCAGCTCGAAGTACCGCTGTTCAATGCCGACGCTAAGTCGCGCTACGCGCGATCAACAATAGAACTCAGCCGGGTCGAAGAAACGCTTCGCCAGACCGTGGCGGACGTAGCGCTCGAGATAGACAAGGCTGCTGGAGAAGTCGAAGCCGCAGAGAAGAGAGTCTTTGCGGCACGCCTGGCGCGCGAACTGGCGGAGGAGAACCTCCACGATCAAAGCCGCCGTTACGATGTTGGTCTGGTTACCACCACCGACGTGCTGACTTTCCAGAAGAAGCTGACTTCGGCGATGGCGACCGAGGCTCGCGCGATCACCGACCACGCCAATGCGGTTACGGCGCTGCGGCGCGCCGAGGGCACACTACTCGAGTCCTACGGCATATCGGTCGAGTTCGAAGACTCACCCGGGCTGCCCTGGTGGGCGAAGTTCTGATCGGCGCCCGCAGCGGCGATCACTTGATTAGATTCATGAACTCTTGGCGCGTATCGCGCTGACGGAAGCAGCCGAGAAGCGCGCTGGTCACGACCTCGGAGTTGGGTTTTTCGACACCCCGCATACGCATGCACATGTGTTCGGCGCGGACCACGACACCGACACCGAGCGGGTGAAGCGTATCGTTGAGAGTGGCGGCCACCTGCGAAGTCATTCGCTCCTGAACCTGCAAGCGCCGCGCAAAACATTCGACCAAGCGCGCGAGCTTACTTATACCAATTATCTTCTTGTCGGGCACATAAGCGACATGAGCACGGCCGTAGAACGGAATCAGGTGGTGTTCACACAGAGAGTAAAAATCGATATCGCGAACGATTATCATCTCGGAGTATTCTTCGGTAAACAGCGCATCGCCGACTACGGCAGCAGGATCTTGGTCGTAGCCCTGGGTAAGAAATCCTAGCGCCCGTGATACTCGGTTGGGGGTCTTGAGTAGGCCCTCACGGTCGGGATCTTCGCCGATATCGGCAAGCAGCTGACGCACGAGATCGGGGCTGATCTCGCGTTTCCCCACTACTCTTCTTCCTCGTCACCCGACTTTACGCGCTGGTACTTGCGGTAGTCATAGCCGGTAGCCATAGCCATCAGCAGCCCCTCCATCCCGCCTTCCTTTTCACGCCGTAGAACCCGAAGTCGGTCGAAGAACTTGCGGAAGTCCTCGTTAATCCGCTCGGCTTCATCGCGTTCTGCGGCAAAGAACTCGGTCAGCCGGATTACCGCGAAACGCAACGCTGCAAAGCGTAGCTCGTTGGGGAACGAGTCCCACTCAGCCAACGACAGCGTCCTCACCGACTCGTAACCAGCCATCAGAGCTTCGAAACGATCCAGCGAATAGATGCCCTCGGTAAAGCACATAGCGTTGACGGCGGTCGCCAGATCGAAAACGTACTTCCCCCTGCACGCGGCGTCAAAATCTCCGATAGAAACGATGTTGTCGCCACTGAAGATCATCCCGTCCTTGTGAATGGTGCCGTGGATGATGCCCTTGGGGAGTTTGGTTTCGAGGTAGTTGCCGAGATACTCGGTCTCCTCGTCCAGAGTACGCACAATCTTCTTGAAGTAGCTGGGCATACGCCGACGAACACCGGCGTAGAGCTCAAAGATGCGGTCGAAGCCATAACGATTGTCGATGGTCTTCTTATAGCTGCGGCCAAGCGCGTGGAGCTGTCCAATTAGATAACCAGCGCTGTTGACCTGCTTGAGTTCGAAACTCTCTTCGTCGAGATAGTCACCGATGGCTACCTTGTAGAGCACCAAGCAATAACCGCCCTTCTCCACGAACTGCCGGCCACGCAGATCAGCGATCACCCGGGGGCTGGCGAAATCGTGCTTCTCAAGATAGCTGAGCAGGTCGAGCTCGCGACGCAGTTCGAACTCTTCTTCGATACTCTTGAGCCGCAGTTCGTAGCGAACCTTGGCGTTCTCGATGATGTAACGACGATTACCCCAGCGCGGTATCACGCCCGAGCCGGCTGCAGGTTTGCCAACACCGAACTCAGCAGCGATCTGGGCAAGCTCTTCTTTGTCGAGCAGGGGTGGTTGGATGGTCATCAATTGTAGTCCAGTCGCTGGTGCAAGCACAGGGCCAAAAACGGCCTGCCACCAGCGCGCGGCGCCAACTGCTTACTGCAAAATCGAGCAATGTCAATCTTTTTACCCTTGACGGCGGTCCGGGGCGGCCTCCGGGCTGCTCGCTACCCTTCGCTGGTAGCCCTCAGCCTCGGCGTCGATTCTCTCGGCGTCCCAGCCCAACTGCTCGGCCATGATGGTAGCCACACGGCGAGCCACCCCCTGGCCACGGCCACGGCTGCGTAGATGTATGGCCAGCCGACGCGTCAGAACATCCTCAACAGTCATCGCCATCTCGCGATCAACCGCATAGACGACCTCAGCCGCGAGGTCGGGGAGATCCGCAACGAAGGGTTGTCCCAGCGCGTCGTCTCCGCGCGCAACCGCCGAGACCTCGGGCGCCATGGCTCCATAACGCCAGCGCAGATGTTCCTCGCGGGTAGAGGGAGGCTGGGAGTGGGCCAGGCCCGCGGCGATGTCGGCCGCCCCCGGTAGCGCCACCGTAGCCGTCCGGCACAGCCCTACCCGTCGCCCCAAGCGACCGGCGATTACATCGACGATACGTTCAGCAACGTGGCGATGGGTCGTCAACTTTCCCCCGCCAAGCGAAATCAGACCCGCCGGGCTTTCAAAGATCTGGTCCTCACGGCTGATGTCGGACTCGTCGATTTCGTCCTCGGGGGCTACCAACGGACGCAGCCCTGCGTAGGTACTGATGACGTCCCGAGTAGAGACGTTGGCGCTCGGGAAAGCACGGTTGACCGCCGCTAGAATATAGTCGACATCATCGTCGTTGGCCGCAACCGCAGCTGGCTCGCCATCGTAGAAAGTGTCGGTAGTGCCGACCAAGGTGTGCTGCTGCCAGGGGATGGCAAACATTACCCGCTTGTCATCAGCACCGCGGATGACTACGGCGTCGTTGTTGCCTATACGGCTGCGGTCAAAAACCGCATGCACTCCCTTGGTAAGACGCAGCCGCGGAGGTGTACCAGCGTCATCCAAGCGCCTGATGTGATCTAGCCACGGGCCGGTCACATTGAGCATGCTGCGGGCGCGCACGCGCACGCTCTCGCCACTGAAACGGTCACAGACCTCGGCGGCAGCCAAGCGTCCAGTACTGTCCTTATCGAGTGCGGTGACTTCTGCGTAGTTGAGCACCGTGGCCCCACCCGCCCGTGCCGCGAGGATGGTCTCAAGGGTCAGGCGTGCGTCATCGGTCCAGCAATCGTAGTACAGAGCGGCGCCACGCAAGCCGCGGGTCAACAGCCCCGGCTCGCGACGACTGACTTCGGCCACAGAGAGCATGTGGTGCGCGTTGACGTTGCGAAAGCCGGCGAGCAGATCGTAAAGAGTGAGCCCGGCACGCAGCTGCCACATCGGGGTGTCGTCGTCGTAGTAAACCGGGAACACGAAGCGCTGAGCGCGCACCAAGTGGGGAGCCGTGCGCGTCCGTAGCAGATCGCGCTCACGGCAGGATTCCAAGACCAGGCGCACATCGCCCTGTTCGAGATAGCGCACGCCGCCATGGATGAGCTTGGTAGAGCGGCTACTGGTGCCCACCGCAAAGTCCCCACGATCTACCAACGCCACCGACATGCCACGCAATACCGCGTCGCGCGCGACGCCCGCACCATTGATACCGCCACCGATAATCAACAGGTCGAAGACCTCGTCGCGGAGGCTCTTCCAAGCTACCTCGCGATAACGCTGAGCTTGCATAATCGTTGCAGTTACCATCGTCAGCGTATCCCCAGCAGCTTGTGGATCTGTGGGCGTAGCCCGCTGCGCGGCAACTCGGCCGACGCGGCCGCCAGTAATGGCAGCAGTTCCGAGGTCGAGACCATCCACTCACCACTTTTCACATCGGTTACCGGCTGGAGAAACAAGCGCGCCCGCGGAATCCTGCTAGCCACCATTCGCGCTGCACGGCGAACCTCGTGGGAATCAGTCGCCGGGCCAACCGGCATTTTCACGTAGACCTCTACGCCAGAGTCGGCACAGCCACTAAGAAACTCGTCGTGGCGCTGCCACTGATTGGTCTCACCGGTGTCAGCCGCAAACTTGATGTCAGCAGATACGACTTTCACTCGCGAGAGTATCTCGGTCAAACCAGTCGAGATCGTAGCATTGGTCTCGAGTAAACACGGCCGCGGCAAAGCAACCGCTCGCAACCAGTTGGCAAGGAACCCGTGCTGAACCATAGGCTCGCCACCGGTGATAGCAATCATGGTGATACTCGGGTCGGATACACAAAAACGCGTTACCATCGAGGTCAGATGGGTAGCTGAAATCGGGTTGTCAATTATCTCGCTGCGGCCGTCAGGATAATCGACGCGGCAGCGCCCGACACGGACCAACGACGCCGGAGTGTCGCAGTAATTGCAACGAATGTTACATCCGGCAAAACGTACGAATAGATGTCGCTGCCCTACCAGAGCGCCTTCACCCTGGTAGGAGACAAAAATTTCGCTTAGGTAGGCGGAATCCACAATCGGCTACGTAGCACGGCCCGAAACTGCGTCAACCCGAGACGATTTATCGCCGCGGCGTACAAATGGTAGCCACCAGCACGTCGCCAACGTTGGTTCCGGTTGGCCCGGTGCAGATCGCATCGCCCGCGGCAGCTAGCGCGCGGCCGGTGTCGAAGGCCGTCAGCGCCGCCCGCAGGTCATAGCCGGCCTCACGGGCGCGCTCGGCGGTAGAACCGTCAATCAAACCGCCAGCCGCTGCACTCGTACCATCGCGGCCGTCACTGCCACCCACCATACAGGCAAAGCCGCTCTGTCCGGCCAGAGCAGCGGCCAGTACCGCCGCAAGATGTTGGTTGCGCCCGCCATCTCCCGGCCGCTCCGGCAGTCTCACCGTAGTCTCTCCGCCAACTACGAAGGCAACCGCGCCCTGGCTGCGCTGCAGGCGCCTCTGCAACGCCGCGGCAATCGCCATGCCGGCCTCGAACGCGTCACCCTCGAGCTCCGACCAGGGCGGAGCCACGAGCTCATAGCCGAGCTGCTCGAGGCGTTCACAGGCAGCGTCCTCGGAAACGGCGACCGAAGCCACAACGTGATAGCCCTCCACCCTACTCGGCTGCGCCGATGCCGACGCCACCGCCCGGCCTGATCCGGCGAGCCTCGAAAGCAGGGCGGGCGGCAGCCGCTCTTCCAGCCCAATACGCCGTAGCGCCTCCAAGGCTGCGCCAGCGCTGTCGTTGGCCGCCACCGTAGGCCCGGACCCGATTGACGCCGGATCGTCACCAGCGACATCAGAAATCGCCAGCGTCAGTACCGAGGCCGGATAGGCGGCTCTGGCCAAGCCTCCGCCTTTGAGCCCCGACAAGGCACGGCGTATCAGATTTATCTCAGCAATGGCCGCGCCACTACCGAGCAACAGCGCATAAGCAGTGATCAAGTCGTCTACTTCTACATCTGCATCCGGCACTTCGAATAGTGCCGAAGTCCCGCCGGATACAAGATAGAGCAGCCGGTCGTCGCGCTTGAGAGCACTCACCGCCGCGAGAATATCGCGACTCGCCTCCAGACCTTCACGATTGGGCAGTGGGTGTCCGCCGCGATATAGACGCAAGCCCGGACCCAGGCCCGAAGCCTCGACACCATCAGGAAGCAGCACCGCTCCACGCGCAGCCGGACCGACACCACGGGCCATCCCAGCGGCAGCCTTACCGGTGGCCAAGACAAACGTGTGGTCGAGGGAGGATCTCAGCTCGGGTCGGTTGTCGAGAAAGTCTTCGACGCTACCTGCGGGCGAGGCCGCACGCACTGCAGTGCGCCAGGCATCCAGGGCATCACCGCGAAGGCGGGAAAGGGGCAGCGCGCCCTCAGCTGACGTCTTCGTCGCCCTCACCGGCGGAGTAGCGCGGCGCTGGCGCGACTACCGAGTCGGGCTGCATGGTGCGCTGGGCCTGCTCGAACTCACTCTGGCAGGTTACACAGAGACGCGTAAACGGCATTGCCTCGAGCCTTCCCGATGCGATCTCTCCACCGCATTCTTCGCACTCGCCGTACTCACCGCTTTCGACCCGGCCTAGAGCCTCGTCTACCTGTTGGAGCTTCTTGCGTTCACGGTCGCCAAGCAGCAGGTTGATCTCGCGATCGCGCTCGTCGCTGGCGATGTCATAGGTATCGCGGCCGTCGCCAGCCTCACCTTCACTCCCAGCCTTGATGTCCTGCTGAATCTCACGCGTCAGTTCCTTGCGAATCTGAAGCAGCATGCCGTGGAATTTCTCTCGGTCTCGCTTTCTCATAGGTCGCGGCCTCAGTCTACCCTACCCAAAGGTCCTCGATGATTTGGAAAAGCTGCTCCAGGCTCGCCCGGAGGCATACTCCCCCACGGACCCGTTTCCGTGAGGGGGCGTAAACTAGTTGCGCCCTCGTGCCGCGTCAACAGCTCGGCGCGCAGCGTCTAGTCTAGCAACCCACAGCCAGCGGCGCATCGCTATATGTGGAATCGCCCCGTGAGCGAAAAATCTGGGCAAAGTGGCGCTATTGCAGCACTTTCGGACCTGATCTCACTTCACGACTCGGCCTGATCGAGCGGCCGAGCATAGAGATCATAGGCATCACAGCCGGTTATACGCACGTCGATGAGACTGCCAGGCCTAGCCTCGACGTCGGTACCGAGAAAAGTCAGGCCGTCTATTTCCGGTGCCTGACCACGAGTGCGGCCGTAACAGCCGGCCTCGCTATCGTAGCCACACGTCAGCAGCGGCTCGACGCGGCCAACAAAGCGCTGCAGACGCGCGGCAGAGATTCGCTCCTGTATCGACAGCAGAACGTCGCGACGGTGCTCAGCCACATGCTCGGGAACCTGGTGGTCGAGCGTAGCCGCGGCACTGCCCTCCTCACGCGAGTACTTAAAAACCGAGATGCGATCGAAGCCCACCTCCTCAACAAAGCTACGCAGGTTTTCGAATGCCGCATCGGTCTCGCCGGGAAAACCTACGATCAGGGTGGTGCGCAGTACCGGATCTTCTACGCGTGCGCGTATCCTCTCGATAAGGCTCAAGAGCTGCTGCGGTCCTCGCGCGCGGCGCATCGCTACCAACACCGCGGCGTCGGCGTGCTGGAGCGGCAAGTCGATGTAGGGGCAAACCGTGTCGATGTCGTTTATCGCGTCCAAGGCCGCATCGCTCAAAGTGTTAGGATATAGATAGTGGCAGCGTATACGTGCCAACCCATCAACCCGGCCCAAACGATAGAGCAGCGCAGCCAACCCTTGGTCGAGCATCTGATCCTTGCCGTAAGCGCTCAGATCCTGAGCGACAAGATTGACTTCGAGCACACCGCGCTCGACCAAACGCTCGGCCTCGGCGACGATGTCATCTATCGACCGACTCTGATGTTTACCGCGGATATCGGGGATCACACAGAACGAGCATTCGTGATCACAACCTTCGGAAACCTTTAGATAGGCAGAGCCATCGTTACCGCTTACCACCCGCTCCATCAGTGCTGATGGTAGATAGTGCTTGGCCGCCTTGAAGATCGCCCCACCACGAGACTCGGCCGCATCAACCACGCGGTCGAGCGCTCCGGTGCCAACGAACGCATCTACCTCGGGGATCTCGCCGGCTAGCTGTTCACCGTAACGCTCGGCCAGGCAGCCAGTCACCACCAAGCGCCGTCCCTCGGCGCGGGCTTTGAGCTCAGCCATCTCGAGAATCTTACCGATGGATTCTTCGCGCGCTTCTTCGATGAATGCACAGGTGTTGACGACGAGGACGTCAGCATCATCGGGCTGGTCAGCTAGCTCGTAGCCCGCAGCACGGGCGTACCCCAGCATCAGCTCGCCGTCGATCTGGTTCTTTGCGCAGCCGAGCGGGGCCAAGAACAAGCGTTTGGCCATCAGTCGCGGAAATTCTCGAACTGTAGGGGCTGGCCGAAGCTACCCTCTTCGAGCAGAGCGATAACGGCCTGTAGATCGTCGCGTTTCTTACCAGATACACGCACGCTATCGCTCTGGATCGCAGCCTGCACCTTCATCTTCGCGTCCTTGATCGTCTTGACTATCTTACGGGCGATATCCTGCTCGATTCCACAACGCACCTTGATCGTCTGCCGCGCTCTTCCCTGCCCCGCTTTGTCGATCTCGCCGGCGTCGAGCGCTCCGAGCGGAACCTTGCGCTTGGCTAGCTTGGAATGGAGGACCTCAACAGCCGCCTTCAGCTTGAAGTCATCGGCAGACTCGACCACGAAGGCCTCGTCCTTGACCTCTATCTTGGTGTCGCTCCCACGGAAATCATAGCGCTGGCTAAGTTCCTTGCTGGCCTGACCAAGAGCGTTGTCGATTTCGTGCCATGATACCTTAGAAACTACGTCGAATGATGGCATGTCCGTGCCTCACTTAGATGAGCCCGGCGTCGTGATGACGTCGGTGTCCTTGGGGGGCTCGAAGCTGAACAGCTTCGCTTCAAGCTTCACATTGCGGGTTACGTCGTTGAACTCGACGCTGGTCACCGACCCCGCGGGATCGGTAATCTGAACCGTCCGGAGATCCATCGTGTCGGCATCCAACAACAACTCTAGAGTCTCACCGACACCACTCTTGGGCGTCAGGCGCATGCTCACCGCGCTAGCGTCGTCACTCAACAGCTTGAGATCGTAGCGCTGCGCTATCCCCTCTCGGCCCGCGAGCAGCGACACCAGTCCTCCGCTACCGAAGGCTTGAGTATAGGAAATCTTATACACCTGCTCTAGATCAGGCTGATAGACCCAGATCCAGCGCCCGTCACCAACTACTTGTTGCTTGTCGCCCTCGAGATAGTCCCAACGCATCTTGTCGGGCTTCTCAAAGTAGAAAATGCCACCACTGCTGACATCACCACCGATACCACTGATCTCGATATGCTGTTTGAAGACGGCCTTGTAGCTACTTGCAGAATCCCAGCGCGCGGCATACGCGGCCCACAGCTGATCGGCACTGCGTGAGGTCTCGGCGGCCGTGACAGCAGCCGGGTAGATCAACGACGACGCCAGCAACAGCCCCGAGCAGGCCTGGCGAAGCGCCGTCAGAGCGCGGCGTTGGGACCTACCAACACCTTGCGCGGACGGGCACCGTCGGCCGGGCCGACCACACCCTCGCGCTCCATGTTTTCCATAATACGGGCAGCACGGTTGTAGCCGATGCCCAGCTTGCGTTGTACCCACGAGGTCGAACCCTGCCCGTGCTCGAGCACGAGGTCAACGGCCTTGTCGTAGAGTTCGTCGAGGAACTCCTCTTCGCCATCGTCGCCAGCATCCCCACCGGGCGCCTCGAGCAGCTCCATATTGTACTCGGGCGTGCCCTGTTTTTTGAGGAACTTGACGATAGCGATGATCTCACGGTCGGAGATGAAGCCTCCGTGGAGACGGCGCAGCACCGAGGTCGAGGGGGCCATGTAGAGCATGTCACCGTTGCCCAGCAGCCGCTCAGCGCCGATTGAGTCGAGAATAGTACGAGAATCGGGGCGGGCGGTAACCTGGAAAGACACACGGCAGGGGAAATTAGCTTTGATCAAACCGGTGATGACATCGACCGACGGCCTCTGGGTAGCGACGATGAGATGGATGCCTGCGGCGCGCGCTTTCTGCGCCAGACGGGTGATCGACTGTTCCACCTCGCGGCCCACTGACATCATCAGATCGGCTAGCTCATCTACGATCAGGACTATTCTTGGGAGGTGCTCGTGGCGCAGTCCGCTGCCTTCTTCTTCCTCCTCCTCCTCTTCTTCGTACTCTTCCTCCTCCTCGTACTCTTCTCCCTCTTCGCCTTCCTCCTCCTCGAACTCGAACTCTTCTTCTTCCTCTTCTTCCTCTTCCTCTTCGTATTCGTCGAGACCTTCGGCGATACGCGCGTTGTAATCATCGATACTGCGCACGCTGAGGTCTTTCATCAGCTCGAAGCGGCGATCCATCTCACGCATCACGTTGGTCAAGGCCGCAGCTGCCTTCTTGACATCGGTAACCACCGGAACCAGCAGATGTGGGATACCTTCGTACAGAGAGAGCTCGAGCATCTTCGGATCGATCATAATGAAGCGGACGTTTCGCGGCGTGCAGCGGCACAGAATGCTCACGATCATACTGTTGAGAGCAACGGATTTGCCGGTCCCCGTGGCTCCAGCCATCAACAGATGGGGCATCTTGGCAAGATCGGCATAGGCCGGCACGCCGGTGGTATCACGGCCAAGAGCCAGCGGTAGACGGGCGGGGTTTTCGCTGAACTCATCGCTGTCGACTAAGTCGCGGATACCAACAATAGCTCGGTTGCGGTTAGAGACCTCGATACCAACCACGTTCTTGCCCGGTATTGGCGCCACGATGCGCACACCGTGGGCACGCAAGGCCATGGTGAGGTCATCACACAGATTGACGACGCGACTGACCTTGATGCCGGCATCAGGCTCGAATTCGAAAGTCGTGATCACCGGCCCGGGACGCACCGCGACAACCCGCCCAGCAACGCCGAAAGTAGCCAGTTTCTGCTCGAGCACCTTCGACTGCGCGACCAGTATTTTTTCGTCACCATAGTCGGCACTGTCGTCGCACTTGCCGAGCAGACGCACCGGCGGGAGCTTGTAGTCGTCGTGCTCTAGAGCAAACACAAACTCTTCCTGATCGGCCTCGGTTTCTTCTTCGCTGTTGCGTTTTCGGCCTCGCGGACGCGGCTCAGGCTTGGTGATCTGAACGATCGATTCAGCACGCTCGGAATCGACGGCAAGCTCGGGCTCGCTACCAAACACTACCGGTGGATCGGTCGCGGGCTCGGAAACACCGGGTTCGACGCTTTGCGACTTGGCCCATGCGTTGCGGAAGGCATTGGCGAAGGCAGGTTTAAAACTTGCAAAGCCTTCGAGCATCGACCGCAGCCGAACCCCGATCATCGCCAGAATCGAATGTAACGCCCGCATCATCACTCCAGCCGCGCTACCGAGAACGTGCGACAGCGGGGTTCCGGTAAGCATCAGCCAGACCAACAAGCCCAGGGCAATGAGAAGTACGGTGGAGCCAACCAGCCCGAAAGCATCGCGCATGAGGGTGGCGAGAAAGCCACCAACCCACCCTCCGGCGAGTTCCGGCGCAACGTCAGTGCGAAACAAGCCGAGGAGAATCGCCACGTCGAGCAGCATGGCAACCGCACCAACCCCACGCACCGGCGAGGGCATACCCCTTAGATTGGCAAACAGCGCGATCGCCGCCGCGGCTAACAACGCTGGGAACAGGTAGGAGGCGTAGCCAAAGGTCTGTACCAGCAAGTTGGCCAGCCAATAACCGAGCTTGCCGACGTAGTTGTCGGTCGGGGTGTTGGGTACATAGGAGATGAAACTCAGCGCCAGCACAGCACCAAACGCCGCACACACGATCGCCTCAACCTCGTAAAGAATTCGTGACGAACCGTGGTTCGCCACCCTGCGAGTCTTCGCCACCTACTCCACCTGCCCAGCCCTGGGGCCCACTCGGGCTTCTGCGCCCGTTGCGAAAACGACTGCATAACGACGCATCGCAGCATCGCTAGCACGAGCAATACTGCTAGAACGCTCCCAGCAGCAGCGTTCCCGCACCCAGAACACCGCAGTATACAGCAAAAGGCATCAAACGTCCCACCTGGATGGCTTTCATCATAATGTCGATGGCAAACCAGCCGGTAAGTGCCGACGCCGCCGTCCCCAAGGCCACCGCCAGGGCGTGCTGGTCGAGAAGTACGCCAACCTCGCCCATACTACTTACCATCGCCCCGGCAATCGCCGGAAGCGACATCAAGAAAGCAAAACGAGCCGAGGTGGCCCGATCCAGGCCCTGGCCAAGCGACCCGGCAATGGTAGCGCCTGAGCGCGATATTCCAGGTATGACAGCAACCGCCTGAAACAGTCCGATCCACAGAGCATCGCGCAGGCCCAGTTCTTCAGCGCCACGGTTGCCGGCTAGATAGCGGGTCGCAAACACCAACAACCCAGCAGTCGCTAGCAAGGCGACGCCCACAGCTGGGAGGGATTCAAAAGCGTGGAGAAGAACCTCACGAGCCGAAAGTCCGACTATCGCAATTGGTACGGTAGCCACCGCCAGCAGCCCCACCCAGCGCTTCAGGTACTCCTCACCGACAGCCGCCCTGCCGGCCACGGCCGCGGCCATGCCGGCAAAATCACCCCGGAAATAGGCGAGAACGGCGAGCAGCGTGCCGAAATGCAGGCAGACGTCAAAGGCCAGGGCATTGCCCAAAGTTGCCAGGGGAAAGAACTGCTGGGCAATCACCAGGTGCCCGGAACTCGATACCGGAAGAAACTCGGTTAGCCCCTGCAGGATTCCGAGCGCAACAGCCCCTAGTATCTCCACCTAACCCATCCCCCCGGAATCCCGGGATGAGTCTACAGCTCCAGGATGTACGGGACAACAACCGGCCGTCGCCCCAGACGGCGGCGGAAGTAACGCCGAACGACCAGACGTACCTCCTCGTGCAGCTCGGCCTCATCGGCAATGGCAGCCGCACTCATCGCCGCGACATGCTCGACCACGATGCGCTTGGCCTCGGCGAAATCGGCATCTCCGGCTTCGGGAGGCAGCAGTCCGCGCACGATGAAGTCTGGTCCAAGGACGATCTCGCCGGTTTGTCTCGACACGGCTAGAATTACCATGGCGACACCATCCTCGGAGATGTGGCGGCGATCGCGCAACACCGCCTCGTCTATATCGCCGACCGTCACCCCGTCGATGAGCACGCGGCCAACCGCCACACTGTCACCGCGCCGCGCGCCTTCGCGCTCGAGTTCGAGTACTTCTCCGTCGACCAGACAATAGGTATTGTCCGCGTCAACTCCGGTCGCAACCGCGAGCCGCGCATGATGGACGAGATTGCGATACTGGCCATGCAGCGGAACAAAACACTGGGGTCGGACGGTCTCGAGCATGGTTCGCAGCTCATCGCGGCAGGCGTGCCCGGAAACGTGTACCGGCTGGACTTTCTGGTAGTAGACTTCTGCGCCGCAGCGGTAGAGCTGATCGATGATCGCGCCTATGGCCTTATCGTTGCCGGGGATTACCCTTGACGAAAAAACCACTGCGTCACCGCGCTTAGGTTCGAGAGCGCGTCGCTGCAAGGTCGCGATGCGTGATAGCGCGGAGCCGGGCTCTCCCTGAGACCCGGTAACCAAGAAACACACATCTGCAGGCGGGAGTTTCTCGGCCTGCCGCGGCGATACCAGCAGGTTCCCGGGGATACTCAGGTGGCCGGTGCGGGTCGCCAAAGCACTGTTGGCCTCCATGCTGCGTCCAACTATGGCGATCGAGCGGCCAAACTCGTGGCACAGCGAAACCACATTCTGGATTCGATGGATGTGCGAGGCAAATGTGGTGACGAAGATCCGCCCTTCGGTCTTCTCGAATATCGGCCGGAGGAAACCCGGGACCTCGCTCTCCGACTTGGTGCGCCCGGGAACCTCCACATTAGTGGAATCAGAGAGCAGCAGCCGCACCCCCTCGTCGCCCAGTTCCGAGAAACGCTCTAGGTCAGTCGCCAGTCCGTCGATGGGATCGGGGTCGAGTTTGAAATCGCCAGTGTGAACCACCACCTCGCCGCCCGAGCGCACCGCCAAGCCACAGGCATCAACGATACTATGGGTAACCCTCAGGCTCTCGATCTCGAGGCCACCGAGGCGTAGCACATCGCGGGGGGTGAAGGTCTCGATGGTGGCATTCTTAGCTGCGGGGTACTCGGCCAGCTTCTGCTCGAGTAGCGCAGCAGTAAACCGCGTCGCGAAGACCGGAATGTTAAAATCAGGAAGAATGTATGGAAGAGCTCCAAGATGATCCTCATGACCATGGGTAAGAACGAACCCTTTCAAACGATCGCCAAGCTCATGGAGATAGCTGACATCGGGAAGCACCCGGTCGATGCCCAACATGTGATCCTCGGGGAACATCACCCCACAGTCGATGGCGATGGCATCCTCGCCTCGCTCGATCACCAGGCAGTTCATGCCAAACTCGCCCAGCCCGCCGAGCGGCACTATACGCAGGGGTGCGTTATCAGACATGAGGTCTCACCGCCTCCGCTCGCAGTCGGCCAAGAGTGCCGCCACGGCATCACGAGCTCGCTGGGTCAGCAGATCGCGCCCATCCGCGCCGACCTCCGAGCTATCGATAGGTTCTCCAATTGCCACTTGTATAGTGCCTGGACTGGCAATCAACGAGGTCCTGGGAAGGACCCTCTCCGATCCCGAAATCGCCACTGGTACGATCGGCAGCCCAGCGTCGATCGCAAAAGCCGCGGCGCCCTTCTTGAACGCTAGCAGCTCGGTGGTCGGCGCGCGGCGGCCCTCAGCGAAGAATACCACGCTGGCCCCATGATTGCCGAGCTTCGTACGCAGAGCATCTAGGGCCTGCTGGTGATCGTTGCGGTCGATGAGAATCTGACCGGTGGCGCGCAAGCCGTAGCCGAATATAGGCACCCGTGCTAACTCGCGCTTAGCCACCCAGCGGGTCTCGCGGCCACCAAGAGCGGTGATCAGCGCAAATACGTCGAAGTTGCTACGGTGATTGGCAATAATGAGGTAGTCTCGTCCACCGGCCAGATTCTCGGCGCCGCTGACGACAACCCGAACAGAAAAAATAGCCAGGGCCGCCCTCGCCCACCCTCGCAGCGCGCCGTACCACAGTCCCCGCGTAATCGGCAATAGTGCTAAGCCAATTACCATCGGCAGGTAAAACGCCGAGAAGCCATAAAAAACGCAGAGACGCAGCCACCCCCGCAAGCGGCCCGCATTGCGTTTACAGGACCCAGCATGCGCCGGGCAAAAGAAAGGGAGGACAAAAGAGACAACACAACCCGCCACACAGGCGGATGAATCTAACGAGGAACCGCACGAGCCGCACGAGTTTCTTGAGCGCATCGAGACGAACTACGCCCAACTGCTGGAT
>CAZPPZ010000001.1:16917-61179 GCA_964588545.1 uncultured Myxococcales bacterium | reverse complement strand
CGGATTCGACGATTGGCAGCGACATCGCCGCTATGTCCGAGATTGCAGAGCATCTGACAGATTGCTTCTTGATGGACCAAGTTACCCTCGGCAACCAGGATGCGTAGAGATCGGGGCTGTGTTTGGGTCTCACCCGCACACCCACCGGCTTGCCTACCCTCAGCGCTGTTCAGCGAGTCGCCACAGAGCACATTCATCAAACTATTGAAGAGCTGTGACTTACTAATGGGCTTGGCAAGAACATCGACCACCGCCGGCTCGTCGATAAGCGCAGAGGTAGAGAGGCGGTTCATTCCTGCAAGCAGGATAAGCCGGACGTCGCGGTGCACGACGTTGGTGTTTAGCTCTCGTGCTAGTGCCAATCCCCCACGACCACTGAGGTCTGCGTCAACGATGCCAACGTCGTAAGGCTGGCGTGACCTCAGCGCGCGACGAAGCTCGGAGAGCGCCTCCGAAGCCGAGTCCGCGGTCCCACAGTGCAGGCCCCACGATCCGAGGTAGGAAGAGAGGATGTCGCAGGTGGTACGGCTCTCGGCTACTACCAGAACTCGCCGGCCGCTCAGGTCGAGCTGCGCGGTTGAAGAGGCTTCGCTTCCGCGGCGCAGGCGTACCGTGAACCAAAACGTACTGCCCTCCCCGAGCTTGCTCTCCACACCAATGGCTCCGCCCATGAGTTCGGCAAGCTGACGTGACACCGCCAAGCCCAACCCGGTGCCGGCATAACGGCGCGACATCGAGGCATCGCCCTGGACGAACGGCTGGAATAATTTCTTCTGCGTCTCGGGATCAACGCCGGGGCCGGTGTCCTCGATTTCGAAGAGTAACACCAACGCGTCATCTTCTTCACACGCAAGCGCCGCGCGTACAACCACCTCGCCTTCAGCGGTGAACTTGACAGCATTGCTCAGCAGGTTGAGGAGAATCTGCCGTAGCCTACCGGCATCGCCGATTACGTTAGCGGGAATATCGTTGGCGATATGACCAGCAATTTCTACGGGCTTGGCGTCGACCTTGGCCGAGAGCAATTCGACGGCCTCATCGACGAGTCTGTGCAAATTGAACTCAGTGTTCTCCAGCTCGAGCTTTCCTGCTTCGATCTTGGAGAAATCAAGAATGTCGTTGATGATGGTCAGTAGGGCGTCGCCAGACTGCTTGATCGCGGTGGCCTGACGATGCTGGACATCACTGAGACCGGTCTCGAGTAACAACCCCACCATCCCCAACACACCGTTCATCGGCGTGCGAATCTCGTGGCTCATGGTCGCCAAGAATTCCGACTTCACTCGTGACGCCCGAACGGCTTGATCGCGTGCTTTGGCAATATCGGCTTCTGCCCGTTTGCGCTCAGTAATGTCGCGCAGGTAGGCCGTGAATACCGGCGGCGTCGTACCTTCGAGACGTGCAACCGCAAGCTCTACTGGAAACTCTCGTCCATCAGCGTGACGCGCGCGGGCCTCGATGCGTTTGCCAAGCATGTCGCTGCGACCGCTGGCGATGTAGTCCTTCACATCTTTGCTATGGTCGTCTAGTAAGTCCTCGGGGATGACTAGCTCGGCAAAATTGCGACCGATGGCTTCTCCTCGCGAATGACCGAAGGTAGTAACCGATGCCGGGTTCCATTCGAGAATACGTCCGTTGTGATCGACGGTGATAATGCAATCGAGAGCCGACTCAAGAATGGCACGCTCGTGTGCCCTCTGTTCGTTGAGCGCCACCAACGCGGCTCTACGCGCGCTTACGTCACGCAGCGCGATGACTTCAGCACCGCGGCCTTCGTAGTGGATAGCGCGAGTACTAAACTCAACTGGTATCTGACAGCCGTTGGCAGTGCGCGCTATGCCGGTACGCGCGCCTTCGGCGAGCATGCCCCTGAGAACTTCATCGTCAGAGGGTGGGCACTCCTCGAGAATTTCATCGAGCCGCTTGCCAGACAGCCAAGAAGGGCTCGCCACGAACAAGCGGGCCGCGTTATCGCTGTAGTCGAGAATCTCGCCGCCGCGATGAATGATCAGACTCTCGGTCGTCGCCGCCGCGAGCTGACGACAACGCTCTTCGCTTGCGCGCAACTCGCGCAGCGGATCCTCGAGCCGCGACCGCCGCTGTTCTTGCGCCGCGCGGGCCAACTCAAGGCGACCAAGCGATCGCCGACGAACCACGAAAGCAAACACCGAGAGCATGTCGGCAAGTGCTAGCGACATCGCCCAGTACGGCCAGTCGCTGTCGGGCAGTAAACTGAGTACCAACCAGCCCCAGGCCAAGTTGGCAACCAGCAGCACCGCGCTCAGCCAACGCGCCGACAACAGCACACATCCACTGGCTACGAGTAGCAGTACCAGGTGACTGGTCTGACGGATCTCACCGGTAACCGCGGGTAACAACAGTCCGTGGATAACCGCCGCCGAAACTATCCCCGCTTCGACCACGTAGGCGCGCTTGGCTGGTAATGATCTGCGGCTGAGAATGCTGCGTGTCGCCAGCAGCAGCGTAGCCGTCAGCAGCGCCAGCCCGCCAAGGGGTATTCCCAGTCTAAGGGGAAAGGAGGCCACGTGCCCGGCAAACAGGCACACGAATACACCTGCCAGGCCGATCGAGACCGGACCCAGACTCTCCAACGACACGTCGTCTAGAGTAGGCTTCGCTTTGCGCTCTGCCACAACCAGAGCAAGACGCCTCGCACACACAGCGCGGGGTAACGGCTTGCCTCCCTAACCAGTTTAGCTCGGGCCAGTACTGGCTGTGGCAGAATTTCTCAGGGGAACGAATCAGGTCCCGAGCAGTTCCATCAGCTCGCGCCACTCGCGAGCCGACATTCCGACATCCTCGCGCTGCACGTCAGCGCCGCCAAGCATGCGCCTGACCGCTTGCAAGGCTTTATCGGATAGCTGCGCGCCGCCACTGCGATAGTTGAGAAACGCTTCTGTCGTCAATGGTACCCAGCGTTTCATCACCTCGAGCAGCTTTTCTGCATAAACACGAATCTCGTACTGGGCATGCGCATCTGCTCGCAAACGTACGAAGTGCATGAGGTTGTGCAGGTCGGTCTTCCAATACCACTGGGTATAGAAGTTGACAGGCAGGTTCATTCGAGCAAGCTCACGTGCCAAGCCTCGTTTCTCACCATCGATCGTGGTGCCGTCGGCTCGCTGGTTGAGCATTTCCTCGTAATGGTCATAAGCGCGTTCAGAGTCTTCACGAAGAATCGTGAAGACTCGCTGGGCTTCCTCACCGACGAGAACCTCGCCCCGTCCCTGACGATTCGAGGTTGACTGCCCTGCGAGATGTTCGGCGTCAGGAATGTAGAACTCACGGTCGAGAATCGAGTAGCGCGCAGAATACTCGTTTACATTGGCTGTACGATGGCGAATCCACTGACGTGCGACGAAAATCGGCAACTTTACGTGTAGCTTGATTTCACACATCTCAAATGGCGAGGTGTGCCAATTACGCAGCAGGTAGTTGATCAGACCCTGATCGTCGCGCGACTGTTTAGTCCCGCGGCCGTAGGAAACACGCGCAGCCTGCACAATCGCCGCATCATCTCCCATGTAGTCGATGACACGAATGAATCCGTGGTCGAGCACACCAATGGCGTCGTAGAGAATATCCTCGAGTCCAGCAACGGTGGCACGCCGTGTTGGGTAGCTCTCGGCCCTCTGTTCATCTACTTCGCGTTGCTGTTCTGAATTGAGGCTCATGCCTGTTACCTCGAGGTTTAGTTGGGTCGCTAGCAATCGGAACTGCTTTTCATACCCGTATCGTGGCCCCGTCAAAGATGCGAAAGCACAGGCTGAAACGTCTTGAGAAGCCAGGCGAATCGAAAAGCCATCAGAAATAAGTGCGGCTAATGCCGCATTGCGTTACCCACGGTTCGTGCCTATACTATTCTTAGACTCGGGCAGAGGGACTAGTCATCAAACTCCGCAGCAAAATCGAAGCGTCAATGCTGTGGTCACGAAGGCTGCTCAGCCCCAGTCGCCATCGGGAGTCGGCAATGAACATACGAACAGGACTTGAAATGCTTGTCCCCCCCGTGGCCCGCACGGTGTTCGGTCTGGGCTCGGGGCTACCAACGCTGGCCGGAGACATGGACCTGACTATCCTCTTCACCGACATTGACGATTATACTTCGATTACCGAAAGGGTAGGCGACCGCCGCTCACAGCACCTGCTGCGTATTCACAACGCACTGGTACGCAAGGCCCTCAAGGACAACGGCGGCGTAGAGGTCAAGCACACCGGCGACGGCATAATGGCCTATTTCCCTGCGGCAACCAGCGGGGTAAACTGTGCTGTCTCCATCCAGAGAGCCGCCGAGGCCTACCGCCAGACCAATCCTTCGCTACCTCTGGGCATCGCTATCGGTCTCAATACCGGTGCTCCGATTCATGAAGACGGGGACCTCTATGGTACTGCGGTAATCGTCGCGGCACGCGTCGCCGGCCAAGCCGGCGGCAGACAGATCATCGTTACCGACGTCGTTCGCCAACTAGCCGCGGGAAAACAGTTCGCTTTCCTCCCCCTAGGCAAGGTGCAGCTGGAAGGTCTGAGCGAGGCGGCGGCGCTGTTCGAAGTCGAGTGGCAGCGTGAGGAACAGACCAAGAGCAATAGCGAAGAGCCTAGCCCGCGGCCGCCCTCGCCGGCTGCAGCCTGAGCCCCGCGGCGGCTAGCCTTGCCCAATCTCGACTGGCGCCGCCCCAGCCGAAGCGACGGCGAGTAACCGCCGTCGCCAACAGCCGCAGGGCTGCCACCACCGGGCCCCAGCAAGGCGGGTTCGTCGACCCCCGCAGATGCGCATACAGGCTTTGGCGCCAGCAGACCAACAGCGCGCCGCCAATACCCCGGCCATATAGCCGGGCACAGGCGTCAACCATATAGAATAGCAGGTGAAATTACCCTGTTGCCGGTGTTGGCGGCGTTACTCCTGATCGTTCTCGCCTTGACACAAGGATCTCAACCACCCTACCGTTGCGGGTGCAGCGTAACCGACTGCTACCGGCCTTGCTGTTGACGCGTTGCGCCATCCAAGCCGCTGGCTCAGCAGCAGTTGTGAAACACAGATAAGAGAGAGGGAATTAACATGTTGCGTCCGTTCAACCTACTTAGCGCCACGCTGGCTGTTGCAGCCGTGCTCGCAGTCTCCACACCGCCCAGCGCGGATGCCGCCTACCCGACCAATGTCTGCGTAGCCAAGAAACAGAAAGTCGCGGGCAGGTTCTGCCGTAACGCTGCCAGGGCATGGGCAAACTTCCACGCAAAGCCGACCGCCGACGCAGACGGCAGCCGTCGCGATAGCGCGATAGCGGTGGCTAGTGCCAAACTCAGCGTTACCTGGGCCAAGGCAGAGGCCGCGGCGGCACGCCAAAACGTAGCCTGCGCAGAAACAACGCTAGACGCTGGCACCATGTCGACCAACATCGCCGCTGCCGTCGCTAATCTGCAGACGAGCGTCGTCGCCAACCTAGACAGTGCCAATCCCAACGATCGTCAGTGCGCTTGGGGGCTGTTGCGTTCGGCGGGCCGATACTGCCGTGATATTCTCAAGTCGGAAGGCAAGTTCGTAAGAGATCTGCTGCGCGATTCTCAAGAGACCAAACACTCACAACGCAAGCTGAAAGCCCAGAGCAAGTTCGAGGAGCGCTACGCGAACATCGCCCCGTTGTGCAACGGAGCGCCACCGACATCGGCTAGCCTGGTCAGCGACGCCGACTCGATCAGTACCGATACCGTCTTTGACACGACAACCTCACCGAGTCTCCCTTCGACGTTTCAGATGATCGAGTACCCTGTAGGCGACACCGTGCCCTACCAGGGGAAGCAACTGCAGCCTGAGTGTTCGCGTCAGACCCCTTGGTCTTTCCACTACAAACGCGGCACCGTCAACAAGCTGGTAATGTACTACCAGGGCGGTGGGGCATGCTGGAGTGGAACGACCTGCTTCACACTCCCTACCTACAAGATTACGGCAGGACCGGGGGATGACCCGAGCTTGGTGGCTACCGGGCTCGCCGATTTCAACGATCCCGACAACCCCTTCAAAGATTGGAGCTTCGTGTTCATTTCCTACTGCACCGGCGACGTACACTGGGGCAACAAACACACGTTCTACGGCGCAGCCCAGACGATTTCCCACGTCGGTCGCGTAAATGCCCAGGTGGCCGAGAAGTTTGCTCGCGAACACTTCGTCAATCCAGAGACCATCGTTGTCACTGGCTCGAGCGCAGGATCATACGGCGCGTGGATGAACGGCGCTTACCTGATGCACGACGTCTACCCGACTTCGCAGTTCAACCTGCTGGGTGACGCCGGTGTCGGCGTAATCACCCGCGAGTGGCTAGACCTGAGCCTGAAAAACTGGGGCGTACAGGAGCAGCTGCCGCCGTTCATTCCAGCCTTCGACCGACCGGCCGAAGAACTGTCGATGGTCAACATCATGTCTGAAATAGCACTGGCTAACCCCCAGCACCGTTTCGCGTCGTACAACACCGCCTACGACGGAACCGGCGGTGGTCAGTCGGCGTTTTACAACGTCATGAAGAACACCGGCAACCCGCTGGTATGGGGCCAGTGGTGGAACGAGACCTGTGAGTTCAACACCTGCATGCGTGAGTTCGTTGCAGATACCGCGTCGCGGGCACCCAATTTCCGCTATTACACTGCTGCTGGTTCGCGCCACACGGTTTTCGGCAGCGACAAACTCTACGAAGACACCACTGGCGGAAACCCGAGACTGGTCGACTGGCTGATAGCAATGGTCGACGACGATCCCATCAACTGGGTCAACACCGAATGCGGCGACGGGATAGCGCCCGATGGCGTCGGCCCAGGCTGCGACTTGGTCAGCACCTGCCAGGCTGGAACCAGCGAGGGACTACCGTGTACGGTCGATGCCGACTGCCCGGGCGGCTCATGCGAATCGGATCCCGAGCCCAATCCGCTGGCTGACCCCTACGTTGGCGGCGGCGTTGTCAGCTGCCCGGTCATGACCTGCCCCTGCTCGGTGGCTGGCGGACCCGGCGTAGTCTGCGGCGACTGAGTCCACACCTAGCTAGTTCCCATCCTGGAATTGTAAGTAGCGAGAATCCGGAGAGAAATTCGAGAAAGTGGACGTAAAAACGGGGCGTTTTCCTTGTGTCTGTGCTATCAGTGAGTCATCACAAACCATTGATATCACAAAGGAAAACAACCCCGATGCGAACCACCCTACGCCAACAACTCTCACTTGTCGAGCCCTCCATCGAGCATGAGCACGCCAGTGAGCTGCACCAGATTCGCCGCCTGGTGGGCGAGCACCCCGAGATCGTCGCACTCATCCACGCCGACCTCGTCCGCGGGTTGAGTAACCCCCGGCGTGGGCGGCGCGGCAAGATGAGCGCCGAGCAGGTTTTGATGGCGTTGCTGATTAAGCAGATGAACGGCTTCAGCTACGCGGTGCTGGCCTATCACCTGGCCGACTCCAGGACCTACCGCGCGGTTTGCGAATTCGGCATCGCCGACAAGGTGCCATCAGGGTCGACGCTGCAGCGTGACATCAAGAAGATACGCGCGCACACGCTCGAGGCGATCAACCGAATCTTGCTCGCCAGCGCCGCTGCCAAGAAAATCGAAAAAGGCCGCAAGGTGCGCATCGATTGCACGGTGGTTGAGTCGAACATTCACCACCCCACCGACTCTTCCTTGCTCTGGGATAGCGTCAGGGTGCTTAGCCGACTGACCCAGCGGGCCAAGGAGATGTCGGGTGTGGTGGTTAGTGATCACCGCCGCCGTGCCAAGAGAAGCGCGTTAGGTATTCTTAATGCGAGCACGAAGAAGCAGCGGGTAAAGCTGTATCGGGATCTTCTCAAGGTGGCGTGCAAGTGTGTGCACGATGCCGAGCGAGTAAAGGCCGAGCTCAAAGTTTTGCCAACGACCGACCTTGTCAAGACCATGATCCTGGAGGCCGAGCTGCAGCACTACATCGCGCTGGCCAGCCAGGTCATTGCGCAAACGCGAAAGCGGGTGCTTGACGGGGAATCACTTCGTCCCGAAGATAAGATCGTGTCGATCTTCGAGCCGCACACCGACATCATCATCAAGGACCGGCGCGAGACCTACTTTGGCCACAAAGTCACCATCACTGGTGGCAGCTCGGGATTGCTTACCGACCTGGTGATTGAACAAGGCAATCCAGCCGACGTGAGCCTGGCCGAGAAGATGATCAACCGACAACAGGAGATTTACGGTAGGGTGCCGCGCCAAGCGGCCTTTGATGGTGGCTTCGCTTCGAAGCAGAATCTTGAATCGATCAAGGCCTTGGGCGTAAGCGATGTCGCTTTCGCCAAGAAGCGAGGACTGACTATTACGGAGATGGCCAAGAGCACGTGGGTGTACAAACGGCTGCGCGATTTCCGCGCTGGCATTGAGGGGATGATCTCTTTCCTGAAGCGCTGCTTTGGGATGAGTCGCTGTACATGGAGCGGCTTGGAGTCATTCGAGGCTTACGCTTGGTCTTCGGTGGTGACAGCGAACCTGCTGCTGATGGCCCGGCGCCTGCGCGTTTAGCCCGCCTTACAAGTGTAAGACCCGGTTGGTCCCCGACGAACATGGGACGAGGGCACGCGTGCGTATGCGATGCACGCTTCAGGCTCTCACGTGGCCCAAACCGCATCGGGCAGGTCAACTCATCTTGTGATACGTGGGCCACGCGCAGATACTGCGACGCAAGCCCGCTGGGAAACCGCCATTCTGAGACGGGAACTAGCTAGAATGTAATGACGGCGGGCCATGCGAAGCGTGGCCCGCCGTTTTCGTTTTCGTCGCGCCCGTGGCCATCTGGTAGACACGATGTTTGACGACGAGCGCTACGTAAATCTCGCTACCTTTAAACGTGATGGGACCACGGTTGAAACGCCAATGTGGTTCGTCACCCTCAACGGGCATTTGTGCTTTTTTACCGACGGCACGTCGTACAAGATCAAACGACTGCGACGTGACACTCGCGTCCGTGTCGCGCCGTGTAGTGTACGTGGCACGCTCAGTGGAGAATGGAAAGATGGTAACGGTCGTATCGTCACGGAAAATTCGTTGATCCAACAGATCAACGAATGCATGCTCGCAAAGTACGGCTGGCAGCTCCGGCTCCTCAATCTAGGATCGGCAGTGGCCGGCCGCATCGGACGCAGAGCCTACATCGAAGTCGAGGTATGATAGGGATCGACGATGCGCATGCCTAGAATGCTAGGTATTCTCGCCGCAATCATCGCTGTCGCGATGGTCGCGGGGTTCACCCTCGTCCCTCGGTTCGTTGATAGCTCGGCTAATCGCGTATTGCAGCGCCAGGCTCCCCCACCCTCGCAACACGCTCGTGCGTTATACCCACGACTTCTGGTCGCAGACCTTCACGCGGATTCGCTGTTATGGGGCAGGGATCTATTGCGCCGCAATAGCATCGGTCACATCGACCTACCGCGCTTGATAGAAGGGCACGTGGGCCTACAGATGTTCACGGTCGTCAGCAAGGTTCCATACGGTCTCAACATAGAACGAAACGACGATAAGTCGGACATGATAACTCTAGTGGCCCTGTCGCAACGTTGGCCTGTGGCTAGCTGGAGTAGCCTGCGCGAACGGGCGTTGTTTCAGTCGAAGAGGCTTCAACGTTTGGCCGAGCGCTCGCAAGGCCGAATGAGCATAATCAAGAGCCGCGACGATCTGGATGGCTATCTACGGAAGCGTGCAGCATCCCCCGATACCGTCGGAGCGTTACTTGGAGCCGAAGGTGCGCAGGTGCTCGAAGGCCAGCTACGCAACGTAGACGTGCTGTTCAATGCGGGTTTTCGCATGATGGCGCCGACCCATGTTTTCGACACCGAGGTCGGCGGATCGGCTCACGGCATTGAAAAAGGCGGGCTCACAGAGTTGGGACGATCGGTCATCTCTCGCATGGAACAACTGGGGATGCTTGTCGACCTCGCCCATGCATCAGCGCAGACCATCGACGATACCCTGGCCATAGTCAGCCGACCGCTGGTGTTTTCCCACGGCGGGGTCCGCGGTACCTGCAACAACACTAGAAATCTCAGTGACGATCAGATTGTCGGCATAGCTGCCAGCGGCGGAGTCATCGGAATCGGTTACTGGGAAACCGCCGTGTGCGGTAGTGACGGCCGCGCGATCGCGCGTGCGATGCGTTATACAGCCGACCTGGTTGGCAGCGAACACGTAGCCTTGGGCTCTGATTTCGACGGTGCCGTCACCACACCTTTCGATGCCACCGGCCTGATCGAGGTCGTCGATGGCTTGATAGACAGTGGGTTCTCCGACGAAGAAATAACCGGCATCATGGGCACCAACGTCGTACGCGTACTGCGCGCGGTGCTCCCCTAACTGCCCCATTCATACCCGAGGCGTGCGCAGCACCATCAGTCGCAGCTCGGTCATATCCTCGATCGCGAAGCGAATTCCTTCGCGCCCCAGCCCACTATCCTTGACGCCACCGTACGGCATGTGATCAACACGCCATGACGGCACGTCCCCGATCACCACCCCACCTACCTCTAGAGTGTCCCATGCACGATGAGCCTTGTAGATATCTCGGGTGAAAATCCCCGCTTGCAGCCCGAACACACTATCGTTGACGGCTTGCAGAGCGCGATCAAAATCGGCGAAGCGTGACAGCACCGCGATCGGGCCAAAGGCCTCTTTGCACACCAGTTCTTCAGATGCCGGCACGTCTTCCAACAGCGTGGCTTCGAGCATCGCAGCACTACGAGTACCACCGCACAGCAGCGTGGCCCCCTTGGCCACCGCTGAGCGTACCCACCGTTGTAGTCGCTCAGCTTCGCGCTCGGAGATCATCGGACCGACAAAGGTAGACTCATCGCGGGGATCACCCATGACAAGCTCTTTGGTGCGGGCAACGAGCTTGTCTCGAAAATCTCCGTATATATCCTCGTGCACGATGATGCGCTGTACCCCGATGCAGCTCTGTCCCGACTGATAGAACGCGCCGAACGCGATTCGATCGACCGCATCATCCAGATCGGCATCGGCGTCGACGATCACCGCTGCATTGCCACCAAGTTCCAACACTACCTTCTTCTTTCCTGACTTTGCCTTGAGTGCCCACCCGACTTCGGGCGAACCGGTAAAGCTCAACAGCTTTAGGCGAGGATCGGTGGTAAACAGATCAGCACCGTCACGACTGCAGGGAAGGATCGAAAAGGCGCCCTTGGGGAGATCGGTTTCGGCCAACACCTCACCGATAATCAGCGCACCCACGGGTGTGAGAGTGGCTGGCTTGAGAACAAACGAGCACCCGCAGGCGATCGCCGGAGCGATCTTGTGGGCGGCCAAGTTGAGCGGAAAGTTAAAAGGCGAGATAAACGAACACGGACCAATCGGAACCCGCTTCCACATCCCCGTGTAGCCGGCCGCCCTCTCGCTGACGTCCAACGGCATCACCTCTCCACCAATGCGGACCGACTCTTCGGCAGCCAGCCGGAAGGTATCGATGAGCCGCGTGACTTCCCCTCGCGCATCACGAATCGGCTTGCCGGCTTCGATGCACAAGCCGAGAGCAAGCTCATCAAAGCGCTCGCGAAAACGTCGCGCACAGTGATCGAGAACTTCTTGGCGTTGATACCCGTACATAGACGCCATCGCCGGTGACGCTGATACAGCCCGTGCTATGGCCTCATCGATCACCGTCGGCGTGGCACGCGCCACGCGCGTAGCTAGCTTGCCACTATACTTGTCGAACACCTCTATGTCGGTGTTGGCTGCGACCGCCTCGTTGGCAACGTAGTAAGGATAACTACGTTCTAGATCGGACATACTATATCCCCTAGCCTCTCGCTGAGCTTGGCATTTTCTCGATAATCAATCGGGATGACCACCAGACTCGGCCCAGACTCATCGAGCGCTCGCCGCAGCGTCGACGCGAACTCACTGCTGTCGCTTACCCGGTGTCCGCTCCAACCAAAAGCGACAGCCAGCGCCACCCAGTCTGGATTTCCAAATGAAAGGTCGGTGTGGTGGCCGAACTCATTCTGCTGTTTCCATTCGATCAGTCCATAGGCATGGTCTTCCCAAACGTTGACGACAATATTGCTATTGAGGCGCCGCGCCGTCTCCATCTCCTGAACGTTCATCAAGAACCCGGCGTCGCCGCAGATCGCCAGTATTTTCCTGTCTGGATACACTATCGACGCAGCGAGCGCACCAGGAAGAGCAAAGCCCATCGAACAAAACCCGTTGGGTATCAAACAGGTGTTGGGCTTGCGGCACTGGAAGTAACGCGCAATCCACATCTTATGCGCACCCACATCCGACAGCAGCACATCGTCGTCAGCGAGTTCGCGACGCACATCCCACAAGGCTTTCTGCGGACGAATCGTACCTTTGCTATCGTCGCTGGCGTGCTCGGCAAAATCAGCCTGCATCTCCGCGCGTACTGCCGCCTGTTGTGACAAGTCAAAACTCAATCCGTCGGCCGCATCGACACGGCTGTTCAGCATCCATAGGGCATGCGCAAGATCGCCGACGATTTCGCACTCGGGGTGATAGTTCGTGTCGATTTCGGCGGGAAGAAAATCGATATGGATTATCTGCTTGTCACCGGCCGGGTTCCACAAACGTGGGTTGTACTCGACCATGTCGTAGCCAAGGGTAATCACCAGATCAGCGGCATCGACCGCACAGGCCACCACGTCTTTGGCCTGCAACCCGATGGTATACAGACAGTAGTCGGCATCCATATCGACGCAGCCCTTGGCCATGAAGGTGCTGACCACGCCGATCCCGGTTCGCTGGCAGAAACCACGCAGCTGTTTGCTCGCGCGTTTTCGAATGCAACCATTGCCGGCAAGGATGATCGGCCGCTTGGCACGCTCGATGATCTCAAAAGCTCGGTCAATTATGTAGTCGTCGGGAACCGGCCTGCGAAAACGGTGCGGGAGCATCGGCATAGCACGCGACTCACCTTTGGCAATGTTCTCCGGGAGTTCGATGTGACAGGCCCCGGGCTTCTCGGTGCGCGCCAAACGGACGGCCTTGCGGACGATTTCGGGTATATTGTCCGGGTGATAAACCGTCTGAGCCCACTTGGTAACCGGCGCAAACATAGAAACTACATCCATGACTTGATGCGACTCTTTGTGCAGACGCGTAGACGCCCCCTGCCCGGTCAACACCAACATTGGCGAGCGATCCATGTTGCCGTCGGCGACACCGGTAATCAGATTGGCAGCGCCCGGCCCAAGCGTGCCAAGACATCCGGCCGGATTGCCCGTCAAGCGCCCGTATACTTCGGCCATGAAGGCAGCACCCTGCTCGTGCCTGGTTAGCACGAACTTAATCTTCGAGCCTTCCAGCGACATCATGAAGTCGGCGTTTTCCTCACCGGGAACACCAAAAATATACTCGATCCCCTCGGCTTCGAGGCAAGCAACGAATAGATCTGAAGCTTTCATGCTTGTAAGCTTACACCGCCTGGTTGTTCGGTCGAGAAACTTGCTCGATGATGCGCCACGGTGACTACCGGCAGTAATAATGACGAACATCGAACGACCGCCTGAAAACGAGGAGTCCGACTCTGCTCGCAGCCACATTCGCGGCTCCACCCTGCTGTTATCCGGCCGAGTGATCGCCCTAGTAATGAACCTTGCCGTTCAGGTTCTCACCGTCCGCTACCTCTCAAAGCTCGACTACGGCGCTTTCGCCTACGCACTCGCGCTCGTCGCGCTCGGCACCAGTCTAGCCACGCTGGGGCAGGACAAGGCGGCTGCTCGTTTTCTGCCGATTTACCAAGAGCACGGTCAATACAACAAACTCTTCGGTACCATTGGACTGATAGTCGCAACCACCGCGGTTATCGGATTGATGGTCATCGTTGGCACTTATTCCGCCAGCGGATTCATCGAAACCTCGGTGGTCAGCAGTAAGCTTTCGGTCGCATTACTCTTGGTGCTAATCGCGCTGGTGCCACTTCAAGCCTACGACGCGTTCCTGATCTCGATGTTCGCAGCACTGGCCAACCCCTGGGCAATATTCTTTCGCCGTTACTTTCTAGGTCCAGCTCTGAAACTGACTGCGATCGTCATTACCATGATCGTTCACGGCAACGTGTACCTGCTGGCAACAGCATACTTACTGGCTGGCGTGGTCGCCGTTGTCATCAACACCTCGATCCTGTTGTTGATAATGCGCCGCGAGGGACTCCTCAAGCATTTTTCCTTTGGCTCACTCGAATTTCCCTTCCGCGAAATCTACGCTTTCGCGATTCCTCTGCTCAGCAGCGATATCGCCCTGCTGCTACGTGGATCCCTGGCAGTGGTGGTGCTCGAGTCGTTCTCGAGCACCACAGCCGTGGCTGAGTTTCGCTCGGTCCTCCCGGTGGCACGGCTTAACCAAGCCGTGCTGGTAAGCTTTTCGTTTCTGTTCGTGCCGGCTGCTTCGCGGATGTTTGCGCGCAACGATCGCGAGCAGATCAGCGATCTCTACTGGCAAACAACCTCGTGGGTTGCCGCGCTGACTCTGCCGCTGTTCCTCGCCTGCTGTTCACTGGCAAAGCCGCTTACTGTTGCTCTGTTTGGTACACGCTACGTCGAATCGGCGAACGTCTTAGCGCTGATGTCGATTGGCTACTTCGTCTACGCGGTGCTCGGCTTCGCGGCAAGGACGCTGCACGTCTACAACCGCATGGCCTACATCGTCACCGCCGACATCACCGCCACAGCGGTTGCTGCGTTGCTGTACTGGTTGCTTATTCCTACCTACGGCGCCCTCGGCGCGGCCATGGCGGCCTGCAGTGCAATGATAGTGCAGGCCTTGATCAACCAAGGGTTCCTACGTATGGCCACAGGCATAAGCCTGTTTCGAGCACGCTATGCCCGCCTGTACTTACTGATAGTGTGCTCGGCGCTGCTTCTCTACCAGCTTCAGCGCAGCCTATCTCTGGGGATCGCCACAGGGATTCCTCTGGCAGTGGCGATTTGGCTTCTCTTCCTGATTGCCAACCGGCGGCTGCTCGACGTAGAGAGCACCTTCCCCGAACTGGTTCGCTCGCCACTGGCGCGACGCCTCTTGGTACCGGCCAAGCCCAATCAGCACCGGTAAGAGCGGCGGCTGATCAACCAGTAACGGCTCCTACCGACGCGCTCGATACCAGCTTGGCATACTTGGCGAGCACTCCAGTGGTGTAACGTGGCGGGGGCGGCTGCCAGGCCGAACGGCGCTCGGCGAGCTCACCCTCAGCAACATCGAGCTGGAGCAGACGCTCATCGGCATCGATGACGATGGTGTCGCCTTCGCGCACCAAGGCCAATGGACCACCGACTTGCGCCTCGGGCGCAACATGGCCGACGACCATGCCATAGGTGCCACCGGAGAACCGCCCATCGGTAATCAAACCGACGCTGTCACCAAGACCTTTGCCGATTATGGCAGAAGTCGGCGTGAGCATCTCGCGCATACCCGGACCGCCTCTGGGCCCTTCATAGCGAATGACTATGACATCACCGGCCGTGATGGCGTCTGCCATGATCGCGGCCATGCAATCCTCTTCGCAATCGAAGACCCGCGCCGGGCCGCTGATACGCCGCTGCTTGATGCCGCTTATCTTAGCCACACTACCCTCGGGGGCAAGATTACCGCGAAGAATGGCGAGGTGTCCTTGGGCGTAAATGGGTTTGTCGATCGGCCTGACTACGTCCTGATCTGTAGGCGGCATTTCAGCCACACCCTCGAGATTCTCCGCGACGGTTTTTCCAGTAACCGTCATGCACTCGCCGTGGAGCAGGCCCTGGCCAAGCAGCATCTTCATTACCAACGGAATACCGCCGACCCTGTGGAGATCAGTCGCCACGTACTTTCCCGAAGGCTTGAGGTCGCAGAACACCGGAGTGCGCTCGCGGATCCGGTCGAAATCGTCGAGCACCAGATCGACCTCGGCAGCGTGGGCGATGGCGAGTAGATGCAACACTGCATTTGTAGAACCACCCACTGCCATGGCGACGCTTATGGCGTTCTCGAAGGCCTTCTTGGTCAAAATTTTGCGCGGGCTGAGATCACGACGAATCAGCTCGACTAGGGCACGCCCGCTATCCGCACTACTCTTCTCTTTCTCCGCATCCTCAGCCGCCATGGTCGAGGAACCCGGCAGACTCATGCCGATCGCTTCGAAGGCACTGCTCATGGTGTTAGCGGTGTACATACCGCCACACGAGCCCTTGCCCGGACAGGCGCGTTTCTCGATCTCGCAAAAATTTTCGCGCGAGATGCGTCCGGCACCAAACTCACCGACGGCTTCAAAAGTGCTGACAATGGTCAAGTCTTGGCCCTGATAGTGCCCCGGCTTAATGGTACCGCCGTATACAAACACGGCAGGAATATCCAGGCGCGCCATAGCAATCATGGCACCGGGCATGTTCTTATCACATCCACCCACAGCCAAGATCCCATCAAGCATCTGGCCGCGGCACACGGTTTCGATCGAATCAGCGATAACCTCACGGCTCACCAGCGAGCACTTCATTCCTTCCGTGCCCATCGAGATACCGTCACTAACGGTTATGGTACCGAAGGTCTGCGGCATCGCTCCCGCCTCTCGCAAGGCTTCGGCTCCAACCGCAGCCAGATCACCAAGCCCGGCGTTACACGGCGTTATATCGCTCTGACCGTTGGCGACACCGACTATAGGCTTGTCGAAATCTGCGTCGCCAAACCCAACCGCCCGCAACATCGAGCGGTTGGGCGCACGGTTGTCGCCTGCTGTAATCGCGCGGCTGTGGCGATTCAGCCCGTCTTTGTGACCTTCACTCATGGATAGCTCTCCTCCAGCGAGACTCGCTTACAGGGTCAATATCAGGAGCAACCCGTGCTTGCACGTGCACGGCCTCACGTTTTTTCGTCGATACGCCGCACTCGCACCAGCACCGACTTAAACGATGGCGTTCGCGAACGAGGATCCACAACCCGCGGAACCAGGACGTTGGCCTCGGGGTAGTACATGGCAAGATTTCCGCTACGAATCTCGCTCACACTCACGCGCGCCAGTAGCTCGCCGATACCGCTCTCTACCACTACTCGCTGTCCTTCTTCGAGGTCGAGACGCTGGGCATCCTGCTTGGCCATCATCACGACATCGCGGGTAGTATTGCCGCGGTACAGGTCTTCGTTCTCGTAGACGACGCTATTGAACTGCCCCTCAGAGCGTATGGTCATCAGCCGGAAGCACTCACCATCGGCTTCGAGTTCGGGCAAAGGCGTGACGTGGAACGCAGCGCGACGGTTGGCCGTAGCAAACACAGGCTCGTGAAAGGTACGGCCTTCGATTTGAAATTCGCCGCCCGATCCATCTATGTCTGCAATCCTTTCATACCCGCTAACACACTTGGATATCTCCTCACGAAGATGCCGATGGGATCGCATATCGCCCCACTCAAAGCGTCCCGCAGGCAATATCTGTTCAGCTAGCGCAGCGATGATTTCTACTTCCGAGCGCATTTCCCCGGCCACCGCCGGGCTGCCACCTCGCGACAGACGGACAAAGTTAAACATCGATTCCTGGGTGGTCGATTGGCTTTCTTCGTCGCGAGCCAACACCGGCAGCAGCATCGAGCTGACACCGCGACCGTGGACGTGGCCTTCGTTGAGATGAGTACTCAGGGCAATCGTCAAACCGATGCGCCCGAGTGCTGCACCAGCCCAACGACGATCGGGATTCGAAGCGAACAAGTTTCCGCCTAGCAACAACGCTACTTTGATACGACCTTCAGCTGCCGCCTCCATAGAAGCGAAAGTATCCAACCCCGGCGCCGACGGGACCTCGACGCCATAAAGCCCGAGCAAGCGCTGCGCGAATGCCTGCTTGAGCTGCGGCGCGACGCCACAGGAGCCGATACCCTGCACGTTGGAGTGACCACGTATGGGAAGTAAACCGCGTCCGCGCCCGCCGAGCCAACCGCGAGAAAGCGCGAGGTTGGCCAACGCCAAAACGTTATCGACACCATTGCTGTGATGGGTGATGCCCATCGCCCACATCACAATTCCACGCTCGCCGCCGGCGATCATCGCGGCGGCCTCTTGAATCTGGGCACGGCTGAGCCCTGATTGTCGCACCAGTGTGTCCCAATCGCTCCCGGTGATGTCGGCGGCGAGTTCAGCCCAGCCGCTAGTAGAACGGTGGATAAAGCTCCGGTCTACCGCAGCAGACTCGATCAGCGCCTTGAGCAGAGCTTTGAACACCGCAACATCGCCACCGATATTGGGCTGCAAATATAGATCGGCAACGCGAGAACCAAACAGCATGCTGCGCCAACGAGAGGGAACGCGAAAGCGCTCCAGTCCAAGCTCACGCAGCGGATTGATGACAATCACCTTACCACCGCGGCGGCGCAGCTCGACCAGCTTGGTGATCAAACGCGGGTGGTTGCTGGCGGGGTTAGCACCGACAACCAGCGCGACATCAGCACGGTCGAGATCCTCGAGTGTTACCGATGAGGTCCCGGAACCGTAGACCATCGACAGCGCTACCCCCGAGGCTTGGTGGCAGTAGTACGAGCAGTTATTAACATTGTTGGTGCCATAGGCGCGCGCGACCAACTGCAGGAGAAAAGCCGCCTCGTTACTCGAGCGCCCCGAGGAGTAAAAAAACGTCTGTCCAGGTTCGGTCTCGATCAAAGCTCGCGCCGCACGTTCGATGCAATGTTGCCAAGAAACGCGGCGAAAATACTCGTCGCCGGGTTCAGCGATCAGCGGAAAAGCCAGGCGGCCAAGAGCTTGGAGTTCGGCAGCACTCATGGTCTCGATGCGCGAAATCGGCGTGCGCAGGAAGAATCCTTCGTCGATCGGACCCGCCATGTCACCGGCTTGGGCCTGAACCGATTTCTTGCACACCTCGGGGAATTGGCCGCTCTCGTTGACCATCCCCCCCGCCTGCCCGCCCATTCCCACCGCGCAAGTCTTGCACGCGTTGTTGCTGCGTAGCCGCCGGTACAGCTCGACGACTCCTCCAGCCTGGCGACCTTTCTCGAGCGTGTAGAGAACCGCGGCAAGCCCACCGCCGGCCTTTACACGCGGCTCAGCCACGGCAGCGATCAACCATCACGCTCGCTCTCGGCGCGCAGATCCGGTAGGCGATAGCCACGCTCGGCAAGCTCGGCACGTATGACTTTCTTGTCGATCTTACCGGTTGAGGTGAGCGGGATAGATTCCTCGAAGAGCACGTCGTCGGGCAGTTGCCACTTGGCGAAGGCTTGAGCGCAGTGGGTGAGAATCTCGCTGCCGCTGACCTGCGCCCCCGCGGCCACTACCACCACCGCAACCGGACGCTCGTCCCAACGTGGATGCGGCTGGGCAACGACCGCGGCCTGGGCCACCCCCTCCATAGCAATGATGTGGTTCTCTAGATCTACCGACGAGATCCACTCACCTCCGCTCTTTATGAGGTCTTTGGAACGATCGGCGATAATCAAGTACTGCTCGGAGTCTATCTTGGCTACGTCACCGGTAACCAGCCAACCCTCGTGAAACTTAGACGGCTGTGGGTCGTTGTAGTACTCAGCGGCAATCCACGGTCCGCGGATGAGCAGTTCGCCAACGCTCTCGCCATCGTGGGCTAAGGGCTTGAACTGTTCGTCAACGATTTCCATCTCCAAGCCCGGGATGAGCAGCCCCGCCTTGGCCTGGTTGGCAAACAACTCCTCGTCAGCGCTTTCGAGCTGCCAGCGTTTGCCCACACGGCGGCCGATCGTACCCAGCGGGTTGGTCTCGGTCATGCCCCAACCCTGGATCATCTCGACCCCTATCTCTTCCCAGAACCACTGCACCAGAGACACCGGAGGTGCCGAACCACCACAGGTAACACGACGAAGGTTGGAAAAATCCCAGCGCCCGGGTTGGGCTTCGATAGCCGCCTTCACCCCCTGCCAAATCGTCGGAACTCCGGCTGAGATCGTAACCCCCTCGCTACTGATGAGATCCAAAAGGCGGGCCGGATCCATATAACGATGGGGCATGACCTGCTTCATACCGAGCATGGTCGCCGCGAAGGGCAGACCCCATCCCATGGCATGGAACATCGGTACGATACCGAGCAGGCTGTCGGTGGCCGACAGCCCCATGATATCGGTCATACAAATGGAAATCGTATGTAGGTAGGTGGAGCGGTGGGTATACATCACCCCCTTGGGGTTTCCGGTGGTGCCGCTGGTATAGCACAAGCCCATCGGCGCGTTCTCGTCGAGTTGCGGCCATTGGTAGACCTCGGGCTGATCGGCAATGAACTCTTCGTAGTCGATGGCCCCCGGCAGGCGGGTGCTCCATTGCCCCTCATCAGAGCAGACCACCACCCGCTCCACCGTTGGGATCTGATCTGCTAGATCATCGAGCAACGGCAGCACATCAGCGTCGGCAATGATGATACGATCCTCTGCGTGATTGATTATGTAGATAAGATCGCGAGGCGATAGACGTATGTTCAGCGTGTGGAGCACCGCACCCATAGCCGGGACGGCATGGTACAGCTCGAGGTGACGGTGGTTATTCCACATAAAACTCGCCACGCGGTCACCGACGCCAACCCCGTGAGCGGCCAGCGCTCCGGCAAGGCGGTGCGCACGACAGCGCGACTCGTCGAGGGTGCGACGGTCGACTGATCCGGCAGATTTGGTCACCACTTCTTCTCGCGGAGCTATCCAAGCTCCGCGGTCCATCAATCGCGAGAGTAACAAGGGCGTTCGCTGCATCGTCATAGCGGCTGAGGGTCTCCTCGATAGTGTGCCGGGCAAGACTCCTTGGTCGGCCAACCAATGCATACGCCAACTGAGGGGTTTACAACAACCGCCACCCGCCCCCTCACTCGGGTAACAACCCGGATCAAGCGTTGCACCAAGTGCGACACTCAACATATAGTCGTAGTTTACGATCAGACCACTACCGCTCCGGGGAGATTAGGGAATGTACAAGAGAAACCTGTTCAGACGCTTGATGATGGTCGTCCTTGCCTCGATGCTCGGACCGGCCTTGGCGCTAGCCCAGAGCGCGCCCGATACCGGGCTGTTCCTCAACATCATCCCCCCCGGCCAAAACGGCTACATCAACGCCGGGCAGGCCTTGCAGTTCCTCAACGACGGAACGCTGCCGGCCCATTTCGATGATCAACGCTTGATGTACAGCGATCTGCTTCGTTCGGGTCCGGGGCTCAGCGATGCCGAACTCCTCACCTACTTCAAGCCGGAGTTTCTGGGTGCAGCCGATGCTGGTGTACCCGACTTCCTGCAACCATCAATTCCAGGGGTCACCATCACCCGCGATGCCTTCGGTGTGCCCCACATAAAGGGAAGAGGACGGCGTAAGCTCTTTATTGGGGTAGGTTACGCGAGTGCAGCCGACAGGCTGTTTGCCATGGATCTCATACGCCATAGCGGCCGCGGCCGCGTATCCGAACTGGTCGGCGCTGACCAGTTCAACCTCAGTCAAGACACGGCGATGTACGACTTTGCTGGTTACGATGAAGCCGATCTTCAACAACAGCTCGATGATACGGTGGCACGTTTTCATGGCCGCGGACGGCGCTTGCAACGCGATCTCCAAGCCTACGTGGACGGCATCAACCTCTTCGTCAACTTCGTCAACGTCAACCTTCTTAACCGCGGACCGGCCGAATACATTGGGCTCGGCATCAGTCAGATCGAACCCTTTACCGTTACCGACGTTCTCGCGGTCGCTGTTCAACTCGAGTTTCTATTTGGTGCCGGTGGTGGCAGCGAACACAGCAACGCCAGACTCCTGCAAGAACTGACCACCGCCATCGGTGAAGCCGACGGAACCGCACTGTTCAAAGACCTGCGTATGCGCGAGGAAGTAGACGCACCGGTCACCACCGACCTATCCTTCCCCTACCCGGCCCCAGGCCCTATCGATCCGGCTGCAGTAGCCACTCCCGACCTCGGCTCGGTAGTCGAGATTGCGACCTTGCAGGTCACCGGACCGCTGCCGCCGCTGCTGGCCGAGGCCAGCCTCTCGTTCCCGTTGCCCAAACGCAACTCTGCGCATCCGGCGATGAGCAACTTCGTGGCGGTGACCGCGGCAAATGCAGTCGGTGGTCACCCTATAGCAGTCATGGGGCCTCAGACTGGCTATTTCCTACCCCAGCTTCTCATCGAGCTCAGCCTCGATGGCGGCGGCCTCAAAGCCCGTGGCGTTGCCCCGCTCGGCTCGCCCTTCGTCGTGCTCGGGAGGGGACGCAACTACGCCTGGAGTGCAACCGCCGGAGGTTCCGACACTGTTGACGTTCGTGCCGAGCTGCTGTGTGAGCCCGGCGGCGGCGTGCCCTCGATCATGTCGATGCATTACATGTTCAACGGAGAGTGCCTGCCGATCTTTGAGCGTATCGACACCTGGTGCGCAGGTGATCCGCTAAATGACCCTAGCTTCTGCGACATCAACGGTCACAACGTTACCGCGACGGTTAGGCGCACCCAGCACGGTATAGTCTTCGCACGAGCCACCGTCGGTGGCCAGCCGGTCGCACTGGTGCGCCAACGCGCCAGCTTCTTCCGCGAGGGCGACAACGCCGCTGCCTTCATGCGCGTGGATCGCAAGACCAGGACCCCACGCTCGTTCGAGCGTGCGATGCAGTTCGCCCCGGGAAGCTTCAACTGGGTCTACGTGAATCAGGATGATCTGTTCTACTTCCACTCGGGACTGATGCCAGTACGTGCCCCCGGAGTTGATCCGGAGATGCCAAGCTGGGGAACAGGCGAGTGGGAATGGCAAGGTTTCATCAGCCGTAAACAACACCCCTCGGACCTCAACCCGGCTAAGGGATGGATGACCTCGTGGAACAACAAACCGGCAACCGACTGGAACGCCGCCGACTCTAACTACTCGTTTGGCCCGGTACAGAGGGTAGATTCTCTCAGTGAACGGGTAGACGCCGCGGTCAGCGCTGGGCCGGTAGGCGTTGGTCAGCTAGTCGAAATAATGGAAGACGCCGGCACCGTCGACCTGCGCGGATCTCAGGTCTTGCCCGCGGCCCTACAACTCATCGGCGCCGAGCCGACGCTCGCCCCGGTATTGACGATTCTCAATGACTGGGTGGTTTCGGGCGCGTTCCGCCGTGATCGTGACGGCGACGGCGAGTATGACCACAGCAGTGCCGTGGCGATCATGGACGAGTGGTTCCAGCCCATGATTCACTCGGTCTTCGACGGCCAACTGTTGCCTTTCTACTCGCTGATCCACATGGGCTTCGACAACCGTCCCGGCCCCAGCGGATCGGCCTATCAGTCGGGCTACTACGGCTATCTGCAAAAAGCCTTTCAGATGGCCCTGGGGCAGAACGTGGCCGACCCTTTCGAGGTTCTACGCTGCGCCGATGGTAGTGCCGCCGGCTGCCGCGCCGCGCTGGTTTCTAGCCTCAACGCTGCTGTTGCTGCGCTCACCGCCACCTTCGGCTCGGCCGATCCGGCGCTGTGGCGGGCCGATCCAAGCGTCGATCAAATCGAGTTCTCGCCGTTTGGCCTAGCAACGGTGGATCCTATGCCCTGGGTAAACCGGCCTACCTTCCAGCAGGTGGTACAGGTAACCAGCAAACGTCCTCAATAGAGGCGGCCGCCTTTGATTCGGCTGCGATTGGCGCTATTTAGAGTGCAGTCGTCGCCGCTAACCGGCGTTGCCGTGGCGTACACAACCGACGGCCGACGAAAGGAGGCAATACATGATCGCGATCGGTGATAACGCCCCGACCTTCAAGCTGAAGGATCAATTCGGGCGCGAAATTGAACTCGGGCAGTTCAAGGGCAAGCAGCACGTAATGCTGTTGTTCTACCCGCTCGACTGGACCCCCACTTGAAGCATCGAAGTGCCGGCCGTGGAAGCATCGTTGTCCCGCTTCCAGGCCGCCCACACCCAGGTTCTGGGTGTTAGTATTGATAGCGTGTACTCTCATGCCAACTGGGCGCAGAGCCTAGGCGGAGTTTCTTTCCCACTGCTCGCCGACTTCCACCCCAAGGGAGCGCTGGCGCAGTCGCTCGGGGTATACCTGGATGGCGCAGGAATCACCGATCGGGCTACCATCGTCATAGATAGCTCAGGGGTGGTCCACTACGCTGAGTCCGCGGGTCCGGGCGGCCAGCGAAACATCGACGAGCTCGCCGCAGTATGCGAGAAGATCGATGCGGAAAACTCCGGCGCAACCACCGAGGTCGCAACACCAGTGGGTCTACCCGCTGGTGCGGTCGTCTACGTGAAGAGCAACTGCGGCGCTTCGCGGGCAGTGACGCTGGCCTGCGAAAACTTGCATCTAGGTGGGGCGGTTACCATCAAGAATGTAAGTGACGATGCCGCGGCTGCCGCGGAACTCGAGAAGGCCAGTGGCGCTAGCCAGGCACCTTGCCTGCTAGTCGACGGCAAGGCGATGCAGGAATCAGCTGCGATCGTCAGCTTCCTAGTCGAAAAAGCAGCCGTACCCATCGGCTGACCTATCAGCAAGGGCCCCGCGGGTCAGTGTACTGACCCGTGGGGGCCCTTGCTCTCTCGGCCACTAGCCAGCGTGGGGCGCACGCTTAGGCAGCAACCACAAAGTCTAGTTCTTCGCTCCAGCCAGCGGCGCCCAGCCAAGCACGTATACGCCGACGTGCACCCGGGCTACCTACAGCCGAGATAGCAAAGCGACGTGGCCTGATCGCCGTAAACTCATCCATTGCGACCACCGGCCAGCGCTGCTCACCGTAGCGAACGATACCGCCAATCTTCTTAGTATCGATATCGACGAAGCCAGCCACCGCAGCGCCTTCGTCGGCCAACGCCCGCGCCAGCCCCTTGCCCACCGGTCCTGCTCCAATAAGCCACAGCGACGCCTGCCCCAAGCTGGCCAGACGTCGTGTCAGGAAGCGCGCCAAGAAATGAGCTCGCGCAGCCACAAAACTCTCGCGGCTGTATCGGGGGTGGACGCGCGTGGCCTGAGCCGGATGAATCCGCCACTGCAACAGATGCTCGGGAAGACGACTAAAGCGTAGGCCTAGTTCAAAAGCTCTCAACAGCAGATCCCAATCTTCGGCCCAGCCAACATCGCGCCAACCACCAAGCTGATCGCGTATAGCCTCACAGCGATAGCTGATCGACGGGCTGGTCATCGGGCATTCTATGAAACGATCGCGGTTAATATCGCTGGGTTCGAGCAGTTGGTTTTGCCAGGCGAGGTAGCGTTTCATCCCGTCTAAGCGGACACCATCGGCCAGGGCTTCGACTCGCGAGGCTACGCCCGCCAAAGTCGTATCGGCATTCAGAGCTGCAATCTGCAGCTCCAACCGTTGCGGCGCCGCAATGTCGTCGGCATCCATACGTGCAACCAGTGGAGCCTTGGCGGCCGCGAGCAGCGCGTTGGCGCTAGCAACTACACCAAGCCGACTGGGATGGGACTCGAGAAGACGAATACGCCGGTCGCGGCTGGCGTAACTTGCGAGTATGGCACTGCTGCCATCGCTGCTGCCGTCGTCTAGACTCAGCAGTTCCCAATCCTCGTGGCTCTGCGCAAGGATCGACTCGAGGGCTACTTTCAGCCAGCGCTCAGCGTTGTAGACTGGGAGGATAACAGAGATGCTTGGGCGTGTACTCATCGACTTGTTGCGGACTAGAACAGGTCGATATCCTGGCCTGGCCCGGGTGTCGACCGTGGCCGCCTTGGGCCAGTGTGGTCACCAGGCTAAACTGCCCAGCCAACCGCGGGCAAAGCGAACCATGCTAGCGCACTCACGCAGACGATTTTCGAGACAGTCTTGGGCCTTGGTGCTCGGGCTGATGGTAGTGCTCACGCCCGGTTTTTCTAGAGCCGGTGCTGCCACCCAACTGGGCACACAGTTCCTGGTCAACAGCTTTACTTTCTACAACCAGAGCCGCCCGGCCCTGGTCGCACCCTCTAGCAGTGGCTTCGTGGTGGTGTGGAACAGCGCGAACCAGGACATCCCGGGTGGCTACGCGGTAGCTGCCCGGCGCTTCGATAGTTCCGCCACGGCACTGGCTAGCGATTTTGTCGTCAACAGCTACAGCAGTGGCGGACAGTCACAACCGTCGGTGGCCGCGGATCCAGCGGGCGGATTCGTGGTGGTCTGGCAGGGGCCAACGCCAAGCGGAAATCTCGAGGAAGTGTTGGCTCAGCGCTACAGCGCCAGCGGAGAAGCTTTGGGTAGCGAGTTCATCGTCAACACCTACACCAGCGGATCGCAGGTACACGCGGCAGTGACACAGCTACCAGGCACCGGGTTTGTGGTGGTGTGGGATAGCTCGAATCTCACCAACACCCAGGACGGTGACGGCGCCGGGGTTTTCGGCCAGCTGTTCGACACTAGCGGTCAGCGCCTGGGCAGTGAATTTCAGATTAACTCCTACACCAGCGCCAACCAGTACGGCCCCCGCGTCTCATCTTCCTCAACCGGTAGCTTCGTGGTTACCTGGCAGGCCACCGGAGCATTAGACGGAGACAGCCACGGGGTGTTCGCACGGCGTTTTGCCAGCGATGCTTCCGCGCTAGGCAGCGAATTTCAGATAAACAGCTATACCACTTCGTTTCAGTACCAACCGGCGATCAGCCATCTGTCCTCCGATGAGTTTGTCATAGTTTGGACCTCAGCGGGCGCGGACGGCCAGAGCACCGCGGTGGCCGCGCAGCGCTTTGCCTCCTCAGGAGCACCGCTGGACGCCGAGTTCGTCGTCAATCAGACCACGGCGGCGGCGCAGTACTCTGCCGATGTCAGCGCGTCTGCCCAAGGTTTCGTGGTCAGCTGGACATCTAAGTATGCTGCCGCCAATAACAGCCCCGTGGCTCAAGTAAGAGCCCGGCTATTTGACAACTCAGGGTTGGCAATCAGCGATGAGTTCCAGGTCAACACTGACACCACTTCCAATCAACAGCAGTCGCGCGCCGTGTTTGTCTCCCCCCAACTGCTGGCGATCGCGTGGCAGGGAGAGGGGCAAGACGGCATTGCTGGTGGCATAGTCGGCCAGCTGTTCACCACCGATTTCTCGGCTCCGCCGCTCTCTGTGTGCGGGGACCCGTTGAGTGCAGCCCCGGTCACTACCACTGCGGCGGCGCTGATTACCGCCAGTGACGCACTGTTTATCCTGCGAGCCGCGGTCGGAATTCTCACCTGCGACCCGTGCATCTGTGACGTCAACGGATCGGCATCGGTAACCGCGACTGATGCGTTGACAATACTGAGGGTAGCGGTGGGGCAACCCTTCGAGCTGAACTGCCCGCCATGCAGCGAGGCAAATAGCACGCGATGAAGAGCAAACGGCGCAAGTTTTGGGGCTGGGGATACGAAGACGAGGGCCCCGACCGCGAGCACCAAGCCGCGATTGCCAGCCTGTTGGCCCAACGTTTCAGCTGCGCGGCAGCCGAGTTGGCGACGCCACCACGACTGGATGACATTGCACTGCCTGTAGCCCGCATCACAGCACCGGCAGCTCTGGCCTCCATCGTTTCCGACTCCGCCTATGATCGCGCCGGCCACAGCTACGGCAAAGCATTTCGTGACGTAGTCCGTGCGCTGTCTGGAGACTTCGCCTGCGCCCCCGATCTAGTCGCGTTTCCGCGCGACGAAAGCGATGTCGTCGCGCTGCTCGACTGGTGCGGCAGCACCAGCGTGGCGGCCATCGCCTACGGCGGTGGCTCTAGCGTAGTAGGCGGTGTCGAGGCCCGCCCTAGCGACGTCGCAGCCTATCGTGGCGCAGTCTCGATCGACCTCGGCGGGCTCGATCGTGTCGTCGAGATCGACAAGACCTCGCGGGCCGCACGAATTCAGACGGGCATCTACGGACCAGCGCTGGCCGACCAACTCCGTCCCCATGGACTCACACTCAGACATTTTCCGCAGTCTTTCGAGTTTTCTACTTTGGGTGGTTGGCTCGCTACCCGCGCCGGCGGCCACTACGCCACCCTCTACACCCACATCGACGATTTTGTCGAAAGCCTGCGTGTGGTCACCCCCAGCGGCATAGCCCAGTCTCGACGTCTGCCCGGCTCTGGTGCCGGGCCCAGCCCGGACCGTCTCTTCATCGGTTCGGAGGGCAGCCTGGGGATAATCACCGAGGCATGGATGAGGCTGCAGTGCCGACCCAGCTTTCGCGCTTCGGCTGCGGTGACCTTCGCAGATTTCTACGCTGCTGCTGAGTGCGTCCGCGAGATTGCCCAGACCGGGCTGCACCCCTCGAACCTGCGTCTGCTCGATGCCAACGAGGCCTTGGTAAACGGTGCTGGCGACGGCAGCCACTCGGTAGTGATCGTCGGATTTGAATCGGCCGACCACGGTCTCGACGCGGCGATGTACAGAGCGCTCGAGTGTTGCCGAGACCACGGAGGTGCCATCCCTGAGGGTGCCGGAAAAACCCGTCGTGATGAGGATGCCACTCGCCAGGGCGCCGCCGGCGCTTGGCGCAGCGCTTTTCTGCGCGCACCGTACCTGCGTGATGCTCTAGTGCTAATGGGATTTATCAGCGATACCTTCGAGACGGCAATCACCTGGGAGCGTTTCCAAGAGTTCCATGCCAGCGTAACCGAACAGGTAAATCTAGCGCTCAAACGCATCTGCGGAGATGGGACGCTCACCTGCCGTTTCACCCACGTTTATGCCGATGGCGTGGCCCCATACTTTACCGTCATCGCACCATCACGCCACGGTAGTCAGCTGGCCCAGTGGGACGAAATAAAGGCGGTCGCTGCTGAGGCGGTGATCGCCGGTGGTGGAACCATCACCCACCACCACGCCGTCGGCCGAGACCATCGCCCCTGGTACGATCGCCAGCGGCCCGACCGTTTTGCAGCGGCTCTACGCGCCGTAAAACGCGAGCTCGATCCAGCGGCGATTCTCAACCCGGGGGTGCTCGTCGACCCCAACAACAATTCAGTCGGCTAACAGCTTTAGCGCCATGACCACGTGAAGTGCCGCGCCGGTGGGCAGCACCGCTTCGTCGAGCTTCATCAAGTCGGAGTGCAGCGGCCCGCCGCCCGGGGTGCGCGCACCGAGAAACGCCATCGCGCCGGGAACGCGCTCGAGAAGATAAGAAAAATCCTCTGCCCCCATGAACGGTGCTGCCATTTCCTCACAGCGAAGATCAAGCTCCTCGCTTACTTCTCGTAGCGCGGTAATCACCGACTCATCGTTGACAGTAGGCGGATAACCTTCGACCAAGTCTACGCTGACCTCCAGGTTACGCGTGGCTGCAACACCGGCAGCAACCCGCCGTAGGGCGCGGCGCGCGCGTTCACGGCCATCAACACTGAGAGTACGGATCGTGCCATAGCAGTGAGCGGTTGGTGGAATGACGTTGTCGGTAGTCCCAGCCTCGACTCTAGTGACGCTGAGAACCGTGCGGTCGGCGGGGTCGGTCTCGCGAGCAGCAACGTGCGCGAGGCCATCAACAAACGGGCCGATCGCTGGGATAGGATCGCGGGTTAGGTGGGGCGTAGAGGCGTGGCCGCCGGAGCCGTGAAAGGGTACGGCAAAATTGTCGAAGGCTGCGAGCACAGCTCCGGCACGAGATGCGACTAGGTGGGCCCGACGCCCGGGTTCCACGTGCAGAGCAAACGCGCAGTCGACGCCATCGAGCGCGCCTTCGTCTATAACAATCTGCGCGCCGCCGAAGCCCTCCTCACCAGGCTGAAATACCAAGCGTACCCGGCCTGAAAAACGCTCGCGATTGCTTTGCAACATTTCAGCGGCACCGAGCAGCATCGCCACATGAGCATCGTGGCCACAGGCGTGCATACACCCCGGGATCCGCGAGGCCCACTCGACTTGCGCGTTTTCGCTGAGCGGCAGGGCATCGGTATCTGCGCGGAGCAAAACCGTACGCCGCGCCCCCGACGCAGATCCTTCGATGTCGGCGACAACCGAGCTGCAACCGTGCCCACGGTGCAACGAAACGATCCCCATACTCTCCAAGCGATCGACAATCATGCTTTGAGTGTGGGGGTTGTCCAAGCCAAGCTCGGGACACTGGTGGATCCGGCGGCGTAGCTCGGTCATTCGTGGGCCTAACGCCTGGGCCAGCGCAGCTACGGCTTTGGCGTCCCACCCGCTCATCGCTGCTCTTCTCCCTCTTGGTTTATCAATATCTGTCGGGCTATAACGTGACGGTAGAAATCGAGATCCTGGGCACCAGGCATAGGGAAATCGTCATTGAGGACAACGGTCGGGACCCCGGTTATTCCTCGCGCGATAGCGTCGTTGTGATCGGCAAGAACCGCCTCAACCGTCGCCTCGTCATCAAGCACGCGAACAAACGCTTCGATATCCAAATCGCACTCTCCGGCAACATCGATGATCGTCTCACGCTCAGTGACGTTACGGTTGGCATAAAAGTAGGCGTCCATCAACGCCAAATGGTAACGCGAGAACTCCCCCTGATGCGCAGCAGCCTTCACCGCAACATTGGCAGGAACCGAATGTGATGGCGGAGATGCATCGCTCTGCCACTGGCGAAAGCGGCCTCCGTCGGGCTGCCCGGCCGGCGCCTTCCACGACTTGGTGTAAGCGCGAAACTTCTCCAAATCGCGGGGCTCCGGAAAGGGCCGCAGCAGAAAACTCTTCCACGTCACTTCAACAATCCCCGCGTACTCTTCTTCGATGCGACAGAGGCGCACGGCCCCGTTGTAGCACCAGGGTCAAAGAACGTCAGAGTATACGGTAAAGCTCACGGCAGATTCAGACATGGCCAAACACTTGCACCGTGTGGGCGTTGCCGCAAGCCATTCATCCGAGAGAGCCGCCTCTCGCTCATTTCCACTCCAGGCTTTCCACATGGGCACGCAGACGGGCGACACTGCGAAACTTCTTTGTGATCAGCGATCGCTTGAGCCCACAGCAGATCGATTTGATCGCAGTCGGTTGCGTTGCGTAATGCCTCCTACCCCCAACAGCGTCATAGAGCAGCCGCACCAACATACAAATGTCGTCGTGAAAATGTTCCGTTCGCGGACGGCCCCAGTGGAACATGTCGACGACCTTGGTTCTAAACCCAAGGCCGTGACGCTCGACGATTATGTTATCCGAATGGAGATCCCCGTGGTACTCGCCGTAGCGATGGATCTCTTCGATCCCGACGACCAACGCGTGGAACAGGTGTAGAGCCTCGAACGGGTGCAAACGCTTGCCACGCTGGCGCATCAACAGATCGGTCAACAACTCTCCCTGCACGTACTCGCTAACCAGAAAGGGAATCTCGTGGCCACGGTAACGAAACGAGTCTTGGGTGTGATACTGAATCAGGATTGAACAGGTGCAGCTTGTTGAGTTTCTTCGCATAAAACGTGATGGCTCGATTGCGGGGATTGCGTTGGGGAAAGAAAAACTTTGCGGCGCGTTCTATTCCCGTAGAGATCTCGGTTACGTGATAGACCTCGCCCTCCCATCCACGACCGAGCAACTCGCCCACTACGTACTTGCGCGCAAGGCGCCGGCCGGGTACCAACGCAAAGCTATCTACGTCCATCGCTAGTCCCGGCTATACGTTTGTAGGGGGCGCAACCTGCCTCATGTCTTCGGCGAGCGAGGCACGAATAGCCGCAACCATCGGCTCTCGAGCCAGCTTCTTGGTCCAAGCATAAGCTCCGCGCGAGAGCTCGGCCAAGCTCTTGGCACAACCGAGCGCCTCATCAAACAAGTGGTCAGCCTCGACTACGCGGTCGAGATAGCCGGCGTCTACCGCCTCGTCTGGAGAGTAAATTCGAGCCTGCAGAGCAGCCGCGGTTACGTGACGTTTCGACAGTCGGTCCTTGGCTAGCTCGACGGCAAAGATCGGCAGGCGCATACCAATAGCGACCTCATTGAGTCCTAGCTTGAAATCGCCGCGTACACCGATGCGCGTGTCAGCCACCAAGGTCAGTAGCGCCCCCGCCGCCAGCGCGTGCCCGGTGCAGGCGACAACCACCGGTTGGGGGTGAAGATACAAACGCAGCAACAGCTCGGCGCCTTGAGTCACCAGGGCACGTGCCGAATCGGCACCGGCAGTCATGACCGACAAGTCGAATCCAGCCGAGAGCTTCCCGGGACGTCCAACCAACAACAGCGCGGCGGCTTCCTTCTCGGCACGCTCGAGTGCCGCCTCGAGGCTGCTGAGCAGCGCCGGCGAAAGCGCGTTGGCTTTGCCGTCGTCAATACGCACGATCGCGACCTTGCCATCAAGTTCGAACTCTACGGAATTGCTGGCCATTGCTAGACTTCCCTCTTTATTATCGCAGTACCAGGAACAGCGCTTCGATACGCGCCGCATTGGTGCCCAAATCGCCCTTGCCATCGCGCGACTTCGACCGAGCATCGACCACCGTCTGGCTACCGTCTTCGCGTACGCGGACGATCACGTCATCTACAAAGTGAAATACCCGCGAGACGCTCACCGCCTCGATCACACCGTTGTCGGCGTCGACACTGGTAACGCGGGTATCACGAAGCCCCTTCACCGCGGCCTGCACTCGTTCGAACACCTCTTCGGGAGTGGCATCCAGACGCAGGCTCGAGAGTGTGGGATAACCCTCGCGTTGCTGCTCGGCGAAATCCACGGGATAGCTGAGGTCGCGTCCAGCGTTGCCAGCCAGCGTTGCCGCGTGAACGAAACGCGGAGGATCGCTGACGTCGGTGCTGATGTCGTTTATCAGCGGTAGCCCCACTGTCGGTGCAACCAGACCTGCGACTACCGAGATCGTCAGCACCCCCGCCATAGCTGCGGTAATTCCCTTGGCGCGCCCCGAGGGGTTGCGGCCCTGGCGGGTGTTAAACAGCGCGACCATGGCTGCGAGTATGCCCAACAGCGACAGCGGTAGAGACAGCAGAAAGATACGAAATCCGACAAATGGTGTAAACACTTCGTAGTTGGCAAGAATCGCGCCGCCGAGCGCGCACAGCGGCGCCGCGAGACCGATCCAAAGAGCTACACCTGAAGAGCTACGACCCGATGTGTTTTGCGACATGTCGGGCATCGTAGACCAGCACCAGTCTAGTTCCAAGTCAGCACTACAGGCCTGTCGCTACCATCCCCAAGGGCCCCCTTGCCCGCCCCAGCAGACTCCCGTAGCATCTACGGCGGCCGCACCAAAGGGAGACCATAAAGTGCAAGCACTAGATATCCTCACTGACGAACATCGTACCGTCGAGTCTATACTCGACTCGCTCTGCCTCTTTGCCGCTAGCGTGCGCGACAATCCAAGTGATGAACGCGAGACCTTGCTGCAGTTCGTCGAGCTACTGAGACTTTTCGACAAACTGCATCACATGAAAGAAGAGGACATGCTCTTTGAGAAGATGACCGAGCACGGCTTTCCCCGCGACCAAGGCCCGCTCGCGGTAATGCTTGCCGATCACGGCACCTGCCGAGGTTTGGTTGCAGAGATGGACGCGTTGGCCACCCAGCCTCAGCCCTGGAACGCGGACGAGTGCAGCCGCCTCGCCACCACGGCCGAGCGCTACACTTTGTTTCTCAAGTCGCATATCGGCAAGGAAGATAACGTGCTCTACCCAATGAGTCGCCAACAGCTGCCTGAGGCTAGCTGGGAGCTGCTCGATAAAGCCTTTGCCGAGTTCACCGAGCGCTGGCAGCACGAGGGGCGGCTAGACGACTTCCGCGCTCGCGTCGACGTGCTGCGCCAGGCCTGGCCGGCCAAGAGCGGCCCGACACCGATGGGCGGCTGCGGCCAATAAACCCTCTTGACCCAGCCCTCCTTAGACGCGATGATCGCGACAGCGTCTGGGGAGAAACGAGCTTTGCGCACCTGAGATCTCTGCGAGGGGGATATCATGTTGCAGCTTCATCGCTACGCTGCCCGCGGCCGTTTGCTCCGCCTAGCACTTGTCCTTTCACTGCTAGCCATTAGTTCGCCCGTGGCCGCCGGCCAGCTCGGTGAAATCAAACGCGACTCCATGGGTGTGCCTCACTGTTACGGCGAAACCCCAGCGGCAATGATGTATGCCTTCGGCTACGCTCAGGCTGAAGACCATTTGGGAGAGATGCTCGAACTCTTCGCCAAACTGCTCGGCCGCTCGGCCGAGTTCTCGGGGCCGGCTACACTCAGCGGTGACATCGGCTGGCGATTTCTCGGCGGGCGGCGAGCGATACAAGCCCATATCGACGAAATCGATGGTGAAGCTCTCGAAGTTGCCGCGGCTTTTTCGGCCGGAGTAAACGCCTACCGCAGCGATAACCCCACCGAGGCAGCCTGGGCTAGCACACTGGCGCTCGACGCCATTGACATTCTCGCCGGCATCCGCGCGGCAAGCATCGACACTCAACTCGCGCTGATCACCACCAAACTCGGACGTATCGGCCAGAGCACCTGCCCGCCGGGCGGCCAGAGTATTGCCGGTAGCGACGAAGCTTCGAACATGTGGGCGATCAGCCCGGCGATGTCGGCTACAGGAATCGCGCAGATTCAGGGCGACCCCCACCTGCCCTTCGACGATTCAGGAACCGGTGGCACCCACTGGTACGACGCTCACCTAAAGAGCGGACCTTACGATGTGGTTGGCGCTAGCCGCTTTGGCCTGCCGGCAATCGCCATAGGCGCCAACCCCTATCTAGGCTGGTCGGGGACCAACAATGGAGTCGACAACGCCGACCTATACCAGCTCAGCGTGCGCGATGACGCGCAGCGCGCCGGTGAGTTCGAGTACCTCCACGATGGCGTCTGGAAAGACATCATTCACGTCGCCGATGAAGTCATCAAGGTAAGTGGCGGTGCCGACCACATAGTCGCGGTACGCGAAACCCACCATGGTGTCGTGGTATTCCCGGTTCCACTAACCGCCGGTACCGCCTACGCGGCCCGCGCCAGCGGCCAGGATGCCTTTGATCATCTCCACCTTCATCTAAAGAAGATGCGATCTCGTAATCTCTCTGAGTTCAAAGACTCACTGCGCTCGCTCGATGGCCGTCGTGGTAACCGTATGGTCGCTACGCGCGGTGGTGACATCTGGACGATTTCCGACTCGCGCCAGCCCAACCGCCCGCCTGGAGTCTGCTTTGGGCTGCCGCTTGACGGCAGCAGCTCTGCCACCGACTGGCTAAAGATAGGGGGCAGCTACTACATAAGTTTCGAGGACCTGCCACAAACCGAAAACCCAAGTTGCGGGTGGATGCAAAACTCAAACAACGCTCCTTGGTACAACTCATGTGGACTGAGCCCCGCTGACTTTCAGTGTGTACCCGGGCTGTGCAATCCAGGGTCCGCAGAAAACTACCGCAGCCAAGTAGCCAGCGACTATTTTGAGGCCAAGGTCACAGCCGGACAAACCATCAGCGACACCGAGATGGTCGCTCAGAGTTTCAACACCGAGGTACGCTCGGCCGATGCCTTCATTCCCCTGCTAGATGACGCCTACGCAGCCTTTCCCCCCGTCGATCCCAACGGCCACTACGCCACTGCGTTGGCCGCCATCGATTCGTGGAACCGACGCGCCGACAAAAACGAGGTCGGTATAACCATATACTCAGACTGGGCTAAGACCGTCACCACCGGGACCTCTGTTTCATACAACAACCCACCAGCTACGCTCACCCCGAGCGAACAGCAGGCAGCAGTCGCGGCGTTCACCGCTACTGTAGACCAGCTGGTAGCCGACTACGGAACGCCACTGGTTCCCTACGCAACCATACATACGATCAAGCGACTCGGCGAGCTCGATGATGCCGGCGCGCTGCCACCTATCCCGCGACCGATCAGCGGCGCGACCAAGACCATTCAGACGCTGAGGATGGCAACGCCACAGCCCGAAGATACCAATCTGCACGGCCGCGGCAACGTCGCTGCGGGATCGTCGTACATGATCCTTTCGAGTTTCGATGCCTCGGGACGAATTTCGGTGCGCCGGATAAAGCCCTACGGCAACTCCATGCACACCGACAGCCCCCACTACGCCGACATGACGGACTTCTACGCGGCCGATAGCTACGTCGCTTTTCCGCTAAGCGACGCCGAGGTCGACGCCGACATGGAATCCTACTCGAGTTTCAACTATCAGCCGGTTATAGAGTCGCGAATTCCGGGTAGCCGTAAGACCGCGCTAAGCTGCGCGCTAGAGTGGACGGTAGAAGCGCCCGCCAACAGGCCTTTCCACGACAAGCGCGGATTCAAGAACAACAAACAGAGCTGCACCGACGGAGATCCTTCCTGCGACTATGATGGCCTCGCCAATGGTAGCTGCGCGATGCGTCTTAGCCTGTGTATGAACAACCTCGACTCGCGTTTACCGGCCTGCCTACCCACCGCCGTGGCTACTTTCGAACTGCGCAAACCGCGGCCCGACAGCTCACGGCCCTGGCAAGCAAGCGCTGCCGCGGCGGTTCTCGCGGCAGCCGGAGCTCTCGCCCCGGGTTCGGTTGCTACTGGTGGCCGTCACCAGAATGTCTTGACGTTCTCGCCGGCGCTGAGCACTAGTGATGTGTGTAGAGCCAGTTTTGATATCAGCGTCGCCCTGAAAAATGGCACGAGAAAGGGAAGGCTGCGGGTCCGCAGCAGAACCAGCGATCCAGGCGCGGTTCATCGTGACAACGACAAGCTGATTCTCACCTGTCGGCCCTAGCGGCCCCCTCGAAGTGTGCACCGCGACGACAGAGCTTCTTCTCAGCGAGCGGGCTGCTAGTCGGAACTAGCCTTCATCAGCACGCGCAACTGCGCGAGTGAACACAGCAGTATCGCGGCCAGTACCGCCAGCGACCCAGGAAGGCGAAACTGCGGCTCACCCCGCCACAAGAAGAACGAATGAATAAGAAACGTAACCACTCCGGTGACGGCAAGCAGCAGCGCGAAGCTACGCCCTGACGATCGGCCAGCCACAAGCGCACGGAAGCCGTGGAGGAACAGCCACAGAAACACGATATTGAACACTAGAAAGAACTGAATGCCGCCGCCCATATGAAAGAGCTGCCACTCATGCCAATAGGCGGAGTCGATCTCATGGGTGGCCAGTAGTACGTAGATGGCGAGATACAGGGTCTCGATCAGGCCTTGTCGTTTGCTTACCACGATGAGTCCTCCACCCGCGGCAACGGCGAGTGTAGCGACAAGCCGCTGCCGTTGAAACCCAACCCGGTCTTTGTATCGCGGTGGCGCTGCCGCTAGAGGATAGAGGCATGGACTATCGTCGCATCGCTTCGGCCACACCTCTAGGATTGGGCCTCAAGCTCAAATCAGCGCTGGCTCTGCGCCTACAGCGCCACTTGCCCCTGCTCTACGAGATGCTGGCCCACGCCGGCACCAAGGCCTGGCACAGTGACTTGGCTCCATGGCAACCCCTGTCGAAGCCTCTTTCTCAGTGCAAGGTGGCACTGATCAACTCCGGTGGCATCATTGCCCCGGGGCAGCAGCCCTTCGATCTCGCCAGCCAAAGCGGTGATTGCTCCTACCGCGTCATCCCCGGCCTCGAGACTCTCGAGTTGCTGCGCGTCAGCCACGCTTTCTACAACAGCGACGCCGTCCACAACGATGTTGAGGTGCTCTTCCCCTTGGCAACACTACGCAAGCTAGCCAGCGACGGCCGCATCGGCGCGGTATCACCGCGCCAATTCAGCCTCAGCGGCAGCATCGCTGACCCCTCGGAACTGATCTCGGACACCGCTCCTGAAATCGCCGAAATGCTGCTCGCTGACGAGGTAGACCTGGTACTGCTCACCCCGGCTTGAGCGTCGTGTCATCGGTCGGTCGGACTGATTGCTAGAGTCATCGAAAAACGCGGCATTGCCACCATCACCATGACCCATCTCCCCGAGGTTACCGCCGAGCTGGCTCTGCCGCGTAGCATCTATGTAACCACCGGGCCCGGGCGTGCGCTGGGTGAGGTAGGCCAGAGCGAGCAACACTACCGTCGCCTGCTCGCTTGTCTGGAAAAAGGCGTCGCGCTCGAGCGCGGCGGCTTGGCCCAAGTAGACTGAGCACCAGACGCGCTTTGACCGTTCGCGGCGACGCACCTAAAGTCGGCCGCATGGCTGTTGCAGATCCTATTCGTCGTTTTCGCCGCTGGTTAGCCGACGCCCGTGCCGCCGGCATAGAACTGGCCGAAACTGCCGCACTGGCCACTGCTGACTCGCGCGGGCGCCCCTCGGTTCGCTACATGTTGCTAAAAGACGCTACCGCCGAGGGCTTCGTCTTCTACACCAACACCGCTAGCCGCAAGAGCCGCGAGATGCGCGCTAATCCCTGGGCTTCGCTAGCCTTTTACTGGCATGAGACCGGCCGTCAGGTGCGCGTGGAAGGGCGCATCAAACCCGTCTCGGCCGAAGAGGCCGATGCCTACTGGGCCGAGCGCCCGGGGGCCAGCCAGATAGCCTCGCGGGCATCGCGACAGAGCCACGAAATCCCCAGCCGTGCCGCGCTACTGGCGGAGTTCAAGCGGCTCGAGAAAAAGTTCGCCGGCTGCGAGGTCCCACGGCCAGCCGGTTGGACAGGCTCAGTGCTGATCCCCAACCGCATCGAGTTTTGGACCCGCCACGAGCCCCGTCTGCACCACCGCGAACTCTTCGTTCGCAAGGGCGGCAACTGGAGCAAGAGGATTCTTTCGCCGTAGCCACGGTGCATAAAAACGGTTGGGCGCGATCCCGGTTCAACGCCTGGACCACTCGGCCCGCAAAATCATCTACTGCGAGAAGTCGGTCAGAAAAGAACGTACACGAAAACAGTTCAACGGTGGATGACTCGGGACCGCCGCCTGACAAAAAAGCGGACGAATCTGAAAACTCCAGCGAACTATCGACCGAGAACGAGACTCTCTGCGTCCCCTGCGGATCATCGCCGCAGCCACCAAGCAGCGCAGCAGTCAGTAGTGAGCACGCTAACGCCGTGGCTCGGGGGAATCGCCGCGTGGTGCCTCTCACTTTATCCCCATGCCGCCGTCAACCACCAGGATCTGCCCGGTGATCAGTTCGGAGCTGAGCAGATCGACCACGACTTTGCTCACGTCTTCGGGCTGGCAAACTCGTTTTAGCGGGGTGGCCTCGGTGGCGAACTCCTTTACCACTTCGTAGTGCTCGCGATCCTTCCACCAACGGGTGTCGATAAAACCCGGCGCTACGGCGTTGACGCGAATCTCGGGAGCCAAGGCGCGGGCCAGCGACACGGTCATGTTGTTGATCGCGGCCTTGGAGGCACAGTAGGGCACCGAGCTGCCGGTGGCGTAAACACCCGCTATACTCGAGAGGTTGACGATGGCGCCACCACCGTCTTTGCGCAGGGCCGGCACGGCAGCGCGGGTCGCCACGAAGCTTCCCCAGGCATTGGTACGAAATATTGCTTCCCAGTCTTCGTAGCTAACCCCATCTAAGTCGGCGTGGTCGATAAAACGTGTGATGCCGGCGTTGTTCACCAAAAAGTCCAGTCGGCCAAAGCTGGCCAGCACCTCCTCGGTCATCGCGCGGACCTCCGTTTCTTCGCTGACATCGGCACGCAGCGCTAGGGATTTCACCCCGAGCTTGCCGACCTCTTCGGCGGTGGTCTCGGCCTCGCTCTTAGAACGCGAATAGTTGACAGCCACAGCACAACCACGGCCAGCCAAGGCCAGCGCCACGGCCCGGCCGGTACCCACTCCGCTACCGGTGACCAATGCCGTTTTTCCTTGAAGATCCATACCCATGCCTAACCCCTCCTACTAGCCTGCCTCTATATTGGCCCTGGCTACTCGAGTACAGCCGAGTAGGGCCAGGGACGGCCCCCAAGGTTGGGTAACTCCCCCCGACTCAGCGCGTATTACTCAAAAGCCATGAGACAAAGCGCGAGAACGAGGCTATCGATCACGGCGCCAGGGGCCGCTTTTGCAATCGCAACTCTACTCGCTGGTGCGCTGGCAACGACAGCCACCGCCGGCGATGAATTCGACCTCAGCCGCCACAGCGTACCCTTAGAAGAGATACTCTCAGGCGGGCCACCCAAGGACGGTATTCCCGCCCTGCTTTCGCCGCAGTTCGTCAGCGCCGCCGCCGCCACCTGGCTGCGTCCCGATGAGTCGGTCGTAGGTATAGCCTCGGCCACAGCGGGACAGCCCGACAAAGCCTACCCGCTGCGCATTCTCACCTGGCACGAGATCGTCAACGACGAGGTTGGTGACCAGCCTCTAGCGGTCACCTATTGCCCGCTTACCGGTAGCGTCCGTGTTTTTGACCGACGCCGTGGCGACACTACTTTGACCTTGGGAGTTTCAGGCAGGCTCTACGACAGCAACCTGCTGATGTACGACCATCAAAGCCAGAGCCTGTGGTCGCAGCTCGGCGCCAAAGCGGTTACCGGCGAACAGCTCGAAAGCACCCTCACCGAGCTGCCCGCGGTGGTCACCAGCTGGAGCTCGTGGCGAAGCGGGCACCCTGGCACGGAGGTTTTGTCGCTCGATACCGGTTACTCGCGTGACTACAATCGCGACCCCTACGAGAACTACGCGCTGTCGGGATCACTGATGTTTCGCCCCAGCCACCGCAGTGCGCTCTACCACAACAAAGAGAAAGTGCTGGGGATCGTCATCGATGGCCAAGCCCGGGCGTACCCGTTCTCCGAATTGGAACATCGCCGCCAGCCCTTAGAAGAGAGGTTCGCAGGCAAAATGATTCGTGTCGAATTCGACGGTAGCTCGGCCACCGCTTACGTTGACGGCCGTCTGCTGAGCGGGACCAGTCTCTATTGGTTCGCGTGGTACACCTTCCACCCCGACACCACGGTTTGGAAGTACCATAGCGCACCGATTGACGTTGGCCGCAAGGACGACGTGCGTATTCTATCCACGCGTAACTACTGGAGCGGCTTTCTTGGCGGCAACTTCGGTATGCCCACCGCCGATGCCGGCGCGGGCAAGAGCAAGGGACTGTTGATCGTAACCGGGTCGCTAGAGAACACCTCGGGCGCGGCGATCGATCACGTTAAGCTGCTCTTCGAACTGATCGACGCTGACGGTGAGGTGGTCTACCAGGAACAAGGCTACAACCGCTCAGCCGAAATGTTGATTCATCTAGACGAGGGCCAGACTCGCGAGGATGCTGGGATCGAGATCGCCGCAATCATGGCAGGCGAGACCGATACTTTTCGGATGATCTTCGTCGGCGACGACATCCCCGCTTTTGACCATCCACGAGTATCGGTACTCTTCGCTAGATAGCGTCGAATCACCCCCGCGTGCGCTGACACCAGCGCATCCACATGGGGGTGCCCAACTGTAGTCTCCGGCTGCGGGTGCTGCGATGCGTCGCAATCCGAGCCTACGCTCGTTTGTGACACCACGGCAACACCACTATTTCGTCCAAACACGCCGGTTTTGACTTGTTTAAGCGGGTCATCCGCGATTCTCACTAGCTCGTTCGATTGGGTTGTTCGCTACGATTGCTGGCAAAGTCGCACCACCAAGTGACGCGCGCAGCGTGTTGCCCGCGGATTATTGCTTGACGGGTAGATCTCGGACGGGTTATGCGAGCAGGCTCGTACGTCGCTTGGATGCGACGGCGAGCGCTTCAATGACTATGGTGCATACAGTCTACATCCGGAGGGAACAGCATGTGTCGCAAGCCTGTTCGCGATTCTCTTGTATTAACGCCCGAACTTTCTTTCGTAACATCTAGCCAGACCTGGCGCGCTCTCCTCATTGGGGGAGTGATGCTCCTGACGCTGCTTGCATTGCTGGTACCACGAACGGCACTGGCGTGGCAGACCAGCCTGAACGGAACGGTTCTTACAGGGGCAAATGAAGCGCGGGCCATCGCGGTCGATGCAGGAAACAACGCTGTAGCCGTCGGCGTTACCGAGAACTTTAACCCGCTGTTCCCAGGTGATCCGGCCAAGGCGTCCAAAGACTTTACGGTAGCCAAGCTATCCGCGGCGGATGGGACGGAGCTCTGGCGCGCCGAGATCAATGATCCAGAAGATCGAAATTCGCAAGGCTTCGGAATCGTTGTACATCCAGATGGCGGGGTGGTGGCAGCAGGTATGGTCCGCTTCAGCCTGACCAGTGGGCGCTTTACAGTTGTGAAACTTGCAGGCTCTAGCGGCGCCGAGCTCTGGCGTGCCGAAATTGATGGCGACGCCGGAAGTGATGACCAGGCGCTGGCCGTCACCATCGATTCTGCTGGCGACGTACTTGCTGCCGGGTTCGTTGTGAGCACAGCCGGTGGCGACGACCTGCTCGTGATGAAGATCAACGGTAGCAGTGGCAACATACTCTGGACGCGGCAGATCGATACCGCGAACGGACTCGATTCGGCTGCTGCTCTCATCGCCGACGCTAGCGATGACGTCGTCGTAGCCGCGACCCTCGATGACGACTTTGGGGTAGTCAAGCTCTCTGGACTGACCGGATCAGTTATTTGGTCTAGCCGGATCGATAACCAGCCGGGAAGTTCTGGAGCGGCAAGGGCGATAGCTCTAAACAGCGCCGGCAACGTTGTGGTCAGCGGCATGATCGACGAGGACTTTGCGGTGGTCAAGCTGGCAGCGGTAGATGGATCGGTGCTCTGGAGCTATACGCGCGACGGGACCAAGGGCAGTATCGACAGCGCTTTCGACGTCGATGTCGATGCTGCGGACGATGTATTCGCCGCTGGAACAATCGTAAATACCGGATCCACCGATGACTTCACAGTAGTTAAACTATCGGCTGCGACCGGCAGCGAAACCTGGCGTCGTGAGATTGATGGGAGCGCTACCAACACCGACCAGGCTAGAGGCCTCACGGTGGATGCGTCGGGCGATGTCGTCGCGTCAGGGTTTATTAAGGACCCGGCTTCGCTGGATTTCGCGATCCTCAAGTTTGCTGGGGCCAGCGGTGCAGAACTCTGGCGTCGCGTGATAACTGGCGCCCCGGGGGTTCGTGATGAGGCCTTTGCGATCGACATTGATTCCGAAGGAAACGTGCTGGCTGGTGGGTTTATCGACAACACCGGAACATCACCAGGCATGACCGTGGTGAAAGTATCGGGGGCCACTGGCGGCGACGTAACTTGCGGCGACGCGGTGGTAACTGCGGGCGAAAGTTGTGAGGACGGCAATACCCTGAACGGTGATTGCTGCTCGTCCACCTGTCAACTAATGCCCGCGACTACCCAGTGCCGGGCGGCAGCAGGAGAGTGCGACGTGGCAGAATTCTGCACCGGTGCGAGCGCGACCTGCCCCGTTGACACCATGAGCACGGCACAGTGTCGGGCAGCGGCGGGCGAGTGCGACGTGGCAGAATTCTGTAGCGGTGCGAGCGCGACCTGTCCCGTTGACACCAAGAGCACGGCGCAGTGTCGGGCAGCCGCTGATGTGTGTGATCTAGCCGAAATGTGTGACGGCATAAGCGACACCTGCCCGGCTGATATTTTGGCGGCACCGACCACCGAGTGCCGACCGGCGGCTGGGGGATGCGACGTGGCAGAGTTATGCACCGGCGCAGATGTAGCATGTCCGGCCGATGGCTTCGCTGTGGTTGGTAGCACCTGTGGCGCTGCAGCAACTGAGTGCTCGGCACAGGATACCTGCGACGGAGTCGGCAGCTGTCAGCCCAATGACATATCTCAGGGAACCGCATGCACCGATGAAGGCAACGACTGCACGGCGGACGTCTGTAGCGGTCTTGGCACTTGTATCCATCCGGCGCTGGCAGCTGGCGCGCTGTGTGGTGACCCCACCGCCACCGAATGCAGCGCCGCCGACAGTTGTGACGGTGCGGGTTCGTGCTTGGCCAACAACATCGCCAGCGGTACCGCCTGTGCTGACGAAGGAAACGACTGTACCAACGACATCTGCGATGGCGCAGGGGCCTGCAGTCACCCGCCTACTGCGGCACTGACTGCCTGTGGCGATCCTGCCGACACCCAGTGCAGCAATCCCGACAGCTGCGACGGTGCAGGGGTCTGCGATGCACGCGATGAACTCTCGGGCTTTAACTGCGGCGACGCGGGCAGCGAGTGCGTGGTCCAAGACACCTGTAACGGCGTTGGTAGCTGCACCGATAACGGCTTTGTCGCCGCGCTGACCGCCTGTGGCGACCCTTCCGACACCCAGTGCAGCAACCCCGACAGCTGTGACGGTGCAGGGGCCTGCGATGCACGTGATGAGGTCTCGGGCTTTAGCTGCGGCGACGCGGGCAGCGAGTGCGTGGTTCAAGACACCTGCAACGGCGTCGGCAGCTGCACAGACAACGGCTTTGTTGCTGCGCTCACCGCCTGCGGCAGCGTAACCGACACCGAGTGCACCAATCCCGACACTTGCGACGGAGTCGGAACCTGCGATCCGCGCGATGAAGTCGTAGGCTTTAGCTGTGGCGACGCGGGCACCGAGTGCACGGTTCAAGA
>CAZPPZ010000001.1:0-16817 GCA_964588545.1 uncultured Myxococcales bacterium | reverse complement strand
ATGAAGTCGTAGGCTTTAGCTGTGGCGACGCGGGCACCGAGTGCACGGTTCAAGATACCTGTAACGGTACCGGTACTTGCAACGACAACGGCTTTGTTGCAGCGCTGACCGCCTGCGGCAGCGCTCTCGATACTCAGTGTAGCAACCCCGACAGTTGCGACGGAGTCGGGGCCTGTGACGCGCGTGATGAGGCTGCGGGCCTAAGCTGCGGCGACGCTGGAACCGAGTGTGTGGTTCAAGACACCTGTAACGGCGGGGGTAGCTGCACAGACAACGGCTTCGTCGCCGATGGCAGCAGCTGCGATGATGGCAACGTGTGCACCACGGTGGATGCTTGCATCGCCGGAGCGTGTGCAGGGGGGTCACCCCTCGACTGCAACGACGGCAACGTATGCACCGACGACTCGTGCATCCCCACAAGTGGCTGCCTGAGCATCAACAACACCGCGCCCTGTGACGACGCTAGTGCTTGCACCATAGTCGATACTTGCAACGCCGGCGTCTGCGTCGGCCAGCCGCCGCTTGAGTGCAACGATGGCAATCCATGCACCCAGGACTCATGCGACGACTTGACCGGTTGCATCAACGCCGAGCAGCCAGCTGCGCTGTGCCTAGCTGGCAACTCGGTACAACTTACGATCAGCGACAGCAGCAACAATGCCAGAGACCAGATCGGCTGGAAGTGGAGCCGCGGTGCGGCTACCAGCCAGGCTGACTTTGGCGATCCACTGATGTCAACGAGCTACACGCTGTGCGTCTATGACACGGCTGCCAGTGTGTCCTCGCTCGCAGCTTGGGCGAGAGTAGATCCGAACGCAGCGTGGCGGGACAAGTCGCCGCGAGGCTGGGCCTACAAGGACAAGAGCGCAGCCTTCGACGGCATCGACAAGATAAAGCTGAAACCGGGCGCCGCGGGCAGGTCGAAGGCCCAGCTGCGCAGCAAAGGCGTGGGTACACCAACACCACTGCCGGTGGCGGTTGACCGCCTGTTCTCTCTTGATCCGAGCGTTACCGTGCAGCTAATAAACAGCGATGGGGTGTGCTGGACTTCGGAGTTCTCGGCGGCCGACGTACGCAAGAACAGCGAGAAGAAGTTCAAAGCCAAGTTCAAGCAGTAGCGAGCTAGGCCATAGCACCTGTGGGGAGTTAGGCGAGACTCCGGTCGAGTCTCGCCTGCGTTCCGTCAGCTCACGCGCGAGTATCTTGCGGCTGACAGCTCAGGTATCGCGTGAGCTATCGGTCAGGCCTGCGCGCACGCGCAACAACGGTGCGGCCACCAGGGTCGTTAGTGCAGCGAGGATGGCAATCGGCAGGTAATGGCCGAACGCCAGGTGATATCCGTCGCCCGAGGCGCAGTGGAACTGAGTGGCTAGAGCACCGACTAGAAAGGCCGACAGGCCGGCAAACAGGCCCACGCGCGGACCGTTGAGCGGCGCCAAACCGCCGAGCACGACTATCAAGCCCACCCATGGCACCACGGCCGCAGCACTGGTGACACCGATGCAGCGCCAGCACATATTGAGGAAGGGGCTAAACCCCGGCCAGCTCGAGCCCCAGGGCCTCAGAGCCAAAACCAACAGGGCCATAACTACCGGATAGATGAAAAGGAAGACCCGCGACTGCGCGGGCACGTCGCGGCCCGGAACCGATAGCCGCAGCGCCACCACAGCGCTCGAGGCAGCCGCTACCGCCAGCGTGGCGACCAGCAGCAAGAACGTCCAGTCGCTGAGCCTCTCGGCGATGTCAGCGCGCAGTCCGGTCGCCCAGGCCGCAACCATGACGACCACGACCTCGACCGCAAGGCACAAACCAAACAGTCGCTCCAGGCGAACCGGTTTTACCGGTTTGAGATCCGCGACCAGCGTCTGGATAAATTCTGTCGTCTCTCTAGCCATCTTCCTCCGAGGACAGTGCTCTGCGGATCGCTTTGTAGGCCCGATGGGCGCGCACCTTGAGAGCCGATACGGTGATTCCGGCCCTCTCGGCGGCCTCTTCGGTGCTGAGCCCTTCGAGCTTTAGCATGCTAAATGCCTCACGCTGACCAGCAGGCAGGCGCGAGAGAATTTCCAGGGCATTGTCGAGTGTGGTGTCAGCCCCCATCTGCGGCACCTCGGGAACGGTATCGGTCAAAACTTCCATGGCAGAAATTCGTTTGATACGACGCAGGTGGTCAATCAGACGGCTTCGCGCAATAGAAAACAGCCAGGGTTCGAAAGGCCGCTCGGGCGTATAGGTGTGACGTACGCGATGCACGGTTAACAAGACTTCCTGGCAAACGTCCTCCGCAGCCTCGTTAGAGTTAAGCCGCTTGCGGACATATGCGTAAATTATAGGCCTTATCGCCTCGAGAAGCCGCTGGTAAGCAGACTGATCGCCTGCTTGCACGGCCGCCATCCAGGCCGATAGCTCCGGCCGGTGGCTCACAACCACCCTCCTGAGTAATTACGCACGACAGTCCACCACGTTACCCCTACCAAACCGCATTGAAAGCTATGTAGGCCGGGGCCGGATCATGCCCCGCAAACCCTACGGATAAAAGCAAAGCAGCTTACGATATGAATGTAACCCCCTGGCTAGCCCTTCGTATGGTGTTAGTGTGAGGGGTCCTAAGCCGCGACAAACGCACATAGGACCTCAAAAAGACTACGCCCTGGAGTCCCTCCCCCCCTGTGGATTCCAGTCGCGAGGGCTCCGGGGGCGGGGATCCCCGTCCGTTGCCGCCGGAGCCCGATTTTTTCTTCGCCTCAACCCAGATATTCTGTTCGCCGACGACCGCGGGCCCGCCTCTAGACGGGGCTAACTACCGGTTGGCCTTATTGTGCAAAACGGCAGCGAGACATTCGACTCAGTCGTCAATCGGCATGGTGTAGTACGGCTTCAGCGTGAGTCGGCCGGCACAGTGCAGATAAACGTCGGCAAGCTGTGCAATCAGGCCTGCCATCATTGTCACGTCGAAGCCGGTCCTAAGCGTACCGAGATCATGAGCGAGGCCACCGGCGAACGCGTTCTTGCGCTGCTCGGCGACAGCAGCGTGGTCGCGACTGTCGATCTCACCGGTGGCGCCCCCGAGCTCAACCCCGCCTTCCGTCGTCTGGTGAGCCAAGCTCGTGCGCTCGGATTGAGGGTGATAGATCGCTGCAACCTCACCGTACTGTTCGAAGAAGGTATGGAGTGGCTGCCGGAGTTTCTTGGCGAGCATCGAGTTGAGCTAATCTGTTCGCTACCGTGTTATTCGGCTGAAAACGTCGACCAACAACGCGGCGGTGGTGTCTTCGACAAGAGTATCCGAGCACTACAACAACTGGTCGAAATCGGCTACGGCGACCCTTCTTCAGGATTGACGCTTAACTTGGTCTACAACCCTACCGGCGCCTCGCTACCACCGCCGCAAGCCGAACTCGAAGCTACCTACCGCGAACAACTGCGCGAGCGGTTCTCGATCGAGTTCAATTCTCTGCTTACGATCACCAACGTACCGATCAAGCGCTTCGCCGATCAGCTTCAGCGTTGGGGCGAGTGGGAGCGCTACATGGGGCTGCTCGTCAATCACTTCAATCCCGACACGCTAGACCGTCTGATGTGCCGAAATCTCGTCAGCATCGGCTGGAAAGGCGATCTATACGATTGTGACTTCAATCAGGTACTCGAGATCTCGCTGAGCTCAGAGGGCCGAAAGCTCAGCCTCAGCGACATCCAGAGTTTCGATGAGCTCAGTGGCACGACCATCACCACCGGCGATCACTGTTTCGCGTGCACCGCTGGAACCGGTTCGAGCTGCGGCGGTGCCCTGACCTAGACCAGACTAACCTTCCGGATAAGGCTCTACCGTGGCAATCTGCTTGGCGAACACCTTTGGGTCGGTGGTCGGGAGCTTACACACCCGTCGCTCGCATACATAAGCTGTAACCCTGCCCTCGCGTGTGATCTTACCGGCGACCAACGGCAGCAGCGATGCCATATGCTCCACCTGTTCGCCCTCGCGAACCACGATCACGACCTTGTTGGGTAGATAAGTATGCGCCAGCTTCTCGAAGAACGGCGCGGCTTCGGCGTCTTCGTCGGGAATCACGATGACTATCTCTTTGGGCGTGTCGAGATAGTAGTCCAAGGCCGACAACATGCGTACCACGCCGGTGGGTTGGCGTGAGAGCAGCGCGTGAAAGGCTCTCAGAGATTGTTCGGCTCGCTCTCGGTACAGCTGGTTATCGGTAAATTCGTAAAGCTTGAGCAAGCCCGCCACCGCCAGGGAATTCCCCGAAGGTTCTGCTCCATCGTAGTCGGGCTTCTGACGCACTAGTAACTTCTCGGCATCTGAGGCGGTCGAGAAGAAGCCGCCAGACTTCTCATCCCAAAACTGCGACAACAACACATCATAAAATGAGACTGCAGCCTCGAGCCAGCGCCTCTCACCAGTCGCCTCGAATAGATCCATCAGGCCCGCTGCCAAGAAGGTGTAGTCATCGAGGACACCATCGTGACTTGGCCTACCGTCTTTCCAGGTCCGCATCAGCCGCCCGTCTTGCCGCATCACGCTCGCCAACAAGAAGTCCGCGGCGGTGCGAGCCCGCTCGGTATATGACGGAGCACCGAGTATTCTCCCCGCACGTGCGAAGGCGGAAATCATCAAGCCGTTCCACGACGTAATTACCTTGCTATCCTTACCCGGAGGCGGACGCTTGGAACGCGCAAGGTACAGAGCCGAACGTAGTGCTTCGAGCTCAGCACGCGCGTCTTGTGGAGTAAGCCCTAGCGACTTGGCTACACCATCAAGCGGCCGTGCAGTAGAGAAGATGTTGCGTCCCTCGAAATTGCCGCGCTCGGTAACACCGTAGTACGCGCTAACCAAACGTGCAGCCTGTGCACCAACCACCTCCTCGATCTCCGCGGGCGTCCAAGTGAAAAACCAGCCTTCCTCTTCATGTCCGGCGGGCGTCGGGCTATCGGCGTCCGTGGCTGAATAGAACCCCCCTTGGGGAGATGTCATCTCACGCGCTATGTAATCAAGTGTTTGACGAGCGGTAGCTGCAAAACTCTCCTGCCCGGTTATCTGGTAGGCGTCCAAGTACGTAGAGACCAGCAGTGCGTTGTCGTAGAGCATTTTTTCGAAATGCGGGACCAGCCAACGCTGATCGGTAGAATAACGATGGAAACCTCCCCCCACATGATCGTACATGCCTCCGCTGCTCATTCTCTCGAGTGTGTAGCTAACCATATGCAGCGCCGCTTTGTCGCCACTTCGGCGATAGTAGTGCATGAGAAAATCCAGGGTGACGCTGCGCGGAAACTTGGGGGCACCGCCAAAACCGCCGTACACCGAATCAAACGATCTCGACAGCGCGTCTACGGCTGCGCGAAGCGGCGCTACCCCGGCCAAGCCAGCCGCAGGTCCAGGTTCGGCTGCCGCCTGCAAACGCAGCGTCAGCTTACGGGCATCGGCTACGACGCTGTCATGGTCTTCTTGGTAGCGAGTGCTGAGCCGCCTCAGGATGGTGAGGAACCCGACACGCGAACCGCGATCACCATCGCGCGCAGGGAAATATGTTCCGCCAAAGAACACCTCACGATCTGGAGTAAGCACCGTCGTCATCGGCCAGCCACCGCGACCACTCAGCATACGCACGGCGTCCATATACACCGCATCCACATCGGGACGCTCCTCACGGTCGACCTTGATACAAATGAAATTCTCATTCATGAAGGTCGCAATCTCTATATCCTCGAACGACTCCTTCTCCATCACGTGGCACCAGTGACAGGTGGAGTAACCAATGCTCAATAGCACCGGCCTCCCCAGACGTCGGGCATCCTCGAAGGCTTGGTCTCCCCACGAGTACCAATTGACCGGGTTGTGGGCATGCTGAAGCAGGTAAGGACTGGTCTGGCGAATCAGCCGATTGGTATATACCGGCGAGCCATCGGGATTCAGATGATGGGTCCGCGGCCGGTAGTCAGCACCGCGGCGGTTGAGAGCCTGCGTCATCTCAGCGCGTAGCTCGGCCGCAAATGCCTGTCCCCCTGGGGCGCTTTCGGGAACACTCCAACCACGTCCAGACGTCAAGGCCTCGTCACTGTTCGAGCGGCCGCGACAGGCCGACACCCCAACCGTGACGACCAACAACAACAGCAGCGATAGCGAGCGTACGGAAAATGCACCAAAGGGGGTTCGCTCGGATATATTGCGGCTCATAGCACCAATACTAGTCCACCAATCGCGTGACGATTACCAGTAACACACGCATCGGCTATGTTTGTCGAGCAATGGCCAAGATAACTATCGACAACCCCTACGACTCAACTATTACTGCCACTCTCGAGCTCCACTCGGCGGCCGCACTGGCCGAAGTCACGGCCAACGCCACGGCCGCGGGCCGCAGCTTTGCTGACACGACCATCACTGAGCGCATAGAACTGTGCGGGCGGTTTCTCGCATGCATCTCCGATAGCAGTGAAAGCATCGCCAGCGACGTGACCCGACAGATGGGCAAACCTATAACCCAAGCGCGCGGTGAGGTAGCAACGATGATCGATCGGGCCCGCCACCTGTTGTCGATCGCTGAAGATGAGCTCGCGGTTGAGAAGCTGCCGACGGACAACGGCATCGAGCGCTGGATCGAAAAAGTACCACTCGGTGTGGTTCTCGATATCGCCGCCTGGAACTATCCGCTGCTAATCCCCGTCAACGTCGTCATCCCGGCGATACTCGCGGGCAACGCTGTGTTGCTCAAACACTCGAGCCGCACCCCGCTGTGCGGATTACACTTTGCCGAGGCCTTCGCCGCCGCGGGTGCTCCCGAGCACTTGCTGAGCGCCGTGACCGCCGACCACGAGGCCACCGCCACTCTCGTCAGCGATGCTCGAGTAGGGTACGTAGCCTTTACGGGATCGGTTGCCGGCGGGCGTGCAGTCTCGCGAGCAGCGGCCGGGCGCTTCATCGACGTCGGCTTGGAGCTTGGCGGCAAGGATCCAGCTTACGTACGTGGCGATGCCGACATCGAATCGGCCGCCGTCAACATTGCCGAAGGCGCTTTCTACAACGCCGGTCAGAGTTGTTGCGGAATCGAGCGAGTGTACGTCGACAAGGCCATATATGCGGATTTCGTCGATGCCTTGGCCGCCGCCGCAGCACTTTGGCAGCCCGGGGATCCCACAGATGGTGCCACCACTCTGGGGCCGATGGCGCAGCCCAATGCCATCGACAGAATCAATGCCCAGATAGAAGATGCTGTGGCGCTTGGAGCACGCGTCGTCACCGGCGGCTCGGCGACGACACACGGGGGCAAGGGTCGCTACTTCACCGCGACGGTAGTCGCAGACACCAACCACAGCATGGAGATTATGACCGAAGAGAACTTCGCTCCGGTGGTCGCGGTTAGCGCGGTAAACGACGACGACCAAGCGGTCTCACTGATGAATGACTCGCGCTACGGCCTGACCGCTTCGATATGGACCATCGATGCCCAGGCCGCGCGCCGCCTGGGACGGCGCTTACAAGCCGGAACCATATTCTTGAATCGCTGCGACTACCTGGATCCAGCGTTGCCGTGGTCGGGGTGGAAAGACAGCGGCATCGGCATCACGCTGTCAAGCATGGGTTTCTCTCGTCTCGTAAGAACGCGAGGATTCAACTACAGGATGCCGTGATTAACCGGATACGAGGGGTTCAGCCGGCAACGTAGTCGCGAAGAAAACGGATCTCGGTCGCAGCGCCTTCGAGTTTAGACTTAACCAGGTCGCCAATAGAAATGATGTTTACGAGCTGATCGTTCTCGAGAATTGGTAGATGCCGAATGCGTCGCTCGGTCATAACTCTCATGGCGTGCTCGATGTCATCATCGGGCGCACTGGTCACCAGGTTTCGGGTCATCACCGCAGCGACCTTCTGCTGCATCGCTGCGCGTGGTTCTTCGCCCGCACACAAGCGCAAGATATCGCGTTCGGAAATGATGCCAATAAGCTCGCCCGCATCATCACACACCGGCAGAGCACCGATGTTATATTCGACCAACTTGCGCGCGGCCGAGTTAACCGACTTCTCCGGCCCGATGGTCTGAAGCGCGACCGTCGAGTGTTTGGTAATTTCATAGATCTTCATTGTTGCGGGGCCTCCCAACATTACGCGCAGCACCCGGCTGTTGCTGTCGTGCCGACCGCGGATCCTACCACAATGGCAGGGACTGCGGTCAAGGGATTGCGGCGCTTCAAGCAACACAATCTTGACGTAATGCGGCATAGACACCCAATTCCAAGGGCTTGGGGTGGCTCCACAGCAGCGACGATCGCCACAAAATCGTTGACATTTGCCGCGAAATCGCCCCCCACCTATCCTTGAAACCCAATGGCCGACCAACAACCAACGCAATCGGACGGCGATAGTGGATTCGGCGGCCTACGCGTCGCGTCATTCGAGAACCGCAAGGGGGATGAGGCCCGACGCCTGATCCAGGCCGCCGGTGGCGTAGCCCTGGCGGCAGCAGCTATGCGTGAGCTGCCGATCGAGAACAACGCTGCAGCTCTGCGTTTTTCCGCAGGCTTGCTCACCGGCGACTATGACACCGTCGTCTTCCTCACCGGTAGCGGCACGCGCTACCTCTTCGCGGCAATGGAGAGCAGCCACGCGCACGCTGAGCTGGTGGCTGCGCTGGCGGCTACCACAGTGGTCGCCCGTGGACCAAAGCCCCAGCGCGTACTTCGCGAACTCGGAGTAGAGGTCACACTGAGCGTTCCCGCGCCGAATACCTGGCGCGAGTTACTCACAACGCTCGAAGACAACTGCGGCAAGGCCACCCTCAACGGTAGCCGCATAGCAATTCAAGAGTATGGCGTCACCAACCGCCGCCTCGTCGATGCACTCGAGGCTAGCGGCGCAGAGGTAGACTGCATCGAGGTCTACCGCTGGGATCTTCCCGCAGATCGCCGTCCGCTGCTGTCCACCCTTCACGAGATCATCAATCGCACGGTCGATGTCGTGATTTTTACCAGCGCCACCCAAGCTGTGAACATGATCAAAGCCGCGGACGAGGCCAACATTGAAGAACCGCTTCGCGCGGCTCTCACCGAGACACTAGTAGCATCGATTGGACCGGTGTGCAGTGAAACCCTAGACGAACTCGGCATCCCGGTTGATCTAGAGCCCGAACACTCCAAGCTCGGAGTCCTCATACGCGAGACCGCAGCATGTGCGCCCGACATCATCAGCACCAAGCGCGCGCTGATGCGCGAACAAGCGACACCGGCACGTCCGCGTGATGACAGCGCTGCGCCTGCTTACCACCTCGACGACAGCCCGTTCATGCTCGCTTGCCGTCGCCGATCCGCACCATACACCCCAGTGTGGCTCATGCGTCAGGCCGGCCGCTACATGCAGGAGTATCGTGAAGTCCGTGCACGCGTGCCCTTCATCGATTTGTGCAAGACGCCGGAGTTAGCCGCCGAAGTCACAGTTACAGCTGCGGAACGTATCAATGCCGATGCTGCCATCATATTTTCAGATATTCTGCTCATCGTTGAGCCCATGGGTCTGGGCCTTGAGTACACCCGTGGCGCGGGGCCGAGTATTTCGCGAGTGGTCCGTGGCAGCGAAGACATCGGTCGGCTAGTCGAGGTCGATCCCTTGGCATCTCTCGGTTTCGTCTTCGACGCCATCCGCGCAACCCGTGCGGCGTTAGCTCCGCACACCCCCCTGATCGGCTTCAGCGGAGCTCCGTTCACGCTCGCCTCGTACATCGTCGAGGGCGGTGGGTCGCGCAATTACATCGCTACCAAGAAAATGATGTACACCGACAAAGGCGCGTGGGACGCGATGATGGCGCTGATCGCGCGTGCGGTCGGCGCCTATCTGCTCGCCCAGGTCGAAGCCGGCTGCCAGGCCATTCAACTTTTCGACAGCTGGGTCGGCTGTCTCTCTCCCGAAGACTACGAGCGCTATGTCCTCGAACACACCCGAGCGGCGATTGCCGCGGTGCCCGACGATATTCCAATAATTCACTTCGGTACTGGCACCGCCACCCTTCTCGACCTTCAGGTGCGCGCCGGTGGGCAGGTTATTGGGATTGACCATCGCGTAGCAATCGCGGAGGCCGCGGCGCGCTTTCCGCAACTCGCCATACAGGGGAACCTAGATCCCGTAGTCCTGTTCACCGACCCACCAACCATACGCGCGGCGGCTAAACGTGTACTCGACGAAGTCGCGGGCCGCGATGGCCACATCTTTAATCTTGGTCACGGCATTCTACCGGCCACGCCCGTCGACAACGTTATCGCCCTGATCGATGCCGTTCACGAGTTCAGCGCCGAGAGCGGCAAACGATGAACAGTAGCGACGCCTCGGCGCCGCTGAGAGCCGTTGTCATCGGCGGGGGCATCGCGGGGCTAACGGCGGCCTATCGTCTCCACACCATCGCCGAGAGCTGCGACAAGAAGCTCGAGCTGACCCTTCTCGAAGCCAGTGATCGATTCGGTGGTGTAATCAAGACCGAAGCCCACGACGGTTTGGTAATCGAACGTGGCCCCGAATCCCTGGTCACCGAGAAACCCTGGGGCCTCGAACTCTGCCGAGAACTCGGACTCGAAGACGAGATTATCCCAACCACGCGCGAACACGCTGGCAGTTTTGTCGCTCATGGCAATCGTCTGCATCCACTGCCTGAGGGGTTCCACCTGATGGCCCCTTCGCGCTTTTGGCCTTTCGCCACTACCCGCCTGTTGACCATTGGTGGTAAGCTGCGCATGGCGGCCGACATCGTCATACCACGACGCGACAGCAACGGGGACGAAAGTCTCGGAGCCTTCGTCAGGCGGCGCCTTGGGCGCGAAGCTCTCGAGCGCGTGGCCCAACCCATGGTCGGTGGCATCTACAGCGCCGATCCCGATCGTCTGAGCCTGCGAGCTACCATGCCTCGATTCCTCGACATGGAGCACAAGTACGGCAGTGTCATACGTGGCATGCTCGCTGCGCGCCGGGCGCGCGACTCTGCTGCCAGTGCACGCGGCCCGCGCTATGATCTTTTCGTTTCACTGACCAACGGCCTCGAAGATATTCCGCGCGAACTCGCTCGGCGCCTGCCCAAAGAAACGCTTCACACCGGCTGTCGGGTTTCTATCGTACATCGCGAAGCAAACACCTGGCGCATCGAGTGTGGTGAGCACAGCTATGTTGCAGACGCACTGTGTATAGCCACGCCGTCTTATGTTGCCGCTACCATGCTGAGAACCGTGACGCCGGAACTAGCCGATGAACTCGACGCCATAGAGCACAGTTCATCGGCCACAGTAAATCTCGTCTACCGGCGCGAAGATGTACCGGCCGCCCTCAGCGGCTTCGGGTTTGTCGTGCCGGCGATCGAGCGGCGGACGGTCATGGCCTGCACCTTCAGTAGCTTCAAGTACCGTGGCAGATCACCAGAGGACAAGATCCTGCTTCGCGCGTTCGTCGGCGGAGCCTTGGCGCCGGAAAATTTTTCTCTCGACGACCAGGCCATGGCCAGCGCCGTGCAACACGATCTATCCCAGTTATCCGGTCTGAGCGCCGCGCCGATCGAAACAGTTATCTCACGATATCCACGATCGATGCCCCAGTATCACGTCGGACACCTCGATCGTATGGATCGGATCGACGCGCAGCTGTCGGGGCTACCCGGCTTGTCGCTGGCCGGTAACGCCTACCGGGGAACGGGGCTGCCCGACTGCATACGCAGCGGCAACAGCGCAGCCCATTCGATGGCCAGCCTGCTCGGACTTAGCCCGCCGACCGACTAAATCGCTCAGACCTGCGGCAAGACGTCGCGCAGGAATACTTCAGCCTGCGAATTACCGTCACCAACACTGGCAATATCACTGAAGAAGAACACCAGGCCATCACAGCCCTTGTCCTTCCACGCACGGACATATTCCGCACACTGCTCTCGGCTTCCCTTACAGCGTACGAACTCCAAGAGCGCTTCACGACGAACCCTCTGAGCAGCAATCCTCTCGAAGAAAGCGTCGAGTTCCTCATCGCTATCCCAGCAAACCCCGGTCGCCATCGCAGTGACACGAATTTCATCAAAATCACGTCCTACATCCCGGCAGTGTTGCTTGAGAATCTCGACGGTCTCATCGAACTCTTCGATCGGCCCGTTGTAGTTCCACACATCGGCGTACTGCGCGACCATCCGGAGCAAGACTTTCTTGCCACGACCGCCGATCCAAATCGGTGGCCGCGGCTTCTGCAGAGGCTTCGGCTCGCATACAACCTCGCTAACCGAGTAATGCTTACCGTCAAAACTAGCCTGCTCTTCGCTCCACATCAGATTAATGATCTGAATGGCTTCTTCGAGACGGCGCAGACGTTTGCCCACGCTCGGAAAGTCGTAACCATAGGCGGCAAACTCTTCCTCGAACCAGCCCGAGCCCAGACCGACATTTAGCCGGCCACCCGAGGCTACATCGACGCAGGCCGCGACCTTGGCCAGATACGAGGGCTGGCGATACTGAATGCAGGTGACGATCTGTCCAATACGCGCACGCTGGGTGATCTCGGCCAGCGTCGCCATCTGAGTCCAAGCCTCAAAAGTAGCTTCGATGCGCTTACTCGGGAAAGTGTGAAAATGGTCCCAAACCCACAGCGAATCCCACCCTGACTCGTCGAGAGCACGGCTTACACGCTTGAAGGTCGCCCATTTATTGGCCCCACCTTCGACCCCCATCAAATCGTAACGCCATCCTTGAGGCACCAGAGTTCCAAATTCCATTCGGCGAGCTTACCCCTCTGGTCACAGCCAACGCAACGCAACGCATCACCCGCGTCTTGCCCACAAAGGGGGCAGGCGCTAGACATGGGGTACCATGCCAGCAGAGATCACAGTAGCCCCGGGACTGCTCATCGCCATGCCCCAGCTGGCCGACCCTAACTTCCACCGCGGCGTGGTGCTGATGATCGAGCACCAGAGCGAGGGATCCTTCGGCTTGATCGTCAACCAGCCCAGCGACAACCGCGTCTGCGACCTACTGCGCGGGCTCGATATGGTGTGGAACGGTAACCCTACCGATGTGGCATGGTGGGGCGGTCCGGTACAGCCGGAGACCGGGTGGATACTACATGGGCCTGCTGCTGGTCTCTCGGAGGAATGCACCCGCGAGGTCAGCGACGGCCTTTACCTGTCCTCTGCTCCCGAGGCGCTGCGCGTTCTCTCGAGCGACCCGCCTCATCAAGTGCGTTTCGTTCTCGGATACGCCGGCTGGGGGCCCGAGCAACTCGAAGGCGAATTGGCCGAAGGGGCGTGGGTAAACAGCGACGTCACCCCGGAGCTGCTCTTCGAGACACCGGCCGAGACAATGTGGGAAGCCTCAGTGCGCCGTCTGGGTATCGAACCCGAATCGCTAATACCCGGCTCCGGAGTCCACTAACAGCCAACAGGAAACAACTATGCGACTTCACGATTTTCTCGACTATCACGCGCGTGAACACGCGGATTTCGATTTTGCCATCCTCGGTGATCGCCGCCTAAGCTACGCCGAGGCACGGACGCAGACCAAGCGCATCGCCAACGCGCTAGTCGATGCCGGACTCGGCGTCGGCGATCGCATAGCCGTTCTCTCGAAAAACTCCATAGAGATGATGCTCATATACTATGCCGCCTCGCGCGTGGGCGTGGCTCCCGTACCGCTGAACTATCGCTTGGCGGCGCCCGAGTGGGCCTACATCATCAACGACGCCGGAGCCAAGCTGCTATTCGCCCAGTCTGGGCTAGCCGAAGCCCTGGCACCAGCCCTCGGAGAACTCACTAGCGTAGAACAATCCATCCTCATCGACGGTAGTCGTGACGGTTGGAGAGGATGGAAAGACTTCTGCGGCGGGCAATCGAGCCCTGTAAGCAGCCCGCCTGAATGCGACATCACCGAGAACCACGATCTCTATCAGATGTACACCAGCGGCACGACGGGACGTCCCAAGGGTGCGGTTTTGACCCATCGGGCGGTGACTAGACAGCTGCAGCAGTTTCAACAAGTTCTCGCCACCAACCCCGGTGACCGCTCACTCGTAGTAGCGCCGCTCTACCATGCAGCAGCAGCTATAATGGCCTTCGCCACGGTACAACAGGGTGGGACCCTGTATATCCAAGAAGATTTTCTCCCTGAAGATACCGTTCGTGCGCTTTCCGAAGATAACATAACCGTTGCCTTGCTGGTGCCGGTGATGATTCAATTCTGTCTGCTAGCCGTACCCGACGTCAAACAACGCTGTTTCGATAGCCTCCGCTTGCTCGTTTACGGGGCCTCTCCGATAGCCGAACAGACTCTGCGTGAGGCCATGGAAGTCTTCAAGTGCGACTTCCTGCAAGCCTACGGCATGACCGAAACCACCGCGGTACTTACCTACCTCATGCCTGAAGACCATCGTCGCGCGCTCGCCGGAGAAAAGGCCCTGTTGGCATCGGCCGGTAGGCCGTTGCTCGGTACCGAGCTGCGCATAGTCGACAACAACGACACAGCCGTACCCAACGGCACCATTGGTGAGATCGTCGGCCGCGGCCCACAAATCATGAGTGGCTACTGGAATCTGCCCGACCAAACCGAGAAGGCTCTACACGGCGGATGGCTCCACACCGGAGACGCAGGAATCCTCGATGACGACGGCTATCTCTACATCCAGGACCGCGTCAAAGACATGATCGTCTCGGGCGGTGAGAACGTATACCCACGAGAGATCGAAGACGTACTTTTCACCCACCCCGCAATCGCCGATGCGGCAGTGATCGGCATTCCCAGTGAGCAGTGGGGCGAAGAGGTAAAGGCCATCGTCGTAAAGAAGGACGGCTGCGACTTAAGTGCAGACGATATTCTAGCATTCTGCAAGGGCAAGCTCGGGGGCTACAAACGCCCCCGTTCGGTTGATTTCGTCGCCGCGCTGCCGCGTAACCCCAGCGGCAAGCTCCTCAAGAAAGACCTGCGCGAGCCCTACTGGAAAGACCAGCAACGCCGGGTTGGATAGACTATGGCATCAACGATTTCATTCGCCTGGCGCTCACGTGGCATAGCAGCGTGGCTCATCGCTGTGTCGGTGATACCCAGCGGTTGTTATCGACCACAGAGGGTTATCGGGTCGGTAGCACCGACAGGCCTCGCGAAGGTAACCGCCAGCGACTGGCCGGCCGTCGCCGGCATGAAGCTGCATGTCTTCAACACCGGCATGAACCGTGTCTCGCCTCTTCTGGCCGGTCATCCAGCACTGTGGCGAGCGGCGCCGGCCTTCGTCATCGACCATCCTACGCATGGGCTGGTCGTCTTCGACTGCGGCTTAAGCGAGGAAGTCGGTGAACTCGCCGAAGGCGCCCTGCACCCGCTCACACGTCTGCTCTTCAAAACCCGCTCACGTCCCGGGCTAGACCTGCCCTCGCAGATGCGTGGCGCCGGACTCGAGCCTGGTGCGGTGCACACCGTAATCCTTTCGCACTTCCATTTTGATCACGTCGGTGGGGCCGAAGCCTTCCGCTCGGCTAGTTTTGTTGTGGGCCGTGGCTCACGAGAGCGTTCGCGTTCGCGCATGCAGGGATTCGCGCCTCGCCACACCGACTGGGTAGAAGAAAGCTCTTGGCAAGAAATCGACTTCTCGTCGACTAGCGCTTACGCCACCTTTGACCACAGCATCGACCTCTTTGGTGACGGCTCAATGGTGCTAGTCGAGGGTGGCGGACACACCGTCGGTGGTCTCGGCGTGCTCCTCCAGCTGCCACAAGGGCCGGCGTTTCTGGCCGGAGACTTGGTCGTTCATTTTGATTGGCTGGAAGACGACGATGTACAACACATCGTCGTCGATGGTCAGCGTGCCGCCGACGTGCGTAACCGGATACGCCGACTCCTCGAACTGGCTCCCCAGCTGGTGGTGTTCCCCGGACACGACCTACGACGCGTCCCCCGCGGGCGTCCTGACATAGTTCTGCACCAACGCGAGCTCTTCTCGCCTGATGCCTGGCCTATAGAGTAGGGGTCAGTAGCTGGACTTACGAACCCTCGTGGTGCCATCGTGGGCGGTAAGTACATTGACCCGCTCGCCTTCGATAAAGTATTCGTCGGCCTCCTGAACGATGGCCACCGTGCCGCCGTCATCAAACTTGACGGTAATCTCATAAGCGTCCGCTTTGGTGACACCTTCTTCAGCTGCAGCCCCAGCCGCGGCACCAAGCGCCGCTCCGGCTACGGTCGCCAGCTTGCGGCCGGTACCACCACCGATGGTACTGCCGACTACGCCACCAATGACACCGCCAGTAACCGTGCCAACCCCAGACTTGGTACCTTCTATCTGCACAGCAGCAACATGCACGACTGTGGCTTGGCGCACGTTGTGGGTCTGCCGTGCCTGCGAACGTGAGTATACCTTGCCCGAGCGGCTGGCCACGCAGCCAATGCCACCAATAGAGACCACCACGGCCAAGCAGACAACCATCTGACGTGAACCAATCATAACAACGCCTCCCGGGCGGGTCTCAGCACCGCCCCAGCATTGATACCCGGGCATCTGGAGGTTTCAAGCTCTGCCATGAAGGCCAGCAGACGAGTCGCGGCAACGGTCATTATCACCACCACAATCCGAGTGTGGCGCGCTTCTTCAGCCTGCGCGCTGGCAGTGTGGTAGAGGTTCGAGGCGTCTCCTGGGCGCTGTTAACGGTATCGCTCCAGCGGGTATGCGCGAAGCGCACTGAGCACATACAAGCGAGCCCCGAACACGCAGAACGTGCCCGGGGCTCATTAGGCAGGAGCGGCACCCTGCCCAAACCTGAGGTGCGACTCGACTACGGCAGCAGCGTGGTCGAGGTGGTGGTGGTGACCATCGAGGTTGTCGT